>JACPYV010000175.1 GCA_016195825.1 Burkholderiales bacterium | reverse complement strand
GCACCGTGTTCGGCATGGTCGCTATCCCGCAGCGCCGCTAACCCTGGCGCGCAGAAAGCTATCGTGGTCGGGCATGCGCGCTGCCAGCGCCGCGATGGCCTGGTGACGCTCGGCCAGATAGCGGGCCGCAAGCTCGGCCGGGATCTCGTCCGGCCACGGGCTGCGCCGCCGAGGCCAATGGCCCATGCCGGCGTGGATGGCCAGCCAGCTCGAGGTGTCGAAGGCCTCGTTGTCATAGACGTGCAGCGTGCCAGTCTCGCGCCAGGCGTGCAGCTTGTAGTCCAGTGACTCGGGCAATTCCATGCTCGTCAGCGTGCGCCAGAATTCGCTGTCGCGGCGCTCGCTCAGGACGTAGTGCAGGAGGATGAAGTCGCGGATGCGCTGGTATTGGCGCAGCTGCTGCACGTTGAAGCCGACCGCGGCCTGCGCCGGGTCGACCTCGCCGAGCAGCGGGATGAGCCTGCCGAGCGCGTTGTGTACGAGAAAGATGCTGGTGGACTCCAGCGGCTCCAGGAAGCCTGCGGACAGGCCGATGGCAACGACGTTCTTGACCCAGAAGCGCTCGCGGTGGCCGGTGCGAAAGCGCAGCAGCCGCGGCTCGGCCAGCGGCGGCGCGTCGAGCTGGGCCAGCAGTTGCTCGCGGGCGCGGCCCTCGTCGATGTGGCGGCTGCTGAACACATGGCCATTGCCGGTGCGGTCCTGCAGCGGGATGCGCCAGGCCCAGCCGGCCTCCAGTGCCGTGGAACGTGTGAAGGGAGCGAGCCCACCGGGCGCGCGTTCGGTGGGTACGGCCCAGGCGCGGTCGACGGGCAGCCAGTGGCCGTAGTCAACGAAGCGCTGCTCCAGCGTCTGGCCGATCAGCAGGGCCGCCAGGCCCGAGCAGTCGATGAAGAGATCGCCCTCGACTTTGCCGCCATCAGTCAGGCGCAGCGCGCGCACACGGCCGTCTTCGTGGCGGTCCACGCCGACGACGCGGCCCTCCGTGCGCCGTGCGCCGCGCTTCTCGGCCAGACGGCGCAGGAAGGCGGCGTAGAGCGTCGCGTCGAAGTGGTAGGCGTAGTTGTAGCGCGAGGCCAGGCTGTCCTCGCCTTCGGCCGGCCGGCAGAAACGGCCCTGGGCGGCCATCACCGTCGGCAGGCAGAACTCACCCAGCGACGTCTCCGGTGCGGCCTGCAGCCGTCTGAGCTGGCCCCAAAGCGCCATCGGACCGTCGAGATGGCCGAAGTCGCCGAAGGTGTGGAAGTAGTGCTCGCCGCGCCGCTTCCAGTCGCGGAACTGGATGCCCAGCTTGTAGCTGCCGCGCGTGGCGGCGAGGAAGTCGGCCTCAGAGATGCCGAGGATGTCGTTGAACTGTCGGATGGCAGGGAAGGTGGCTTCGCCGACGCCGATGATGCCGATCTCCTCGGACTCGACCAGCTCGATGGCGACGCCGCGCAGCCCGGTCGCCAGCGCGGCCGCCGACATCCAGCCGGCGGAGCCGCCGCCGAGGATGACGATGCGCCGGATGCTGCTCACACGCTCAGCGCGCCGCGGCGCGTTCCCTCAGGAAGTCGGCGTAGGCCAGCGCGCTGCGCTTGAGCGTGCGCTGCTGGGTGTCGAAGTCCACATGCACGAGGCCGAAGCGGCGCTCGTAGCCGAAGGCCCATTCGAAGTTGTCCAGCAGCGACCAGATGAAATAGCCGCGCACGTCGACGCCGTTGTCCATGGCCCGCGAGCATGCCGCGAAATGCTGCTTGATGTAGTTCTGGCGTTGCAGATCGTCGATCTCTCCGGCGCTGACCTCGTCGTCGCTCGACATGCCGTTTTCGGTGATGTAGAGCGGTGGCAGGTTGGCGTAGTCGCGCTTGAAGGCTTCCAGCAGGTCCTGCATCCCCTGCGGGTAGACCTCCCAGTCCATCGTCGTGCGCTCGACCTCCGGGTGGCGCACCCAGTCGATGGTGTCCGGCCCCTTGGAGGCCAGCACGGCGCGGCTGTAGAAGTTGATGCCCAGGTAGTCGATGGGCTGGCTGATGAGGGCCATGTCGCCGGGCAGCACCAGCGGCTCGCACCCCTTCCACAGCCGCCACAGGTCGGCCGGGTATTCGCCCTTGAGCAGTGGGTCCAGCACCCAGCGGTTCTGGTAGGTCTCGAAGAGTGCCGCCGCGTCGCGGTCCTCGGCCGTGTCTGAGTCGGCGTAGCCTGGCGCGCAGTTGGCGACGATGCCGTGCAGCGCTGTCGGGTCGTTGGCCCGCAGTGTCGGCAAGGCCAGCCCATGGCCCAGCAGCAGGTGGTGCATGGCCTGCGCAGCCCAGCGATTGGACTTGAGGCCGGGCGCGTGGTGGCCGTCCCCATAGCCCAGATAGGCCGAGCACCAGGGCTCGTTGTGCGTGGTCCAGGCCGCCACGCCGCGCCCGCCCAGCTCGCGGCTCATCAGGTCGGCGTAGTCGGCGAAGCGGTAGGCGGTCTCGCGGTTCAGCCAGCCCCCCTTGTCTTCCAGGTGCTGGGGCAGGTCCCAGTGGTAGAGCGTCACGAAGGCCTTGATGCCGCGTTGGCTCAGGCCGTCCAGCAGACGCTTGTAGAAATCGATGCCGCGGCTGTTGGGGCGGCCGGCCGCGTCCATGACGCGCGGCCAGGCAATGGAGAAGCGGTAGGCGTCGACGCCCAGGCGCTTCAGGATGTCCAGGTCTTGCTCGAAGCGGTGGTAGTGGTCGCAGGCCACGTCGCCGTTCTCTCCGCGCAGCACCTTGCCGGGCTTCGCGCTGAAGCGGTCCCAGATGGATTCGAGCCGGCCGTCCTCGTGAACTGCCCCCTCGATCTGGTAGGACGACGTGCCGGCGCCGAACAAGAAGTCGCGGCGGCGCATGGGCGATCCGGGCGGCGGGGCGACCAGGTCGGCGAACGAGGTGACGAGCGGGTTGGCAAGGGCGGGCGGAGCGGTCATGTCCATGGCGGCGAAGTCAGGGTCAGGAAGAAGGAGAGGGCGGCAGCGCCTGAAGCGCGTCCCGCCAGGCGGCGAGCGCCTGGGGATGGGTGGGAAGTGGCCCGCGCAGGCTGCAGATGAAGGCCGCATAGCGGTTAGCCAGCGCCAGCGTGGCCGGCAAATCGCGCTGTAGGGCCAGGCCGGCCAGCAGCAGCGCGGTGAAGGAGTCGCCGGCGCCGACGGTGTCGACCAGCCACGGCTGGTGCACCCCCGTGCCTTGAGCCAGTAGCGCGCCGCCGCAGCCGTAGAAGCGCCAGCCGTCGGCGCCGCGGGTCAGGACCAGGCGCTGCAGTGCGAAGCGGTCCATAAGGGCGGCAACCTGCGCGGTTTCATCGGCCGCCGCATCGGCGAACCAGCCGGCCAGCCGCGCCAGTTCGTCGTCGTTCACCTTGACCCAGTCAGCCAGCATCAGGGACTCGGCCGCCAACTGCGGCTCGTCGGTGCCGGGACGCAGGTTCAGGTCCAGCAGGCGCAGGCCGGCAAAAGGCTTGACGACGGCGCGCAGCGCCGCGCGCGACACCGGATGGCGCTGCGCAAGGCTGCCGAAATAGATGATGGACGCCGGTGACGCCGCCAGTGCTTCCTGCGCGACGCCGGCATCCAGATGGTCCCAGGCAGCGTCGCCGTGGATCTCGAAGCGGTGGCCATCGCCCGGCGTCTCGTGCACGCTGACGCGGCCGGTCGCGTGGACGGTGTCGCGCTGAATGCCCTGGTCCGCCAGTTCGTAGCGCCGGGCGCTCTGCAGCACCAGCCTGCCGTTGGCGTCGTCGGCGCCGATGCGGCTGATGAACAGCGCCGGCGCACCCAGCGCGGCCAGCGAACGTGCGACGTTGAACGGTGCGCCACCCGCCACCGGGCCGTCGTGGAATTCGTCGATCAGGGCTTCGCCCAGCACGGCGATGGAATGGGAGGGCATGAAAATATTCTAAGCAACATAAGATGTTTAGTGAACAATTGAGGCATCAGGGTGTTCCAGCAGGTCCATCCGCCAATGACACAATCCTTTTCATGAGCGGTGCTAAACAGACGCGGGAGCTTGGGTGATGGCCGAGAAGCGGAGCGTGACCATTCGCGAGCTGGCCCAGGCCGCCGGTGTGTCCATCGGAACGGTGTCGCGGGCGCTGAAGGGCCAGCCGGGGCTGTCGGAGCAGACCCGCGCCGAGGTGCTGGAGGTGGCGCAGCAACTGGGCTATGACACGGCCAAGCTGCGCACCGGCAAGCCGCGCCGCATCCTGTTCCTGTACAGCCGCAGCATCGGCTCGCTGGCCAGCAACCCCTTCTACTCCTACGTACTGCACGGCGCCGAGACGGCCTGCCGCGAGGCCGGTGTGCCGCTGAGCATCATGTCGGTGGTGGCGGGCGACGACATTGCGGGCCAGGTTCGCCGGCACGAGTCCGATGCGCTGCTGGGCGCGGGCTATTTCGACCCCGAGGCCATGGAGGCCATCCGCCGCTGCGAGCTGCCGCTGGTGCTGGTGGACCATTTCTACCCCGGCGTGCGCTGCGTCAACGACGACAACCTGCTGGGTGCCTGGCTGGCCACCAAGCATCTGCTGGACGGTGGCGCTCAGCGCGTCGCGGCCATCTTTGGCCCGCTGATCCACTACTCAGTGTCGCTGCGGGCCAAGGGCTTCCGGCGCGCGCTGTTCGAGGCCGGCCGGCTGTTCGACCCCGACTACGAGGTCACGCTGGATCCGGCACTGGAGTACCGGGAGGCCGGCCGCGACGCGCTGCGCCGGCTGCTGGCGCTGCCGCAGCCGCCGGACGCCATCTTTGCGTACAACGACTCGACCGCGCTGCACGCGATGGACCTGTGCCATGAGCTGGGCCTGCGCGTGCCCGAGGACATCCGCTTCATCGGCTACGACGACATTGAGGACGCCGCGCGCAGCAAGCCGCCGCTGTCGACGGTGAAGATGGACAAGGAGGCGCTGGGCCATCTGGCCGCGCGTGCGCTGATCGAGGGCGAGACCGCGCCGACCGAGGCGTCGCTGCCGGTGGAGCTGGTCGTGCGCGAAAGCTCGGTGCTGCCTGCGCCCGAGGCGGCGCCTGCGAAGACGCGCCCGCGGCGCCAGGTGACCGCGGCGAGCTGACCCGCGCCTGGCACGGCCTGGCTGCCTAGGTGTTTGCACCGCTTCTCGTTCGTTCGTCTGTCGAACGAAAATCACACTGTTTACTAAAAATTTCGCCGCGTCAGCGCAGGCGACGAAGGAGACAGTGGTGATTGCCGATCCCGAAGGGGCCGCCGCGCCTGTGATGCACCCGGCCGCCCCCGTGGCGGCGGCTGGCGCGACGCCCGCACGTGACCGCGTGCCTGTGCCGCAGAAGATCGGCTTCGGCCTGGGTTCCTTCCTGGACATGTGGGGTCATTGGCTTTACCAGTCGCTGGCCTTCCACGTGTTCAACGTGTGCCTGGGCGTGGCGCCGGGGCTGATCTCGACGGTCATCTTCCTGAAGATCGCGGTCGATGCCGTCTCGGATGCGTTGTTCGGCTGGCTGTCCGACAACACCCGCACGCGTTGGGGGCGCCGGCGGCCCTTCATCCTGGTGGGCGGGGTGCTGGCCGGCATCGGCCTGCCGCTGATGTTCGCGGTGGGCCGCGGCTGGACGGACAGCGAGTACTTCGTCTTCATGCTGGTCTCGACCTGCCTGTACGTGCCGGTTATGAGCTGCTTCAACATGCCCTGGAGCAGCTTGGGTGCCGAGATGACGCCGGACTACCACGAGCGCACGCGCGTGATGTCGTGGAAGAACGCGATCCAGAAGGTTCCCGAGCTGGCGATGTTCGTGGCCGCGCAGTTCACGACGCTGGCGGTCTTCAACGACGCCAGCGGCAAGCCCGACATCCTGCTGGGCGCCCAGGTCTATACCGCCATCCTGGGCGGCATCATGGTCGTGGTTGCCATCGCCATCTTCCTGCTGACGCGCGAGCGCTACTACGAGAAGGTCGTCGCGCAGACCCGCCAGCGCGTGCCCTTCAAGGACACGCTCTACCGCACGCTGAAGAACAAGCCCTTCCGCCAGATGCTGGGCACCATGCTGGCCTACAACATGGCGACGTCCATGGTGGGCCTGCTCGGCTACTACGCGACTGTCTACTACGTCTGTGGCGGCAACGTCGTGGAGGCCACGCAGTGGAACTCCATGATGGGCATCGCCGGCCTGGTGTGCGGCCTGATCGGCATTGCCTTCGCCGGCTGGGTGGCCCGGGCCCACGGCAAGCGCAACGCGCTGATGACGGTGCTGGTGCTGGGCATCGTGGCCTTCATCGGCGACTGGTTCTTCTACAACCCGCGACTGCCCTGGCTGCAGCTGTTCGCCAGCGGCGGCGTGGCCTTCGTCGGCGCCGGCTTCTGGACCATCTACGGCTCGGCCATGGCCGACGTCATCGACCACGATGAACTGGGCAGCGGCCAGCGCCGCGAGGGCTCGTTCGCCGCCTGTGGCTCGTGGATCTCGAAGGTGGGCCTGGCCCTGGGCAACGGCGCCTCGGGCTGGGTGCTGATGTTCACCGGCTTCGACGCAAAGCTGCCCGTGCAGGGCGAGGATGCGCTGCTGCTGATTCGCATCTTCCTGTCCGGCATCCCGATTTGCGGCCTGCTTGTCGCGCTGTACATCGTGTCGCGCTACTTCCTGACGGAGCAGCGCATGCAAGAGATCCGCGCCGACTTGGAAGCCCGCCGCGGCACGGTCTAAACCCAAACGGAGTTCGCCATGACCTCAACCTGGCTGCGCCGCGTGCTGCTGGCCCTTGCCGCCTGTTTGCTGCCTGCCGCGGCTCAGACTGCGCCTCACGAGACGCTCAAGCTCGACGCGCCCAAGCCTAACCTCGCCCCCACGCCGCCCATGGGCTGGAACTCGTGGAACAAGTTCGCCTGCAACGTCAGCGAGACGCTGATCCGCCAGCAGGCCGACGCGATGGTGGCCTCGGGCATGCGGGACGCCGGCTACCGCTACCTCGTCATCGACGACTGCTGGCAGAAGAGCCGTGACGCTGACGGCAACGTCCAGGCCGACCCCGAGCGCTTTCCTTCAGGCATGAAGGCGCTGGCCGACTACGTGCACGGCAAGGGTCTGAAGTTCGGTCTCTACTCCGACGCCGGCGCGTTGACCTGCGGCGGCCGCCCTGGCAGCGCCGGCCACGAATTCCAGGACGCCCGCCAATACGCAAAGTGGGGCGTGGACTGGCTGAAGTACGACTGGTGCTACACCGGCCCGCGCAACCCCGAGGCGGCCTACACCATCATGGCCAAGGCGCTGCGCGAATCGGGCCGCGACATCGTGCTGTCCATATGCGAATGGGGTTCCAGCCAGCCCGGCCGCTGGGCCGCACCCATCGGCCACCTGTGGCGCACCACCGGCGACATCTGGGACGCCTGGAAGGGCAAAAAGGAATGGTCGCACGGGCTGCTGGACATCATCGACATGAACGCCGACCTGTGGGCCGACGCTGCGCCCAACGGCTGGAACGACCCCGACATGCTGGAGGTCGGCAACGGCGGCATGACGACGACCGAGTACGAGAGCCACTTCTCCCTCTGGGCCATGCTGGCCGCGCCGCTGATTGCCGGCAACGACATGAGCAAGATGGACGCGGACACGAAACGCGTCCTGACCAACGCCGCCGTCATCCAGGTCGACCAGGACCCGCTCGGTCGCCAGGGCCGCCGCATCTGGCGCCAGGGTGACCAGGAGATCTGGGTGCGCACGCTGCAGAGCGGCGACCGCGCCGCCGTGCTGTTCAACCGTGGCGACAAGCCGGCCGACATGGCCATGACCTGGGAGCAGCTCGATCTGCCTTCCAGGCTGAAGGCCGATGTGCTGGACCTGTGGTCCGGCAGGAAGGCCAAGGCGGTCAGCGGCCGCCACGGCGGGACCGTGGCGCCGCATGGCGTGCTGATGTTCCGGATCTCTCCGGTCGTGCAATAGGGCTCAGTAGCCGGCCGTGAAGCGCCTGCGGCGGTGCTGCGGTGCTTCCAGTTCGTTGACGATGGCCACGGCCAGGTCTTCGACGCTGATGTGGCTTTCGCCCTGGGCATCGAACACTGGCTCCTCGCCACCCAGGCGGAACTGACCCGTGCGCTCGCCCGGCGCCAGGTGCATGGCTGGCGACACGAAGGTCCAGTCCAGCTTGGTTTGGTCGGTGAGCAGGCGGTTCAGGGCCTCGCGGGCAGCCAGCGCGCCGGACTTCCACTCGGCCGGGAAGTTCGGCGAGTCGACCAGTTGCTGGCCCGGCGCGATGAACAGGCTGCCCGCGCCGCCAACGGCGACGAGCCGCACGCCTGCCGTGCGAGCGGCGTCGGCAATCGCGTCGCTGCCGCGCAGGAAGTCGTCGTGCAGGTTGGGGTTGGCCCAGCCCGCATTGAAGGCGCTGACGACGGCGTCCACACCGTTGAGCTCGGCGGCCAGGTCCCCGCCTGCCAGCACATCCACCGAGTGCACTTCCAGCCCAGAGCGTGCTGCCAGCTTGCTCGTGTCGCGCTGCAGCGCGCGCACTTGGTGGCCACGGTTCAGCAGTTCTTCAAGCAAGGCCTGGCCGACAAAGCCGGTGGCGCCGATCAGGGCGATGTTCATGGTGTTCTCCAACAGGACGGATTGCGATTGAGTTATTGTTTCTTCTTCACAATGCGCTGATAAGTCTGCATTCAAGTCGCAGACTGTTTAGAAAATCTTCATGTTTGACCAACTCAAGCGCATGGCCGTCCTGGCCGCCGTTGTGCGCCACGGCAGCTTTGCCGCCGCGGCGAGGCAGCTGCGCACCAGCACCTCGGCCGTCAGTCAGCAGGTCAGGGCGTTGGAGAAGGACATGGGCGTCACGCTGCTGCACCGCTCCACGCGCAAGCTCAGCCTGACGCCGGCCGGCGAGCGCTTCCACGCCGGCTGTGCCGCCATGGTGGCGGCGGCTGAAACGGCCCAGGCGCAACTGCTGCAGCTGCGCGACGCTCCCGAGGGCGAGCTGCGCATCGCCATGACGGTGGGCTTCGGCCGGCGTGTCGGCCCGGCGCTGGCGCCGCTGTTGGTGGCGCACCCAGGCCTGCGCCTGCACCTGCAGGTCGAGGACGGTTTCACCGACTTGGTGGCCCACCGCATCGACCTCGCCATCCGCTTCGGCCGACTGCCGGACAGCCCATGGGTGGCGCAGCGCATCGGCACTGTGCACACCAGCCTGTACGCGGCACCGGGCTACCTGGCTCAGCGCGGTGTGCCGGCGACGCCGGAGGCACTTCAGGCGGCCGACTGGCTGATGCTGCAGGACGGCACCGATCAGGCCCGCCGCCTGCCCGGCAGCGACATCAGCGTGCAGCCGCGCTACGCCAGCAACAACCAGCTGACGCTGCAACAACTGTGCGAGGCTGGCCTGGGCGTGGCGCCGCTGGGTGACGAGGACGTGGCCGAAGCCGTCGCGGCCGGCCGGCTGCTGCGCCTGGATACCGATCTCGTGCTGCCGGAGCTGCCCGTCTGGGCGATGACGCCGCAACGCCAGGACGGAAATCCTGGCCAGCCTGCCAAGGTCCGGCACGCCATCGCGGCGCTGAAAGCTCAACTCGCCGAGGCGGCCCGATGAAAGGAACGCTGACGCAGTGGGACGACGCCAAGGGCTATGGCTTCATCGCGCCCGACGACGGCGGGGCCAAGGTCTTCGTCCACGTCAAGGCCTTCGGGCTGAGGCCGCACCGGCCTTTTGTCGGTGAACGCCTGAGCTATCGCGAGAGCCGGGACGACCAGGGCAAGCGCCGCGCAACCGGCGTGCAGAGCCTGGCGCCGCGCGCCGCGCCACCGTCGTCCGCGCCGCGCGATGGTGGCCGCCTGCTGCTGCTGGTGCCGGCCTTCGCGGGCTTCGTGTTGGCCTGCCATCTGGCGTGGGGGCTGCCGAACTGGCTGTGGGGCCTGTACTCGGCGATGAGTATGGCCAGCTTCATCGTCTACGCGCTGGACAAGCGTGCCGCTGCACGGGGCGAATGGCGCGTGGCGGAGAACACGCTGCACGCGCTGTCGCTGGCCTGCGGCTGGCCGGGCGCGCTGCTGGCGCAACAGCTGCTGCGCCACAAGCGTGCGAAGCCGTCGTTCCAGCGCATCTATTGGCTGACGGTGGCCGTCAACATCGCGGCCTTCGTCGCGATCTTCACGCCGCTGCTGAAAAGCTGAATTCGCCCAGCCCCTCGATGCTCAAGCTGCCGCGGGCTTGGCCGGTGAGCGGATGCAGCCCGCCCCAGGCGCCCGTCGTCACGACGGTGCCGGCCGGCAGCGTGCGGCCATCGCGCGTCACATGCCGCAGCCAGGCGGGCAGCACGCCGGCGGGGTCGGCGAGTGAATGCCCGCCGCGGCGCGCGATGTCGGGCTGGCCGGGCAGGGCCAGCCGCCATGCCAGTTGGGCCCAGTCCAGCGACTGGTAGGGCAACCAAGGGCCCAGCAGCAGGCCGGCATTGGACTGGTGGTCGGCCATGCGCAGCAGGTCCGGCGCGGCGAGGCCTTCCTGCCAGCGCGAGGCGACCAGTTCCACGGCGACGCACATCGCGTCGACGACGTCGTCCAGCGGCCCTTGTGCATCTGCAGGCGTCACGTCGCGGCAGATGCGCAGCGCGACCTCGGCCTCCACGCCCAGCAGCGCCGTGCCCGCCACCGGGTTCACCGGCGAATGGCTGAACGGCCCCTGCCGGCCGGCGCCGCCGGACTTCCAGCGTTCGAGCCGCCATCCCAGCGCGGCGGCGACACCCTCCTGCACGGCGTAGGCCTCGCGCTCGCTGCGCACGGCGTTGACCCAATCGTCAGCGTTCAGCATGCGGTCGCCGCGGTGGCAGGCCGCCAAGGCAGCGATGAGGTCTTGCGTCATGGGCGGGCCTGGAGTGGAGCCCCAGTGTCGGCGATGCCGGGGTGGCCGGCGTCCATCGGCTGCCGACGACTCGAGGCGGGTTGAAGCCTGGGGCTATCAATTTTGGTTGCGCTACCACACAATGGACGAACAAGAACATTTCTGGAGACGCGCTTGAAGATCCTGTCCGCCGCCTGCCTCGCCTGGGGCCTGGCTTTCACCGGCATGGCCGCCGCCCTACCGCCAACCGACGCCGATGCCAAGGCCAGCCAGATCGTGTCGCAGCTGACGCTCGACGAGAAGGTGGAGCAACTGCTGAACGGCGCTCCCGCAATACCGCGCCTGAACATCCCCGCCTACAACTGGTGGACAGAGTCGCTGCACGGCGCGTTCGGGCCTGGCGCCACGACCAACTTCCCCCAGCCCGTCGGGCTGGCTGCGAGCTTCAACGACCGCTTGCTGCTGGACGTGGCCGGCGCCATCAGCGCCGAAGTGCAGGCCGTCTATGCGCTGGGGCGCGGCAAGACTAATCCGAACCGTATCGGCGGTTCGCTGGACACCTGGTCGCCCAACATCAACATCTTTCGCGATCCGCGCTGGGGCCGCGGCCAGGAAACCTATGGCGAGGACCCCTTCCTGACCGGCACGCTGGCCAAGTCCTTCGTGCGCGGCATGCAGGGGCCGGACGCCGCGCTGCCCCAGGTCATCGCCAGTCCCAAGCACTTTGCGGTGCACAGCGGGCCGGAGTCCACGCGCCACGCGGTGGACGTGTGGGTCTCGGCGCAGGACCTGGAGGACACCTATCTGCCCGCCTTCCGCGCCGCCATCGTCGACGCACAGGCCGGCTCCATCATGTGCGCCTACAACCGCGTCAACGGCGAGCCGGCCTGCGCCAGCCAGAGTCTGCTGGTAAAGACCCTGCGCCAGGACTGGCAGTTCACGGGCTACGTGGTCTCAGACTGCGACGCCGTCGTCGACATCAGTGCCCATCACAAGTATGCGGTCGACGCCGCCGCCGGGGCGGCTGCGGCGCTGAAGGCCGGCATGGACAACGAGTGCAACACCGCCACGCTATCGCATACGCCGGGCCTGGGTGAGCGCTACAAGCAGGCACTGGCGCGCGGCTACCTGCGCCAGGCCGACATCGACACCGCGCTTGTGCGGCTGTTTGCCGCACGCCTGCGCAACGGCGACCTGCCGGGGCTGGCCGAGCGCAGCTTCCCGGCGGCGCAGACGATCAACTCGTCCGACCATCGCGCGCTGGCACACCGCGCCGCTGTCGAAAGCTTGGTGCTGCTGAAGAATGACGGCACGCTGCCGCTGGGTGCCTCGGCGCGCATCGCCGTCGTCGGCCCGCTGGCCAACGCGCGTCGCGTCATGCGTGGCAATTACTCGTCCGGCCAGACCGGGCCGACACAGACGGTGTTCGAAGGCCTGCGCCAGCAGTTCTCGCCGGAGCAGGTGACGCTCGTGCCGTTCGGGCCCTCCATCACCGACGGCGACCCGGTACCCGCCAGCGCCTTCGTGGCGCCCGATGGCAGCGCGGGGCTGCACGCCAGCTACTTCAACCTGGTACCCGGTTCGCCCACGCAGGCGGGCCGGCGCCGCTTCCAGCCCCAGGCATTCGGCAGCCATGTGGTGCCCCAGCTCGAGTCGCGCGCCGGGGACTTTGCCGAGGCCGGCGCCATCACACGCACCGTCTGGACGGGATTCTTCGTTGCGCCCGAGAGCGGCAGCTACCGGCTCGGCGTCGCGGGCATCAAGGGACAGGTGCGCGTCGGCGGGCGCGAGATCAACCTCGCCAGGCGCCCCACGCAGTGGGCCGAACCGGTTGCGCTGACGCAGGTGGACCTGAAGAAGGGTGAGCGCTGCGCGCTGCGGTTCGAAGCCGAGTCGAACGCGTTCGCCCCGCCCGGCATGGTCTGGATGCGCGTCTCGCGCCAGCCAACGGCAGACCTGCGCGCTGGTGTGGCGGGCGCTGACGTTGTCGTGGCCGTCGTGGGACTGACGTCGGACCTCGAAGGCGAAGAAATGCCCGTCAAGATCGACGGCTTCTCGGGCGGCGACCGCACCAAGCTCGACCTGCCGGCCGACCAGCGCGCCTACCTGCAGGCCGCCGCGCAGCTGGGCAAGCCGGTCGTGGTGGTGAACCTGAGTGGCAGCGCCATCGACCTGTCCTGGGCCAAGGCCCATGGGGCAGCCGTGCTGCAGGCCTGGTATCCCGGCGAGGGCGGCGGCCAGGCCATCGCACAGGTGCTGAGCGGCACGACCAACCCGGCCGGGCGACTGCCGGTCACCTTCTACCGCAGCGTGGAGGATTTGCCACCCTTCGACGACTACCGCATGGCCGGCCGCACGTACCGCTTCTTCGAAAAGCCGGTGGTCTACCCGTTTGGCCATGGGCTGAGCTATTCGAGCTTCCGCTACGAGGCGCTCAAGGTGGAGGTTCAGGACGACGGCAAGGACGTGGCCCTCGTCGTGAGAACGGCCATCACCAACACCAGCGAGCGCGATGGCGACGAGGTGGCCCAGCTCTACCTCACGCCGCCCCGCTTCGAGGGCGGCCCGCGGCTGGCGCTGCGCGGCTTCCAGCGGCTGCACCTCAAAGCCGGCGAACGGCGCGAAGTGAGCTACCGCCTGAACGCGCGTGACCTCAGCTTCGTCGACCGGGACGGCGTGCGCCAGGTCATGCCCGGCAGTTACCGCCTGAGCGTGGGCGGCGGCCAGCCTGACACCGGCGCGCCCGTCGAAGGTGCGACCTTCTCGCTGTCGCGGCAGGTGCTGCTGCCGCGCTGAGCGCGGCCCCCAACGCCACCGCTTTCATCACTTCATCGAACGCCAAACGCCAAACGCCATGTCATCACTGCGCTTCGCTCTGTTTTCCCTTCTGCTGTCCGCCGCGTCCTGTGCCTTTGCACAGGACGGGACCATCTACCCGCTGCAGGCGCCCGCCGAGCCCAACGCCATCCAGCTCGGCACGGGCGGCGTCGACCACCAGCCGGCCAGCGAGAGCTGGTTCCGCCAGTGGGGCCAGCCGATGGCGCGCAACATCACCACGGCCACCCTGACACCCTTCCTGCCCGCGCCGGGGAAGGGCAACGGCGCCGCCGTGCTGGTGGCGCCGGGCGGCGGCTTTCGCTGGCTGGCGCTCAACCACGAGGGCTGGGCGGTCGCCCAGGCGCTGGCGGACCAGGGCATCGCCGCCTTTGTGCTCAAGTACCGGCTGCAGCCCACGCCGGAATCGCTGGACGGCTTCAAGGACTCGATGGATCGCATGTTCGCCGCCGCGGGTTCGAGCGACGGCAATCCCCGGGCCCTGCTGCCCGACCTCGCCAACCAGCTCGCCGACGCCGAAGCGGCCTACGCCCTCATCCTGTCCCGCGCGAAGGAATGGCATGTCGACCCGAAGCGGCTCGGCATGATCGGCTTCTCGGCCGGCGCGGGCCTGACGATGCACGCCACGCTGAATTCCAAGGCCATGAAGCTCGCCTTCATCGGCCCGATCTACGGCGGCATGGGTCCGGTCAACGTGCCCAAGGATGCGCCGCCGATGTTCACCGCCATCGCTTCCGACGACTTCCTGTTCCGCGGCCAATTCGGGGTGGTCAAGTCCTGGTACGACGCCGGCCGACCCGTCGAGTTCCACCTATACCAGAACGGCGGCCACGGCTTTGGCCTGGGCTACCCGGGCAACACCGCCAACGGCTGGTTCCCGGTGTTCATGCACTGGCTGGATGTGAATGGTTTCCTGAAAGCCCAGGCCGCACGGTAGTCCTGGGCAGGCCTGGCGGCCCGGCGGCGGTCCGGTGGCCCCCCGCAGCCGGGCCGGCAACCCCGTGGGTCACCCGAACCTGAAGCTCGACGCCGTCACGCCGCCCATGAATTCGGTCTCGTGATAGTTGCAGCTCGCAGCATCGCCCTCGGCGGCGCCGGCGGCCACCATCAGCGGCAGCAGGTGCTCCTCGCGCGGGTGGGCGATGTGCGCGGCCGGGGCCTGGGCCCAGGCTTGCAGGCGCTCGGCCCGGCCCTCGGGCGAGGGCAGGGCGGACTGCAGCCAGCCGTCGAAAGCGGCCGACGGCTCGCGCCCCTGCGCGCCGTACAGGCGCAGGTTGTGGAAGCTGAAGCCGCTGCCCAGGATGAGCACCCCCTCGTCACGCAGCGGTGCCAGTGCCCGGCCCAAGGCCAGGTGCTCGGCCGGGTTCAGCCCCCGCCTGAGCGACAGCTGCACGACGGGCACGTCGGCGTCCGGGATCATCGGCACCAGCGTGCAGAAAGCGCCGTGGTCATAGCCGCGCCTGGCGTCGCGTGCAGCGGGCAGGCCGGCGGCTTCGATCAGCGCGACGACACGCTCGGCCAGCACCGGGTCGCCCGGCGCCGGGTACACCACCTCGTAGGTGTGCGCCGGAAAGCCGCCGTAGTCGTACAGCATGCCGGGCGCGGGCGAGGTCATCACCGTGAAGGCGGTTTCCTCCCAGTGGGCCGAGATCATCAGGATGGCTTTCGGCTTCTCGGGCAGCGTGGCGGGCAGGGCCTGCAGCGACGCCTCCAGCCTGGCATGCGCCCGGCGGTAGTCGCCGTCCATGAACGGCCAGGGGCCGCCGCCGTGGGAGAGGAAGAAGGTCGGCTGTTTCATGGCGTCAGCTTACGCAGCCTGGGCCGTGCCAGGGTTCAAGCGACGTGGCGGCAGCGCTCAAAGCAGCTGAATGGCGTCCGGCGCTCGCGTCAAGGCTTCAAAGCCTTCTGCAACTCGCGCCGGTAGTCGAGGATCTGCTTCGCCTTGGCGGACTCGGCCATGGACGCGTCGTCGCGCAGCGCACTGCAATAGGCCGAGAACATCATCTGCTCCAGGTAGAGCTTGTCCGCGTTCGGCAGCTTGACGAGCAGATCCTGGGTGACGTTCTTGACCTTGGCCTCCAGCTCGGCGCCCTTGACCGGGCCGATGCGGCCGACCTCCGCACGAATCTGCGCGTCCCAGTCGCGCTGCTGCTGTTTGGGTGGGTCCGGGCAGTCCATCGCCTGGGCTGCTGGCGAGCCGAGCGCCAGCAGCAGCCACAGCGCGGGTGGCGTGAGGAGGGTCAGGTGAGGTGGGGCGAGTTTCACGGTCGGACTCCGGTTTTGAGGGCCGCAAGCATGCGGGTCTTTGACGGGCCCATCAGGTCCTGGGCATGGGCCTGAGCGTCGAGGCCGTCCTCGTCGCGCGTTTCGAGGCGAGCGCCATGTTCCAGCAGCCACCTGGCGGCCTGGGATTGTTCGGATATGACGGCCGCCATCAACGGCGTCAGGCCCTGCAGCGAGCGGGCGTTCAGATCGGCGCCGGCCTTGGCCAACAGGTCCATCGTCTCAAACCCGCCGTAGGCCGCCGCGCTCATCAGCGGCGTGCGGCCTTCCGCGGTGCGGGAGTCAACCTCGACGCCGGCCGCGAGCACTTGTCTCAGCAGCTCGGCCGACAAGACGCCGCGCCGCGCTGCCAAATGCAACACCGTCCGGCCTTTGGCATCGTGGTCGCCCACCGGTGCGCCGGCCCGCAGCAAGGCCAAGACCAGCTCCGGTATCGGTCGCTCCAGAGCGACCAGCAGGGGGGTGCGGCCACTGTTGCTGCGGGCCCGCAGATCGGCGCCGGCATCGATGAGCGACTGCAGCAGTTCGACGGAGGGCGGTGGGCTCTGGACCAGCGCGACGCCCAGTGCGTTGAAGCCACCCTCCTCGTAGCCACTGCAGCTGCAGCGGTGGTTGGGGTCGGCGCCGGCCCGAAGGGCAAAGGCCACATGGTCGGGGCGATGCCCGGTCAGCGCTTGCAGCAAGAGCGTCCAACCCTCGTCGTCGGCTGCGTCGATCGGCACGCCGAGCTCGACGAGGTGCCGCGCGGCGGCGATCCTGTCCGTATCCCGGCCCAGCCAGACGGTGGTGTTCCGCATTGCCTCCCCGCCCACCTTCTTCAGATCCACGCCGTGGGCGAGGAGCAGGTCCATCGTGCGCGGGTGACCGCCGCCGGCGGCCACCACGAAGGCGCCTTCGACCATCTCCAGCGCAGGCCGCGTGGCCAGCATCAGGCGCAAGGCTTCGTCCTGCCCGCTGATGGCCGTCCAGCTCAGCGGCGACGCCTGGCTGACCGCGTGGCTGTAGATGGGGAGGTCCGCCTTGGCCCCGGCACGCAACAACGCCCGCACCCGGGGCAGGTCGCCGCTCGAACCCACATAGGCCAGCGCCGGAATGCCGTTGCCATCGACCCCGTTGACGTCGATGCCGGCAGCGATGAAGAGATCGACCGCCTTGGCGTTGCCATCCCGGGCGGCAGCGAGGAAAGCTTCACGGGTGTACGGCAGCGGCAACCGGGCCAGCTCAGCGCGTGCAGCGTCTCGCGGGTCGACGCGAGCCGGCGCCGGCAGGTTGGCGCCGGCCAGCGTGGCGCGCAACTCGCGCGCATAGGCTTTCACGCGGCTCTCGCGCTCGGCTTCGCTCAACCCGGCGTCGCCGCGCAGAGCCGAGCAATAGCTGGCGAACATCATCTGTTCGAGGTATACGCGGTCGGCCTGGGGCAGGCGGCCGAGCAGGTCGTTGCCGAGCTGGCGCGTCCGGGTGGCCAGCTCGGGGCCGCTGGCCGTGCCGAGACCGCGCACGCCGACGCGAACTTCGACCTCGGCGTCGCGCGACACCTGCTGGGGCATGGGCGGGCAGTCCAGCGCCAAAGCGGCCGTGGCCGTCAGGCATCCCAGCACCAGCAACCCGAGGCTGTGCCAGCGCACGTCGGGGCGGCTGCCCGGGGGCGGCGTACTTGCGAGGGAGGTGCGGGGCGGCATGGTACGGGGGGCGGTGGCGCGCGCAGCGTAGCCGCAGCGCCCCCTCCCGCAAACCCCCAGTGATATGAAAAGCGGGCCGGCGGCGGACAACGCGGCTGAACAGATAATCCGCCCCCCATGTCCCTGCCTATGCTCACACCCGCGCTGCCCGACGCCGACGACGCCCTCCGCGTGGAAGACTACTTCCGCGACGGCGCCGCGCCGGCCGATGCGCTGCTGTGGTGGCAGCTGGAGCGCCAGGACGCGATGCAGGCGGCGTTGCGGGCGCTGTTCCAGGGCTCGGCAGCGCTGACGCGGCTGCGGCTGTGGGTTTTCTTCGAGCTGATGGCGCTGCGCGAGTCGCGCCTGACGCGCGAGGCGCTGAACCAGGCCTTCCACGTGCTGCGCGACGAGGCGCTGGACAGCGTGCTCAAGCGCTTCCGCGAGGCCGACCTGCTGGCCTGGGATGCGACGGCGCAGACCTACGCCGTGACGCCGCTGGCCCAGCAGCTCGTCGGTCTGCTGCAGCCGTTGACGCAGGAGCAGGCGCCGGACGGCGACCTGGCCTCGCTGCTGGCCGGCGTGGCCGGTGCCCACCAACTGGGCACGCTGCAACCCGCGCAGCTGCAGCACTTGCTGGCCCAGCTCTCGCGGCTGTACGACGAGTTTGCCGACGCCATTGCCAGTGGCAGCGAGTTCGCGCTGCGCCGGGCGCGCACCCGGTTCGAGAAGGCGCTGACGCTGGTGGACCGCGCCGGCGAGGCGCTGGGCGCCATCATTGCGCAGGCCGAGGCCGCCGGTGACGCCCGCCTGGAGCGCCTGGCCCGCGAGCTGGGCCTGGCCCAGGCGCGGCTGCTGGCCATGGCCAGCCAGTTCAACCGCGCGCTGCAGCAGGCCGACCGCCAGCGCGTGACGCTGGGCTCCACCGGCATCACGACGACCGACGTGCGTCGCTGGCTGCAGAGCCAGGGCGATCTGGCCGCGCTGATCCATGGCGCCTGGGAGCGGCCGGTGCACCCGGTGCTGGTCGCGCAGCGCGATCTCGTCGACACGGCCGAGGCCGAGTTCGAGCGCGACCGGCCGAAGCCATCCGAAGCCGCGGCGCTGCCGCAAGGCCAGGCTGCGCCGACGGGCGAGCTGGCCGTCATGCAGCTGCCGCCGGACATGGAACAGATGCAGGCGCTGCTGACGGCCTGGGCCGCGGCAGGCGCCATCGAGCGCGACCTGACGCCGGCCGTCCTCGGTGGCAGCTACGCCCGCGCCGCCTACCGTGCGCAGCTGCTGCCGCTGCTGGGCGACGCCCAGGCCCGCCACCTGAAGGGCGCCACCGGCGACATGGCCCGCCAGCCGTGGTCGGTCCGCTGGTCCGCCGAACAAGGCCCCGTAGACGACGAGTTCGTCAAATGGATGAGCCGCGGCGTCCTCACCCCTGAATCTCCTGCGACATGAGCCCTCTCGACGACTCCCAGCAACTCGCCGCGCAACTGCTGGCCCGCCGCTGGCTGCCGCGCAGCCACCCCCTCGTGAAGCGCGCGCTGATCGACACCGAGCTGTGGAACCAGCTCGGCGCGCGTCTGGCCGGTGTGGGCCTGCAGTTGGTGGACAACGTGCATGCCGACCACATCTCGGTCGCACTGCTGCGCCCGGCCGAAAGCGCCGTGTTCGGCGAGACGGGGCTGGCGGCCAACAACAACCTGGACCTGCCGCGCGATGGCGTGGCGTTGCTGGTGGTGCTGTGGTCGCTGATCGTGTTGCCCAAGCGGCAGCGCCAGGTGGCGCGCAGCGACGCCATTCATGCCGGCCAGGGTGAGTTCTTCGCCACCGACAAGCCCATGCCGCAGGCCGCCAGCGTTGCGCCGCTGATCAGCTACCGCAGCCTGCTGGCCGACTTCGGTGACCAGCTCGGCAAGAAGCTGCGGCTGGACACCAACCTCAAACTGCTGGAGCGCCACGGCTTTGTCACGCGTCGTGGCGAGGACATCGCCGAGGGCCCGCTGCTGGACCTGCTGATCGACTACGACCTGCTGGCGCCGCGCATCCTCGATGGCGCTTTAGGCGATGTGCTCGCCCGCGCCGGCCATCCGCTGCCGCGCCCGCTAGAAGAACAACAAGAAATCGACGACTGAAGATGTTCCACCTGCAATCGCTCGAACTGCTGCACTGGGACTACTGCCAGCGCGTCACGCTGCCGCTGGACGGCGCCATCATCACCATCGCCGGCCCCAACGGCTCGGGCAAGACCACGCTGCTGGACGCGATGCGCACGCTGCTGGGCCTGGAGTGCTCGGGCGGCCGCACGTACAAGACCTACGCCCGCCACGCCAACGCCGAGACGGCCTGGCTGCGCGCGCTGGTGGACAACCGCCCGCGCTCGCGCCAGAACAGCAGCCGGCCGTTTGCGAGTTCGCTGCTGTATGCCGACCAGGTGACGCTGGCCTGCCGCATCGAGCGCCATGGCGGCGACTGGGTGCGGCGCTACGTCATCCTCGACGGCGTGCACGAGATCGAGCAGCTCGCCGAGAAGGGCGACCGCGACTGGCTGGGTATCGAGGCCTGGAAGAAGCGGCTGGAAGCGGCCGGCCTGACGCGCGCCATCGGCCGTGTCTTGGCGCTGGAGCAGGGGCAGACCGACCGGCTGTGCGAGCTGAGCGCCAAGGAGCTGCTGCGCCTCGTGTTCGAGGTCTTCGGCGACCAGGAGGTGCTGGACCGCTACGAGCAGGCGCGCAGCCACCAGCAGCAGCTGGGCAAGGAAGTGGAGCAGGCCGGCGCCGAGCTGGCGCACACGCAGGCGCAACTCAGCGACCTGGCAAACCGCGTCAACAGCCACCGCCAGTACCAGCTGAAGATCCAGGAGCGGGAGCGCCTGGCGACCGAGGTGTTGCCCGTGCTGCGCTGGAGCGAGGCGCGCGAGCGCATCACCCGCGATGCTCGTGAGCTGCATCGCCAGCGGCTGTTCGCGTCCGGCGACGTGAAGGCACTGAGCGAGAAGCGTGCTGCCCTGCATGGCCTGTTCACCGGGCAGGAGGCAGCGAAGGAGCGCATGAAGGCGTTGGACGGCGAACGCCGCGAAGCCCGAGCGGCGTTCGATGCAGCGCGGGAAGCCGAGCGGCCCGCCGAGGCGTTGGTCAAACGCGAGGACGAGTTGAAAGCGCTCGCCGACGTGGAGGCCGACGCCGCCGCGCTGACGGCCAGGATGCAGGAGCTGGCGTCCGAGCGGGAGCGCCTGCGCGCCGACTACACCCGGGCCAGCGACAAGGCCTCGCGCGCGCAAACCCAACTCGGCGAGCTGAGCGGCAAGCGCCTGCCCCCGCCGCCGCCCGAGGTCGCGCCGATGAAGCGCGCGCTGGACGACGCCGGCATCGCCTACCACCTCGTCGCCGACAGCATCGACATCGCCGACGAGACCTGGCGCGCCGCGGCAGAAGGCCTGCTGCGGCCGTCGCGCTGGGTTGTCGTGCTGAAGCACCGCAGCGACGAAGGCCGCGCCTTCGACATCGCCGCCAAGCAGCGCTACCGCCATTACGTCGTCGCCGACACGCAGGCCGCAGGCCAGGCGCCCGCAGGCTCGCTGCTGGCCGCGCTGAACGTCAGTGCGCCGCTGCCGACCTGGATGGTGCGCCAGCTGGGCGGCATCCGCTGCGTCGCGTCGACGGAGGAGGGTGCCCAGGCCGGTGGCGAATGGATCACCACCGATGCCTACTACCGTGACGGTCGCGGCGGCCGCAGCGTGTTTGTCGAGCCACGCGACCACCAGTTCGGCGCATCGGCGGTGGACTCGCGGCGCGGCGCGCTGGAGGCCGAGCTGTCGCGCTGGGACGGCGAGCTGAGCCGCATCGCCAAGGCGCAGGCTGAGGTCGAACGCCAGTTCAAAGACGTGCAGCGCGCCGCGGTGGGCCACAAGGCGGCGCAGGAGTTGAGCGAGCGCTCGGACGAGTTCGCCGAAGCGCGGGCCCGCCTGCCGGTACTGCGCCAGGCGCGCGCTGAAGCCGCCTCGCGCATGAGCGCGCTCGACGCCGAGCATGATCGGGTGCTGCGCGACTCCACACGCAGCGAGCAGGCCTACGAGGCCGCGCAGATCGCGCTGCGCGACGGCGAGGGCTCGGCGTCGGGCCGCTTGCGTGAGCATGAGGCCAAGCGCGAGGCGCTGCGAGCGGCGTCGCGGCAGTCCCGCGCGCAGAAGAACCAGTTCCCCAAATCGTGGGTCACGTCCATCGCGCTGGCCGCGCTGCGCGACGAGTTCGAGAACGCCCGCCAGGCTGAGATCCGCGCCCATCATGTCGACCAGGAGCTGGAAGGCGGCCATTGGGAGGTCGACGCCAGCGTCGTCGACCGTCACGCCCGCATGGCCGCGCAGGTGCACGAGCAGGACACCCAGCTCAGCGACCGCCGCGCCAGCAACGAGCTGGCGCGCATTGCCGCCTTCAACGCCCGCGAGCGCTACATCGACGTGATGCGCGCCACCGTGCGCCGCTACAAGAAGAACGTGGCCGAACTGGGCGAACTGGCCGGCGTGACGGCCGAGGCCGTGCTGCCGCACCTGGACAACGACGACACCGTGCTCGCGCAGGCGGGCCTGCAGGTCAAGTTCAACTTCGACGGCAAGGGCGAGGTGG
>JACPYV010000017.1 GCA_016195825.1 Burkholderiales bacterium | reverse complement strand
CTCATCGTGGCGCGGGGATCACCGATCCCCATCCAGACGCCGGATAGATTTACGCAAGCCACCTTCACATCAGCCTGCCATCAGCCCTTGCAAAAGCGGGGGTGACCATAGATTTTTCATGCCCGACCGGCGCGAAGATGGCGCCATGCCCGCGCCCACCCGCCTCCACCTGCAGCGCCTGCGCCAGCTCTGGCGCAGCGCCGGCTGGCCCAGCCAGGACTTCATCGAGGTGGAGCTGCTGGCGGCCGGCTGGGTCGAGCGCTTGCAGGAGGCCGACGGTCGCGAGCGCCTGCGCGTGACGGATGCCGGCGTCGCCGCCCTGGCCGCATCGCTGCAGAAGAACCGCACCCTGCGCGACGCCCACGAGACGCTGGTCGAGCGCGTCGCCGTCGAGATGCAGCGCGCCGGCCGCATCGCCTGGCGCGGCCTGAGCCTGCGGGCCGGCCTGCCGGAGGAGGACGGCAAGACGCTGTGGGTCAACGCCATGCCCGATGTCTACTCCATCCGCCACAGCACGGTGGAGGACTACCTCGAACCCGCCATCCACGAGATCAAGGTCAGCCGCGCCGACTTGCTGGGGGAGCTGCGCCGCCCGGCCAAGTCCGCCGCCTACCGTGCGCTGTGCGGCCAGTGCTGGTTCGTGCTGAAGGCGGGCATCGCCGAGCCCGACGAGATCCCGTCCGAGTACGGCGTGCTGATCGGCCATGACGGCCACCTGGAACTCGCCCGCCCCGCACCCAGGCGGGCCCACAAGCCCGACTTCGCGACCTGGATGGCGCTGGCCCGCGCGACGCCGCTGGCGCCACCGGACGACGATCCACAATCGCCACTCTGACCTTCAACCGCCATGGCCGCCAGCAAGACCGTCCCGACCCATGCCGGCGCCCAGGCTCGCCGGGCGTTCTCATGACCGACGCCCTGCTGGACGTGACCTGCCCGCGTTGTGGCGGCGGGTTCGAATGCGGGGCGAACGCGGGGCACTGCGCTTGCTTCGGCATCCGGCTGACCGACGCCCTGCGCGCCGAACTGGCCGCCCGCTACAGCGGCTGCCTGTGCCTGCAATGCCTGCGCGAGCTGACCTCACAGGCTGATGGGGTTCAGCCGCAGATCGGTCCTGCCAGCGACACGCGCTGACGCGCCGCATCCTTGCCGCGCAGGGCTGCGGGGGCGGGAGTGGGGGCGGGGGCTGCGGGGTTCATGGGAGGGCGAGTGCCCCCGCGTTTGCGGGGCTGCGGGGGGTGGATTCAGGATGCCTCAGGTTGTTTCAGACACCGCTCGCGGCACGCTGACAGGATGCGGTGGTGGGCCACTCCCTGCAACGTGGCTCTTCAACCCGAGGTGTCAACCATGAAGCTCCCAGCCCCCGCCGCCCTGGCCCTGACGGTCCTGCTCGGCCTGGCCCCCCTGGCCCAGGCCAACGTGGTGTACACGTACACCGGCAACACCTATGCGGCGGTCACCAACGGCAGCCCCAATGCCACCTACCAGGCATCCGAGCGCGTGAGCGGCAGCATCACGCTGGCCGACGGCAATTGGGCAAACTTTGGCGGCACCCTGGCTGCGCTGGCCTACGACTTCTTCGACGGTGTGACGCACTACAACGCAGGGAATGTCAACAACGCCTCGTTGTTCATGATGACCGACGCCACCGGCGCGCCCACGCGCTGGGCCATCCAGTTGCTCGATCTGCTGCCCAGCGGCTGGAACCGGCTGGAGACCGACACCATGAGCAGTGGCCAAGGCGACCTTGGCGAGCATTTCGAAGGCTTCAGTTGCACCGTCGGGTGTACGTCCAGCGGCAGGAACGGTGTGGTCGGCACGTGGACTGTCACCCACCAGCCCAACCCTGTGACAGACCCGGGCCCGGGCACCAACCCGGGCACCGTGCCCGAGCCCCAGAGTCTGGCCCTGGCCCTGCTTGCCTTGCTGGCCCTGCCGGTCGCCGGATCGGGGCGCCGGCGACGCTGAGCCTGGGCGTGGGACGGCATGAGGTGGGTTGAGGTGTCTTGAGGTGGCTTGAGGCGGGCATGATGTCTTCCTCATGCCAACCCTCGACCGCATTGCACCGCCGCTGTTCATCTTCATCTGGGCCACCGGCTACATCGTCGCCAAGCTGGCGGCGCCGTACGCAGACCCGCTGACCTTCCTGAGCTGGCGCTACGCCGGCGTCGTCGTGCTGATGCTGGGCCTGGCGCTGGCAGCGCGGGCGCCCTGGCCGTCGAGGCGCAACGTGGTGCACCTTGCCGTCGCAGGCATCGGCATCCAGGCGCTGTACCTGGGCGGCGTCTGGGTCGCCATCCGGCAAGGCCTGCCGGCTGGCACCGCGGCGCTCATCGTCAACCTGCAGCCCGTGCTGGTGGCTGCACTCGCGCCGCTGATCGGCGAACGCGTGACGCCGCGCCAGTGGCTGGGGGTGGCGCTGGGCCTGGCGGGTGTCATCCTCGTCATCTGGCACAAGCTCAACCTGGGCAGCAGCTACGGCCCGCCGCTGTTGCTTTGCCTGATGGCGCTGCTGGCCATCACTGCGGGCACGCTGTACCAGAAGCGCTTCGTGCCGCAGTTTGACCTGCGCACCGGCCAGGTCGTGCAGTTCGCCGCCGCGCTGGCCGTGACGCTGCCGCTGGCCTGGGCGCTGGAGCCCATGCGCATCGAATGGAACGCGCATGTCTTCGTCGCGATGGCCTGGAGCGTCCTGGTGCTGACGGCCGGCGGCATCAGCCTGATGTTCTACATGTTGCGCCATGGCCGCGTGACGGCCGTCAGCAGCACCATGTATCTGGTGCCCTCTGTCACCTCGGTGATGGCGTGGTTGCTGTTCGGCGAGACACTGGGCGCACAAGCCATCGCCGGCATGGGCGTGACGCTGCTCGGCGTCTACCTGGTCGTCGCGAGGAAAACGGAGACCGTCGGATGATTCGAGCGCATCACAAGTTCTGGCCCATCCGCGTGCCCCACGCGATCGCGCCGCCGGTCACGGCATTGCCCGACAACCTGCTTGTCAGCGCGCGCCGCTTTCCGCAGCGGCCGGCGCTGGTCTTTCTTGGCCACACGACGACCTACGCCGAGCTGGCCGACCAGGTCGGGCGCCTGGCAGCGTGGCTCGCGGCGCGTGGCGTCAAGCGCGGCGACCGCGTGCTGGTGGGCCTGCAGAATTGCCCGCAGCTGGTCGTGGCCCACTACGCCATCCTCAGCGCCAACGCCGTCGTGGTGCCCGTCAACCCGATGAACCGCGCGGCCGAACTGCGCCACCTCATCGAGGACAGCGGCGCCGTGTTCGCCATCACCAGCGCCGACCTCAGCGCCGAGTGGCTGGCCGCCGGCATGCCGGCCAAGGACTTGCTCGTGACCCGGCTGGCCGAGGTACTGCCCGATGGTCGCACCGACGGGGCCGGCTTGCCGCCAGGCTGGGCCGACTGGCTCAATGCCGACATTGCCCTGCCCGCCGGCACGCCCTGCTGGGCCGAAGCGCTGGCCTGCACGGCCGCGCCGCCCGTCACCGAGGTGGGCGCCGACGACCTCGCGCTGCTGCCCTACACCAGCGGCACCACGGGCAACCCCAAGGGCTGCATGCACAAGCACCGCAGCCTGCAGCACAACATCTTTGCCGGTGGCCTGTGGGCCAACGTTTGCCACGAGGACGTGGTGCTGGGTGTCGTGCCCATGTTCCACATCACCGGCATGGTCGTCGTCATGCACGGCACGTTGGCCGCGGGTGCCAGCCTGGTGCTAATGCCGCGCTGGCAGCGCGAGTACGCCGCGCGGCTCATCGCCACGAACCGTGTCACGCGCTGGACCAACATCCCCACCATGGTCATCGACCTGCTGGCCAGCCCCGAGGTCGACACCTTCGACCTCAGCAGCATGGTCACCATTGGCGGCGGAGGCGCGGCGATGCCGCAGGCCATCGCCGAGCGGCTGTGGCAGCGCTACGGCCTGCGCTACATGGAAGGCTACGGCCTCACCGAGACCGCCGCGCCCAGCCACAGCAACCCCTACGACGCCCCCAAGCAGCAGTGCCTGGGCGTGCCGTACATGAGCTGCGACGCCCGCGTCGTGGACCCCGACACGCTGCGCGAACTGCCACCCGGCGAAGCCGGCGAAATCATCGTCTGCGGCCCCATGGTCTTCGACGGCTACTGGCGCCACCCGGATGCGACGCGGGCCGCGTTCATCGAGTTCGAGGGCCGGCGCTTCTTCCGCACCGGCGACATCGGCTTCGTCGACGCCGACGGCTACTTCTTCATGACCGACCGCCTGAAGCGCATGATCAATGCGAGCGGCTTCAAGGTTTGGCCGGCGGAAGTCGAGAACCTGATGCACGCCCACCCTGGCATCGCCGAGGCCTGCATCATCTCGGCGCCCGACGCCTACCGCGGCGAGACCGTCAAGGCCGTTGTCGTGCGCCGCGCGGGGCATGAGTCGTTGACCGACGCCGAGCTGCGCGACTGGTGCCGCGCCAACATGGCGGTCTACAAGGTGCCGGCACTCATCGAATTTGTCGACACCCTGCCCAAGAGCGGCGCAGGCAAGGTCATGTGGCGGGCGCTGCAGGACCGCGAGAAGGCCAAGGGTTGATGGACCTGGCGCGCTGGCAGCGGGCCTGGCAGGCACTGGGCGCCCGCGGCGGCGAGGCTCTGCACGCCCAACTGCTGGCCCGCTATGCCGAGCCGCACCGGGCCTATCACACGCTGCAGCACCTGGCAGAGTGCCTGGCGCTGTTCGAAGAGATGCGGCACCTGGCGCAGCACCCCGCAGAGATTGAGGTCGCGCTGTGGTTCCACGACGCGATCTACGATGTGCACCGCCACGACAACGAGGCGCAGAGCGCCGACTGGGCGCGCCGCGCACTGCTCGACGCGGGCGCCAGTGCCGATGCTGGCGAGCGGGTCGCCGCGCTGGTGCTGGCCACGCGCCACAGCGTCGCGCCGGCCACGCCGGACGAGCAGCTGCTGGTCGACATCGACCTCGCCATCCTTGGCGCGGCGTCGGAGCGCTTTGCCGAGTACGAGGCGCAGATCGGCGTCGAGTACGGCCACGTGCCGCGGCCGCTCTTCAACCAGAAGCGCGGTGAGATCCTCGCCGGCTTCCTTGCGCGGCCGATGCTCTACGCGACGCCCGCGCTGCGCACCCGCTTCGAGGCTGCTGCGCGCCGCAACCTGCAGCATGCGCTGGCCATGCTGATCCCGATGCCCGACAAGTGACCCTCACCCGCCTTGACCTGCTGGCCGCCGCCCTGCTCTTCACCACGCTCGCCAGCCCCGCCGCCACACTGTGCAAGCCTGGCGAGCGCGTCGTGTTTGCCTGCACCGCCAGTCCCAAGCAACTGGCCGTCTGCGCCACGGGCGACCTGCACCAGCCCGAGGGGCGCCTCATCTACCGCTTCGGCCGTGATGCGGCACACATCGAGCTGGAGCACGGAGCCAGCCAGCCGCCGCGCGCGGCGGGCTATCGCTGGGCCTACCAACCCTGGGCCAAAGGCGAGACGACCATCCTCGCGTTCAGTCGTGGTGAGCATGGCTACACGCTTGACCATTCGCACGGCGCCTTCGGTGTGGACGGCGGTGACAACTTCGCCGAGCTGCGGGTGTCGCGGGGCGAGCAGGCGCTGGCCACGATCCGCTGCCACGAACCCTCGACGGTGAACGCCCTGTACGGCGAGCTGAACAAGCTCCAACTGCCCAGCCCCTGAGGTGCGCCCTTCGGACGGCCGCTCGACGAACAGCGCCCCACCCTGCAGCCCGCAAGGCGCCGCGGATGGCCGTGCGTTGGGCTTCTTTTCCGCGTTCACGAGCTTCGGCATGCCGCTGGACAGCACACGGGCGTCCAGGGCGCCCGTCGCCGGGATGGGCGTTCCTGAACGCCACAGCGGCGCCGGGCGGAACTCCCGATTCAGGGGGGTGAACCGTGGTCTTGTTCCCATTTTCTAGGCCGGACTTTTCACGCCCGGCGGGAGCCCTGGCTCGCCAGAATTCTTCCATTCCTGTGTCGGAATGAGGAAAGGTCGGCGATGACAAACGGAATCAGTTTCACCCCCAGGTTCTGGTTGAAGGCCGGCGACGACACCTGGTACCCGGCGCCGTGGTGGGCCAATGCCTTTCCGCTGCTGGACGCCTTCGCCGACCCCTCGCGCGTGAGCGTGGACGAGTCGGCGCGGGCCGTCGAGCTGCGCCAGATCGTCGAGCAGGGCGGGCTGGTGCGCTCCACCGAGCCCCATGCCGACCATCCCGTCACCGAGTCGGTACGGGCCGTCTACGCCCGGGCGGGGATCTCCCACCTGCTGACGCATCACTGAAGCCCCGGGGCGTGGCCGCACGAAGCGCCCGCACTGGAGGAGCCTGCATGCCTATCGCGCTGGACCACCTGCTGATCCCCGCCCGCGACCGCCGCGCCGCCGCCGAGCGCCTGGCGGCCATCCTGGACGTGCCCTGGTCTGCCCAGGCAGCCGTCGGGCCGTTCAGTGCGGTCTATGTGTCAGACGCGCTGACGGTGGACTTCGACCAGGTCGTGGCCGACGCCCCCGTGCCGCTGCAGCACTACGCCTTCCTCGTCAGCGAAGGCGAGTTCGACGCGCTGCTGGCGCGGCTGAAGTCGCTGGGCATCGCCTGGCGCAGCACGCCCATCGGGCCGGACGACTTCCAGGTCAACAGCTCGGTGGGCGGGCGCATCGTCTACTGGCGCGAGCCGGATGGGCATGCGTGGGAGGCGCTCACGCAGAGCTACGCCCGCCAGCCTGCCGGCTGAGCGGCTGAGCGGCTGCGGCCTATGCCTACCGCCGTGCAGCCTGTCGCACAGGCCTTGAGCGGCGGCGCGCGGTCGCCGAGCATCTCCGGATGCTTGATCACACCCAAGGTTCTCCCACCCTCAAGGCCCGCATCATGGCGGGTCTCGTTCTTGGCCTGGCCCTCGCGCCCGTCTGGGCTGCACCTCCAGTGGCCACACTGGAGCTGGTGCAGGGCCGCCGCGTCGAATCGCTTCAGGCCGGCCCGCCGCGCGGCGCCCCGGTCGTCGTCTTTGAGAACGGTGCACGGCTGACGCTGGACACCTGGACCGCCGTCGTTGACGCGGTCTCACGCGACGCCACTGTGCTGACGCACAACCGCCCCGGCTACGGCGAGAGCGAGCCGGCCGATGGCCCCCGCAGCGGCGAGGCCGTCGTCGGCGAGCTGCGCGCGCTGCTGGCTGCCAGAGGGTTGAAGCCGCCGTACGTTCTGGTCGGCCATTCGCTCGGCGGCCTGTACATGCAGTGGTTCGCGCGCCGCTACCCGCAGGAGGTGCAGGCCCTGGTGCTGGTGGATTCGCTCTACCCGCGCATCATCAAGAAGCCCGAGGACTTCCCCTGGTACGCCCGCCTGGGCAAGCGCTGGCTGATGCCACGCGCCGTGTCGGACGAGGTGGACCAGATCCACGCCACCGGCGAGTCCCTGCTCGCGCTGCCGGCCTTCGACGACTCGCGCGTGGTGCAGCTGTTCAATGTGCCCACGAGCAAGACGGCCATCGCCGTGGACTTTGGCGTCACGAACGAGGACGAGGCGACGCGCGATTTCGTCAGGCAGCTCTACCCGCGCGCCCGCAAGCACGTCGTCGACTCGGACCACCAGATCCAGGCCGACAAGCCCGAGTTGGTGGTCGCTGCCATCCGTGAGGCCCTGGCGCTGGGCCGGCCGCTTCAGCTCTCGTCCGACTCGGGCAGGTGAATCAGGCCCGTGTGGTAGTCGTACTCGAACACCTCGCCGTAGCGCGCCCATTCGATGGCCACACGCAGCACGCGCTCGGCTTCCGGCGCGTCCATGCTGTCCATCAGCAGGTGCAGGAAGGGCTCCTCCTTCAGCTCGCCGTGGGCCTCCTGCTCCAGGCTGTGGCGGATGAAGGCAGCCAGCGGCACATGCTCCAGCAACTGCTGGCCGAAGACCTGGCGGCGGAACTCGTGGCTGCCTTCCACGTACTTGTGGCCCAACGGCGTCATCAGCAGGTCGCCACCGCTGAGCTGGGCCAGGCCCAGGCGGTGCAGCGCGTCAGCCAGCGGCAGCAGGTCCTCGTCGGTGAGCTCGCTCTCCTCGGCCAGCTGCGGCAGGTCGGCGCGGCCGTTGAAGGGCTCGGCCACCAGCAGCTCCAGCAGGCTTTCCATGCGGCCAACGTCGGCCTCGGGCAGGCGGTCGCTGAGATGCGGCTTGGCGGGCTCCTCGGCCGCACCGGCCGTGGGTGCCGCGCTGGTCATCAGCTTGTAGACCTCGTCGATCAGCAGCCGCACCTCGGCGCTGTCGGCGCGGCGCGGGCGCGGCAGCGTGATGGGCAGCTCGGCGCGCACGCGGCCTGGGTTGCTGGCGAAGATCAGCACGCGGTCGGCCATCATGACGGCCTCCTCGATGTTGTGCGAGACGACCAGCATGGCCTGCGTGGGCATCTGGCCGCCGTCCCAGAGCTCCAGGATCTCGTTGCGCAGCCGCTCGCCGGTCAGCACGTCCAGCGCCGAGAAGGCCTCGTCCATCAGCAGCACGGCCGGCTGCATGACCAGCGCGCGCGCCAGGCCCACGCGCTGGCGCATGCCGCCCGACAGCTCGCGCGGCAGCGCGCCCTCGAAGCCGGCCAGGCCGATCAGCTCGATGGCGCCTTCCGCGCGCTCGGCCCGCTGCGCTGCGGCCACGCCGGCGGCCTCCAGGCCCAGCTCGACGTTCTGCTGCACGGTCAGCCACGGGAACAGCGCGAAGCTCTGGAACACCATCGCGATGCCCGCGGCCGGGCCGAACAGCGGCTGGCCGCGGTAGTGAACGTCGCCCGCGTCCGCCGGGATCAGGCCGGCCATGATGCGCAGCAGCGTGCTCTTGCCCGAGCCCGACTGGCCCAGCAGCGCGACGATCTCGCCCTTGGCGAGCGTGAAGTCCACGTCCTCCAGCACCGTACGCAGGCTGCCGTCGGCCGACTTGAAGCCCTTGGCGACGTCCTTCAGTTCAATGAGCGCGTCAGTCATGTCAGCCCCTCGTCCGACGGGTACGTCGACCGATCCCCCGAGGGGATGCGGGCCAGCTTGGGAGCGGCCCGGCGCTCGGCCCGCTCTTGAAGTGCTTGCAGCGTCATCAGAAATGCATCCTTTCCTCGGCGATGCGGTACAGCCGTCGCCAGACCCAGTGGTTGAGCGCCATGACGAACACGCACATGACGCCGATGCCCAGGGCGATGCGCGGGAAGTCGCCGGCCGTGGTCATCTGCTGGATGTAGCTGCCCAGGCCCTGGGCCTGCAACTTGGTGTCGCCCCAGGTCACGTACTCGGCCACGATGCTGGCGTTCCAGGAGCCGCCGCTGGCCGTGATGGCGCCGGTCACGAAGCTCGGGAAGATGGCCGGCAGCAGGTAGCGCCGCCAGGCCAGCCAGCCCTTCAGGCCGAGGTTCTGCGCGGCCAGGCGCAGCTCGGTCGGGATGGTCGAGGCGCCCGCCACGACGTTGAACAGCAAGTACCACTGCGTGCCCAGGATGATGAGCGGCGACAGCCAGAGATCGGGGTCGAGCTTGAACCTGACGATGAAGAGCACCGCCACCGGGAACACCAGGTTGGACGGGAAGGCCGCCAGGAACTGGGCCACCGCCTGCACGCGGCCGGCGATGCGCGGGTTCAGGCCTATCCACACGCCGATGGGCACCCAGATCAGCGACGCCACGGCGATCAGCACCAGCACGCGCGTCAGCGTGAACAGGCCCAGCTTGAAGACATGCGCGGCCTCGCCCCAGCCGACCTCGGTGTGGATGAAGCTGACCAGGCGCCAGACGGCGAACAGCACGGCGGCGGCCAGCAGGGCGTCCCAGGCGCGCGTCCACAGCGGGTTGCCCGGGCGCGGCTTGGCCCGGATCGAGCGGCCGTCGTAGCTCTTCTTCAGCGGCGAGAAGCTGGCCGTGATCCAGCGCCCCGGCCAGGCGCCCAGGCGCTGCAGCAGTTCGGTGCGGCGCAGCCAGGTCAGCAGCCAGGACTGCGGGGCCTGCTCGGCACCACCCTCCTCGAAGCGGAACTTGTCCGCCCAGGCCAGCAGCGGCCGGAAGAACAGCTGGTCGTACAGCAGGATGCCGATCAGCATGCCCAGGATGGCCCAGCCGATGGCGCCCATGTCACGCGCCTCGATGGCCACGGCGATGTACGAGCCCACGCCGGGCAGCTTGATGTCCTGGCCGGCCACCGAGATGGCCTCCGACGCGACGACGAAGAACCAGCCGCCTGACATGCTCATCATCATGTTCCACAGCAGGCCCGGCATCGCGAACGGCAGCTCCAGCCGCCAGAAGCGCTGCCAACCCGACAGCTGGAAGATGCGCGCCGCCTCCTGCAGCTCGGTCGGCACCGTGCGCAGCGACTGGTAGAGGCTGAAGGCCATGTTCCAGGCCTGCGACGTGAAGATTGCGAACAGCGCCGCCAGCTCCACGCCCAGCAGGTTGCCCGGGAACAGCGCAATGAAGGGCGCGATGGCGATGGCCTGGAACCCCAGGATGGGGATGGACTGCAGGATGTCCAGCAGCGGCACCAGCACCTTTTCGGCTGCGCGCACCTTGGCCGCCAGCACCGCGAACACGCAGGCGAACACCACCGAGGCTGCCAGCGCCACGAACATGCGCAACGTCGTGCGCAGCAGGTAGTAGGGCAGGTAGGCGACGTCCAGGCTCAGCGGCAGCGGCTCGCCCAGGTGAAAGGGCCGGGCCATCTGCGCGGCAGCCAGCGCCAGCAGCACCAGTACCGCCAGGACCAGGGGCAGCAGCGCCCAGTCCCAGCGGTTGATGCCGGCTTCGACGGCGGAGCGGGTGAAGAAACGACGGTCGGCCATGGGCATGCTGCTAAAGGGTCCGGCAGCCTAACGGGGCCATGTCTCAGTCGCGTGAAGGTCGGCTGTCGTCAGCCT
>JACPYV010000176.1 GCA_016195825.1 Burkholderiales bacterium | reverse complement strand
GCAGACCTCCACCACCGCCTCGGGGTTGGCCGCGTGGGCAGCGTCGTGCAGCACGCGGTAGTAGTCCGCCAGGTGCTCGACGGAATCTTCCGGCCGCGCGTGCTTGTGCACCGGGTTGAAGCAGGGCGCCACGCCGTTGAGGTGCTGGCCATCGACCTTGAGGCCGTCGAAGCCCCAGTCGCCGATGATCTTCTGCACCGTGGCAGCCAGGCGGGCCTGCGTCTTGTCAAATGCGGGGCACAGGTAGAAGGCGTTCCACCACGTGACGTTCTGCACCGCGCCATCCTTGTCCAGCAGCAGCAGGTCGGTGTGGTCGTGCAGTTCGTCGCTGCCGGGTGCCACGGCCAGCGGCGCAATCCACAAGCGCGCCTTCATGCCGCGTGCGTGGATGTCGGCCACCAGCGCCTTCATGTCGGCATCACCCTTGGGGAACTTGGCGAGGTCGGGTGTCCAGTCGCCGGTCTTGACCTGCCACCCATCGTCCAGCACGGCCCACTTGAAGCCCAGCGCCTGCACCTTGGGCAGCGTGGCGCGGACAAACGCCAGCGAGAAGTCGCGCTCATAGCCCCAGGCGCACCACTGCGGCTCGTAGGCGCTGACGGGCGGCTCCGGCGCGGCCAGGCCCTGTGCAGCCATCAGGCGGCGGTAGCGGTCCAGCGGCTGGAAGAAGTCGCCGCGGTGCACGGCGATGAACGTCGGTGGCGTGACGAGTGTCTGTCCGGGCGCCAGGGTCTGCGGCAGGTCGCCACGCAGCGAGATGTCGACCTGGTCGCCGCTGGCCTTCACGGGCAGCGCGACGAGCTGCGGTTGAAGCGCCAGGTGACCGACGGCCAGGCCGACATCGCGGCGCCAGACATCGACCACGGGCGTGCCGCCGCCGTAGTCCGACGCATTCATGCCCATGAAATTGCGCTGCTCGAAGCCGCGCCTGACGGGCTGCACCCAGTCGCGGCGGTCGGCGTGGCTGGCGCCGGAGTAGGTCCAATAGCCGTTCGCGCCGCCAGCATGCCGGGGTGCAGCGGCCAGGCGGTGGGCGGCGTTGACCCAGGCGTCGATAGCCAGCGCCTTGTGGCCAGTGTTCGTGTAGCTGACGTCCAGCAGCGCCACGCCGGGGTGTTCATCCAGCAGCGTGACGGTGACGCGCTTCACCGTGCCGTCCACAGAGCGGCCGACCAGGCGCAGCGTCTGGCCAGCACCGAAAGGCGTGGTGGCCTGGGCCGGCTCGGCCTTCTGCAACGTGAAGCGGCTGAGCTGCCTGCCCGCCACGACCAGGTGCTCGCTGGCGTCGAAGCCCGTCAGCATGATGGGTTGCCGACCAGCCAGGCTGACGATGCGACAGCGCATCTGATCGTCGAATTGCAGCGACAGCGCGGCGTCCTGCACGCGCACATGGCCTTGACCCTCGGCAGCCCGGGCCAGCGGCAGCTGCGTCGCCAGCGGCGCGGCACCCAGCCACTGCAGGAAAGCGCGGCGTGCCGTCATGGCTTGGCGCCCCAGGCACCGGGGAAGGTGCGCTCGGCGTTGCGGCGGTACAGCTTGTCCACCACCGCGCGCGGCAGCGCCAGGCCCTTCACGGGCTTGTCGAGGTCGGCCACCTTGAAGCTGTCCGCCGTGTTGAAGTAGCGCCAGTGCATGCGCCACACGCCTTCGGCCTCCTGGCCGAGCGCGACGCCGTCCTGGCTGGGCGTCTGCGACATGTCGCTGCCGTACAGGATGCGGTCCTGGTACTTGATGAAGAAGCGGCGCACGCGCCCGCGGTCCTGCTGGCTCTGGTACTGCAGCTGGCCGATGCGTGCGGCCACGTCCACCACGGCGTTGGGGAAGCGGTCGAGGAAGGCGGCGAGCTCGTCCACGTCTCTCTCCAGCGACGCCAGATGCACGCCGATGAAGCGCAGTCCAGGGTGCGCCGCCACCATACGGTCGCGCGCGGCCATCTGCGCTTCCCAACTGGGCATCTCGGGGTGCAGGGCCATGTGGTACTGGGGATGGGCCTTGAAGTAGGCGCGGTCATTGTTGACCGTCATCTTCTCCAGCGGCAGCCAGCAGTTGTGCGGCTCGCCCTGGTGGCCCAGCAGCGGGATGCCTTGCCGGGCGAAATCGTCGAAAAGCGGCACGAAGCGGGCGTCGTCAATCATGACGAGCTGGTCGTCGGCGCCCTTCAGGCTCATGCCGATGTTCTTCCACACCTTCACACCCACGGCGCCGGCCTGCATCGCTGCGGCGATGCGCAGACGCGTGGCAGGCAGCCAGGCGGGTTGGTCCGAGCCGTCCACCGAGAAGCTTGCCGCCCAGGCCACGTCTTTGGGGAACTGCTTCTGCAACTCGATGGCCACGCGCTGCTGGTCGTCCAACGGCGGGAAGTCGGGGTAGTCGACATTGATCGTCAGCACTTTGAAGTTCTGACGCCTGGCCGACGCCATGAAGGCCGGCTCCGGGTTGTGCAGATGCAGGTGGACGTCGATCTTCGACACCCGGCCGTAGTCGGCCATGGTGTAGCTGGGCGCGGCAGCTGCGCCGGCGGAGAAAAAAGCCGCCCCGGCAAGCAGGGCGGCAATACGGAGGAGAACTCTCATCAAAACTTGAAGCTTCAGAACTTGACGCTTGCGCCAACGGTGATCGAGCGGCCGTAACGGTAGTAGCCCTGGGGCAGCTTCACGTCGTTGTTGCCCAAGGTGTACTCCTGCGTCGCATCGGTCAGGTTGCTGCCTTCGATGCTGAGACGCAGCCACTTGTTGACCTCGTAGGCGGCCTGGGCCGTCAGCCAGGTCGTGGCCTTGGCGCGCTCGTTGAAGCCGGCGCCCAGCACGTTGGTGGCGGTGACGAAAGCATCCGTGTGGTCGGCCGTGGCGCTCAGGCTCCACGGGCCCTTCTCGTACAGCAAGCCGATCGATGACGTGGCCGGCGCGATGCCCTCCAGCGCGCGTTCCTCGCCGCCCACCCAGCTGCGCGACTTGTTGCGCGTGTACTGCGCCCGCACGCCGAAGCCGTTGTCGAACAGGTGCTGCAGGCCGATCTCGAAGCCGCGCGCGGTGGCCTTGTCGCCGTTGATGGGCCGGCTGATGTTGAACAACCGCCCGCCTGGCGCGCCGATGTTCTGGCCGGTCAGGTACTAGCTGGTGATCTGGTTCTTGATGTTCTTTTGGTAGACGGCGAAGTTGAGCGCCGAGTCCTTGGCGTAGTACCACTCCAGCGACGCATCCATCTGGCGGGCGCTGTAGGGCTTGAGGTCGGCATTGCCGCCGAACACCTGCGTGAAGTCACCCCAGGAGATGCTGTTGGTCGTGCTCGTCGGCGCCAGCTTGTCCACCGACGGGCGCGCCATGGTCTTGGCCGCGCCCAGGCGCAGCTGCAACTCGCTGGTGATGAGCCAGGTGAAGTTGACCGCGGGCAGCGCGAAGTTGTAGGTGGACTGCTGCTGCACCACTGACGGCGCCGCGTAAACGGCCGTGTAGTTGAACGCGCCGTTCTCGATGATGTCAGTGATCTTGGCGTCCCAGGCCTGCGACGTCGTCTTGGTCTTCACGAAGCGCACGCCGGCGTCAGCGTTCCAACCGTCACCCGACAGGTCAGCCTGCACGAAAGCGGTCGTCGTCTTCTCTGTCACGCGGTAGCTCTCCAGCGGGTTCCACGCGGGCGCCGCCTTGCTGAAGTCGTAGGTGCCGCCACCCGGACGCGGCTTGCCGTTGTAGCTCTGCAGCGCCTGCAGGTAGTTGTTGATGTCGAAGCCCAGGAAGCTGCGCGGGAAGTTGCCATCGACCCCATCCAGGAAGCCCTTCGGACTCAGCGTCTGGTTGATGACATTGCCACCCAGCGCGCCGACGTTGATGGCATTGGCGCCCGAGTAGTGGCCGTCTCCCGCGTTGAAGGCGTTGTTGATCAGGTCGCGCGACTTCTTGCGGTTGGTCTGGCTGAGACCGAATTTCAGCTGGTCGATGTAGAAGCGATCCAGCTTCCATTCGAGGCTGCCGGTGGCGCCATCGATCTTGTCATCGATGTTGTCGCCGGCGAGGCTGAAGTAATGGGTGTTGAAGTCCTTGGCCGTGAACAGGCCTTGCGCCAGGCCGGTCTGCAAGTCCCGCCCATCGGCGAAGGTGGTCTTCACGTCGGGCACGGCCGAGCCGGTGAGCTGGATGCGCGTGACGTTGGGCTGGTTCATCCGCAGCACGACGTAGCTGTCCTGCCCGCCGGAGTGGCGCTTGGAGGTGGACTCGTAAATATCGCCCGTCGCCTTCAGCGTGGGCGAGAGCTTCCATTCCGCGTTGGCGCCGTACATCGCCGTGTCAACAACGCGGTACTCGGTCTTGTTCAGCAGCTCGGGGTTGAGCGCCAGCTCGGGGTTGGGATTGGCGAGCGTGAAGTCGGTCACCACGCCGTTGGTGATCTTCATGTTGGACCAGCGGCCCGGCGCGTACAGCGGGTAGAAGGACAGTTGGTAACCCACCTGCGGGGAGTCCAGCCGGGTCTTGAACCCGTCGACGACGACCTTCAGGTCACTGCTCGGCCTCCACTCCACCTTGCCCGACAGCGCCGTGCGCTTCTTGTGCTCCATGATGGTGCCGAAGCGGAACTGACCCGGGCCGATCAGGCCCTCCTCGTTCAGGTCCAGCTGACCATTGCCGTTGGGGTCAATGTTGCCGCCCCAGGTGTTGCCCCAGGGCCAGAAGGCCGCCGGGTCGCTGGGCTTGGGGTTGCGACTCCAGCCGCCGTCATTGCCGGCCGTGTCGGTGCGCACGTCGCGGTTCGCGTACACCACACCGAGCAGCACGCCCAGCGTGTCGCCGAAGGTGTTGCTGTAGGTGCCCGACAGCTTCTGGCCGTTGAGGCTGCTCATCTGGTTGCGGTCGGCCTCCACGCGCAGCAGGCCGCGCTGGCCCTTCTGATCGAACGGGCTCGCCGAGCGCAGGTTCACCAGGCCGCCGATGGCGCCTTCGATGAGGGAGGCCTGGGTGGACTTGACGACGTCGGCGCCGCTGATGACGTCGGCGGGCAGCACGTCATAGGCGAAGTAGCGGCCGGCACTGTCGGTGCCCAGCAGCCGGTTGTTGAAGGTCGTGATCGTGTACTCGGGGCCCAGGCCGCGGATGCTGACCTTCTGGCCTTCGCCGCCCGCCGTGCGCGAGATCGACACGCCTGTGATGTGGCTCAGCGAGTCGGCCACGTTGTTGTCGGGGAACCGACCCAGCTCGGTCGCGCTGATGCTGTCCTGCACACCGGCGGCATTGCGCTTCAGGGCCAGCGACTTTTGCAAGCTGGCGCGGGTGCCAGTGACTTCCACGCGCTCCAGCGTGTCAGTCTCGGCCTTGGGTGCCGACTCCTGAGCGAACGCGGGGGCGCCGAATGCAGCCAGGGCCAGCAGACCGGCCACCGTCAAGGGATGCAGCGCAAAGCGGGCGTGGGCTTGCCGCGGGAGTTGCAGTCGAGGACTCATCGAACGGTTCCTTTTATGTCGCGGCTGCCGTCAGGGCAGCCAGAAGCAATGTGCTGGGTGGGTACCGGGGCAGCTCTCCCCCGGTGCGGGTTGCCGGCTCCGGAAGGCCCCGAACCGGCTTGACGCAAGTCTACGAATTCTTTCGTTTGATTTCGTATAGAGTTTTCACCGATGCCGAACACTTTCGATGAATCATGCCACGAAAGACTTCCGCGTCGCTGACAAGCACCTGAAGGCGCGACCTATATGGAGAATCACCCCTCAACTTCTAAATTTGGCATACGAAGGCGTTTTCGCCGTTGTGTTTTCGTTTTCGTTCGTTTATGCTTTCACACGAAAGTCGGCGCCGTCGGCCATTCACCACCCGAAAGATGCTGCCCATGCAGAGCAACTGGCTCTTCCATGCCCTCGTCACCACCCTGCTCTGGGGCGTGTGGGGCGCCTTCGCCGGACTGCCGTCCGAGCACGGCTTCCCGGACACGTTGATCTACGTCGTCTGGGCGCTAACGATGATCCCGCCCGCTGTCATCGTGCTGGCGCGCAGCGGCTGGCGGATCGAGCGCGACCGCCGCTCCGTGGTGCTGGGGCTGACGGTAGGCCTGCTGGGCGCAGGCGGCCAGATGCTGCTGTTCCGCGCGGTGCAATCGGGCCCGGCCTATCTGATCTTCCCCATCGTGTCGCTGTCGCCGGCGCTGACCATCGCGCTGTCCTTCGGCCTGCTGGGCGAACGCACCGGCAAGCTGGGCGTGGCCGGCATCGCGCTGGCGCTGTGCTCGTTGCCGCTGTTCGACCTGCAGTTGGGCCAGGCCGGTGGCGGCCTCGGCCTGTGGTTCGTGCTGGCCCTCGTCGTGCTGGCGGCCTGGGGCCTGCAGGCCTACTTCATCAAGCTGGCCAACGCGGGCAGCAGCGCCGAGAGCATCTTCTTCTACATGACCGTCGGCGCGCTGCTGTGCGTGCCGGTGGCGCTGGCGATGACGGACTTCTCCCAGCCCATCAACTGGGGCTGGCAGGGCCCGGGCCTCGCGGCCATCACGCAGGTGCTGAACGCCGTCGGCGCTCTGACGCTGGTCTACGCCTTCCGCTACGGCAAGGCCATGGTCGTATCCCCCCTCGTCAACGCCGGCGCGCCGCTGCTGACAGCCGTTTTGTCCATGGCACTCAGCGGCGCCACGCCCACCGGCTCCAAGCTGGCCGGCGTCGCCCTCGCCCTGCTCGCAGCGCTGCTGCTCGCGCTGCAACCCGACACCAACCCCGCACCACCTGCTCAAGGAGAAACGGCATGAAGCTCATGCTGGACCTCGTGCGCCGCCACAAGGCTGCGTCTTCCGAGAACGCCATCGCCGGCGCCGCCGTCGGTATCCCATCGGTCTGTTCCGCCCACCCCGTCGTCATCGCCGCGACGCTGCGTGAATGCGCCGCGCAAGGCCGCCCTGCGCTCATCGAGGCCACCTCCAACCAGGTCAACCAGGACGGCGGATACACCGGCATGACGCCGCTGGACTTCCGCCGTTACGTGCAGCAGTTCGCCGCCGCCGAGGGCCTGGCACCGGAACTGCTGCTGCTGGGTGGCGACCACCTGGGGCCCAATGCCTGGCGCAAGCTGCCTGCCGAGACCGCGATGGCCAAGGCCGAGGTGATGGTGGCGCAGTACGTGGCCGCGGGCTTTCGCAAGATCCACCTCGATTGCTCCATGTCCTGCGCCGGCGACCCGGTGCCGCTGCCCGAGCCCGAGATCGCCGCCCGCGCCGTGCGGCTGTGCCGCGCGGCCGAGCAAGCCTGGGGCCACGCACCCGACCGTGGCGACCCGCCGGTCTACGTCATCGGCACCGAAGTGCCCGTGCCCGGCGGCGCGCATGAAGACCTCGGCGAGCTGGCGGTGACTTCGCCCGAGGCCGCCGCGTCCACGCTTGAACTGCACCGCGACGCCTTCGCCCGCGCCGGCCTGGAGGCCGCCTGGGAACGCGTCGTCGCCATGGTCGTGCAGCCCGGAGTGGAGTTCGACCACCACAAGGTCATCGACTACCGGCCCGAAAAGGCACAGGCCTTGAGCGCCTTCATCGCGGCCCAGCCGGGCCTGGTCTTCGAGGCGCATTCGACCGACTACCAGACCCCCGAGCACCTGGCCCAGCTGGCACGCGACCACTTCGCCATCCTCAAGGTCGGCCCCGGTGTCACCTTCGCGTTGCGCGAGACGCTGTGGGCACTGGCCGCCGTCGAGCGCGAATGGGTGGGCCAGGGCGAGGGCCTGGTGGACACCGTGCTGGGCGTCATGCGCGACGAGCCCGAGCATTGGCGCGGCTACTACCAGGACCCGGCGCGCCTGCACGTCGACCTGGCCTACTCCCTCAGCGACCGCATCCGCTACTACTGGGCCCACCCCACCGTGCGCCAGGCCTGCCGGACCATGCTGGCCCGCCTGGACGCTGCTCCGCCGCCGCTGACGCTACTGAGCCAGTACCTACCGCGCCAGTACGAGGCCGTGCGCGACGGCCGTATCTCCACGCACACCGATGCGCTGCTGCGCGACGGCACCGTCCAAGCCCTGCGCCCCTACCTGCACGCCTGCGCCGCCTGAACATGACCCTGCTCCATCTCGACCCCACCGACCTCGACCACCGCGGCGCTACGCACACGGCCCGCGAGATCGCCCACCAGCCCGCCGTCTGGCAGACGGTTTACGAACAACTGCAGGCCGAGCGCCCGATTCGCGACGCTTTCCTGCAACCGCTGCTGGCCCTGCCCGATCTGCGCATCGTGCTGACCGGTGCCGGCAGCTCCGCCTTTATCGGCCAGTGCCTGGCGCCGGCGCTGCTGCGCCTGCTGGGCCAGCGCCCCGGCATCCGCGTGGAGGCAGTGGCCACGACCGACATCGTCTCCAGCCCCAAGCAATGCCTGCAGGCCGAGGTGCCGACGCTGCTGGTGTCCTTTGCGCGCTCGGGCAACAGCCCCGAAAGCCTGGCCGCGGTCGACCTGGCCGATGGATTCATCAAGACCTGCCACCACCTCGTCGTCACCTGCGCAGCCGACGGCACGTTGAACCGCCGCATGGCCGGCCGCACCAATGCCCACGTGCTGCTGCTGCCCGACGAGACGCACGACCGCGCGTTCGCGATGACGTCCAGCTTCAGCGGCATGCTGCTGGCCGCCGCCTGGGCCTTCGGCCTGGAGTTGCCTCCGGTGACAGCGCTGGCGCAGGCCGCGCAGGCACTGGCTGAAGCCGAGGCCGACCGGCTGTACGCACTGGCCGAGCAACCCTTCGAGCGCGTCGTCTACCTCGGCAGCAACGCGCTGCTGGGCCTGGCCCGCGAGGCCGCGCTGAAGCTGCTGGAGCTGACCGACGGCAAGCTCGTGGCCATGGCCGACTCCACGCTCGGCTTCCGTCATGGCCCCAAGACCATCCTCAACGACAAGACGCTGGTCATCATCTTCCTGTCCAACGACCCGTACACGCGCCAGTACGACCTCGACCTGTTGCGCGAACTGCGCCGCGAGGGCCTCGCCCACGTGGTGGCCCTGCGGACTGCGTCGCTGAATGGCGCGGAAGGCCCACACGCCGACGACGTCAACCTGGCCCTGCCCGCGTCCGCACCCGACCTGGCGCTGGCGCCCGTCGCTCTGGTCTTCGCGCAATGCCTGGCCTTGCTCGCGTCGCTGCGTTTGAACATCACGCCGGACAACCCCAGCGCCTCCGGCACGGTCACGCGCGTTGTCAGCGGTGTCACCATCCACCCCTTGAACCAGCCGCAGAAAACCCGATGAGCGCGCTCTTCCTCGGCATCGACGGCGGCGGCACCAAGACCGCCTTCGTCCTCATTGACGGCGAAGGCCGCCTGCTGGCGCGCCACGAGTCGACGACGAGCTACTACATCGAGATCGGCTTCGACGCGCTGCGTGCACTGCTTCACGACGGCGTGCAGGCCGCGTTGCGCCAGGCCGGCGCGCCGGCCAGCGACGTCGCCCATGCCTTCGCCGGCCTGCCGGCGCACGGTGAAGACAGCGAGCTGCTGGCATCGTTCGACGACCTGCTGGCCAGCGTGCTGCCGCGCAGCACCGTGGGCAACGACATGGTCTGCAGCTGGGCCGGGTCGCTGGCCGGCGCAGATGGCATCAGCCTCGTGGCCGGCACCGGCTCCATCGCCTACGGCGAATGGATGGGTCGCGGCGCACGTTGCGGCGGCTGGGGCGAGGTCTTCGGCGACGAAGGCTCCGCCCACTGGCTGGCGCGCGAGAGGTGCTGGCGCTGTTCTCGCGCATGGCCGACTGCCGTGCCGAGCCCGGTCCGCTGCTGGGCCTGGTGCGCGAGCACTTCGAGCTCAAGCATGACCTCGACCTGTGCGGCGAGATCAACGGCAGCGCCGCGCGCAGCGAGCTGGCCCAGATCGCCCGCCTGGCCACGGCCGCCGCGAACGCGGGCGACGTGCAGGCCCGCCAGCTGCTGGTGCGCGCCGGCGACGAGCTGGCCGCCCTGGCCGCCGGCGTAGCCCGCAACCTCGGCCTGGCCGGCATCCAGGCCGTGCCCGTGTCCTACTCCGGCGGCGTGTTCGCCGCGGGTGAGCTGGTGCTCGGGCCGCTGCAGGCGGCACTGGCCCGCCGCCTGCCCGGCGCCACGCTGAAGACACCCCGCTTCGGTCCCGAACTGGGCGCTGCGCTCTACGCCGCCCGCCTGGCCGGCCGGCCCCTGTCGCCCGACGCACTGGGCCGGCTGGCGGGCTGAACGCCGTCGATATCATTCGAAAGTCAGCCTCAGCCCTTCGCTACCGCCATCCTCCGTATGCCCGCCTCCCTTCCCCTGCCCGCGAAAAGCGAAAGCCCGCTGCTCATCGACGAGCGGCGGCAGCTGATCCGCGAGCTGGTCCAGACGCAGGGCCGCGTGACGGTGGAGGAGCTGGCCGAACGCTTCGGCACCTCGGTCGTCACCATCCGCAGCGACCTCAACGCGCTCGCGTCCACCGGCGCCGTGCTACGCACCCACGGCGGCGCGCTGGCCCAGCGCGACACCGAGGAAGTGCCCATCGGCGTCAAGCAGAAGCTGCGCCATGAGCAGAAAGCCCGCATCGCCATCCAGGCCGCCAAGCTCATCCGCGACGGCGAGACCATCCTGCTCGACTCGGGCTCCACGACTGAAGAGATCGCCAAGCAGATCCGAGGCCTGCGCCTCACATCGCTGAACGTCATCACCAACGCGCTGAACATCGCCGCACTGCTGGCGACTGTGCCGCACGTCAACCTCATCATGCCGGGCGGCCAGCTGCGCCCCAACTCCTTCTCTCTCTCCGGCCCGCAGGCCGTGGCTGCGCTGCAAGGCCTGTACGCCGACCGGTTGTTCCTGGGCGTCGACAGCCTGGACCCCGACATCGGGCTGATGACGCCCCACCTGCTGGAAGCCCAGCTCAACGCACAGATGATGAAGATCAGCCGCCAGGTCATCGCCGTGGCGGACGCTTCCAAGCTGATGAAGCGCAACCTCTCCGTCATAGCGCCGGTGGAACAGCTGGACATGCTGATCACCGACAGCGGCGCGGATCAGGCGATCGTGGATCAGTTGAGGGGGCGGGGAATTGAGGTGGTGTTGGCTTAGGGCATTGGTCAACCAGCTTCATTCAGCCGTGCCACCAGGAAATCCAAGAAACACCGAATCCTCAACGCCAGCTCCGTGTTCCGGTAGTACACCGCGTTGACGGGCTGCCTGACCTCCGCGGTGTCCTTGGCCAGGACCTGAACCAAATCGCCGCGCTTGCGGTCCTCGGCCGTCATGAAGTCCGCCAGGCAGGCAATGCCCGCCCCCGCCAGCGCCAGTTGCCGCACCGTTTCGCCACTGGACGCGCGCAGTGACGGCGCGATCTCATAGCGCTCGCCGACCGCACTTCTGAGCGGCCATTGATTCAAGCTGTCCGGCTGCGTGAAGCCGATGCAGCTGTGATCAGCCAAGCCTGCCACGCTGCGTGGACGACCGGCACGCTCCAGGTAGGCCGGGCTGGCCAGCACGCGCAGACGATGACTGCCCAGCGGGCGGGCGTGCAGTGTGGAGTCGCGCAGCGGGCCGATGCGGATGGCCACGTCGGTGCGCTGCTCGATGAGGTCGATGAGGCTCTCGTCGCTGTTCAGCTCCAGCTCGATGTCGGGGAACTGGCGGCGGAACTCGCTCACCAGCGGCACGATGACGTGCAGCATGAAGGGCGACGCCGCATTCACACGCAGGCGGCCGGCAGGTTTTTGCCGGCACACAGCCATCTGCTCCTCGGCAGCCTCCACCGACGCGAGGATGCCGCGCGCGCTGGTGAGGAACAGCTGGCCCTCGGGCGTCAGCTCCAGCCGGCGCGTGGTGCGCGTCAGCAGCGTGGTGCCCAGCTTCTCTTCCAACCGGCCCAGGGCGCGGCTGACGCCCGACACGGTCTGCCCCAACTGCTCAGCCGCGGCCGTGATGGAGCCGGTGGCGATGACGGTCGTGAACGCGAGAAGTTCATCGAGGCTGGTCTTCATCGTGATTCTTGATTTTCAATCAAGAATATTGTGCCGGCTACCGGCTTTTTTTGCATGAATCAGATTCGCACACTGCGGGCCTTCCCATCGCAGCTTGTGGACCACTCATGCCTCTTGCCCTCCTTGCGCTGACGATCAGCGCCTTCGCCATCGGGACGACCGAGTTCGTCATCGTCGGCCTCATCCCCACGGTCGCGGCCGACCTGGGCATCACCCTCCCCTCGGCCGGCCTGCTGGTCAGCCTGTACGCGTTGGGCGTGGCCATCGGCGCGCCCGTGCTGACCGCGCTGACGGGCCGACTGCCGCGCAAGGCGCTGCTGCTCGCGCTGATGGCCGTGTTCACCGCCGGCAACCTGTTGGCCTGGCAGGCGCCCAGCTACGAGGCGCTCGTGGCCGCCCGCGTGCTGACGGGCCTGACGCACGGCGTGTTCTTCTCCATCGGCTCCACGCTGGCCACCAGTCTGGTTCCCAAGGACAAGGCGGCCAGCGCCATCGCCATCATGTTCACGGGGCTGACGGTGGCACTCGTCACTGGCGTGCCGCTGGGCACCTTCATCGGCCAGCATTTGGGCTGGCGCGCCACCTTCCTGGCCGTTGCGCTGCTGGGTGCCATCGCCTTCGTCGCGAGCCTGGCAGCCGTGCCGAGCGGCCTGCGCGGTGCGCCGCCGGCCACGCTGGCGCAGCAGGCCGGCGTGCTGGCCCAGCCGCGGCTGCTGCTGGTCTATGCCAAGACAGCCATCGGCTACGGCGGCACGTTCATCCCCTTTACCTTCCTGGCGCCGCTGCTGCAGGACGTGGCGGGCTTCAGCGCCGGCTCGGTGGGCCTGGTGATGCTGGTCTACGGCGTGTCGGTCGCGGTGGGCAACATCTGGGGCGGCCGGCTGGCCGATCGCAAGGGGCCTATCCCCGCGCTGCAGCTGATCTTCGCGCTGCTGGCCGCGGTGTTGTTCCTGCTGACCTTCACCATCCATTCCAAGGCGGCGGCGCTGGCCACCGTGCTGCTGTGGGGCGCCGTGGCCTTTGGCAACGTGCCAGGGTTGCAGCTGTACGTGGTGCGCCAGGCCGAGCGCTTCACGCCGCAGGCGGTGGACGTGGCCTCGGGGCTGAACATCGCTGCGTTCAACCTGGGCATCGCGTTCGCGGCCTGGGCAGGCGGGCTGATCGTCACGCACATCGGCCTGCAGCACACGCCGTGGATAGGCGCACTGGTAGTGCTGCTGGCGCTGGCACTCACGACCTGGAGCGGCGTGCTGGACCGCCGCGAAGGCCAACCCCGCCGCGTGGCTGGTGGCTCGCGCGTCGCCGCTCACTGAACGCTCAAGGAATCACCGTCATGAAAACCACATCCCTGCTGCTCGCCCTGACCCTGTGCACATCCACTGCCTTCGCCGACACCTCGCTCGAACGCTGGCGCAGCTACAGCGGCGTCACTTGGAGCGCCCCGGCGCCATATGCCGAATCGGCCAAGTCGCCCATCGCTGGCCTGCACTTTGACGCGAAAGGCCGTGCCTTCGTCAGCACACCGCGCGTGCTGGCCGCGCACACACCGGCCACGCTGAGCCGGCTGGACACCACAGCCACCATCGGCGGGGCACGGTTGACTGCCTTCCCGTCGCCTGACGCCAACGACCCGGCCGCTGACCCCACCACACACCTGCGCAGCGTGCTGGGCTTCCACATCGACCACCGCAACGGCTGGCTGTGGGCACTGGACCAGGGCTTTGTCGCCGGCGAGGCCGAGGCCCCCGTGGGCGCGCAAAAGGTGCTGGTGTTTGCGCTGGCCACGGGCAAGCTCGTGAAGGCACTGCCGCTGGACGGCGCGGCCGACCGGCGCAGCAGCTTCCTGAACGACATCGCCGTGGACGAGCACCGCCGTGTGGCCTTCATCTCCGACAGTGGGCTGCGCAGCGCGCCCGACAACGAGGCCGGCCTGATCGTGCTGGACTTCGCGAGCGGCAGCGCGCGCCGCGTGCTGGACCGCCACGCCAGCGTGCTGCCCGAGCCAGGCGCGAAGGTGGCATCGCACGGCGCCGAGGTGTGGCCCGGCAACCCGCTGGTGCTGGGTGTGAACGGCATCGGCCTGTCGCCCGACGGCGCCACGCTGTACTGGGCGGTCACGACGGGCACGCATCTGTTCGCGGCGCCCACCGCGCTGCTGCGCGATGCGAAGGCAACGGACGCGCGGCAGACCGCCGCCGTGCGCGACCTGGGTGACATCGGCGGCAACACCGACGGCCTCGTCGTGGCGCCTGACGGCACGGTCTACATCACCGACGTGACGCGCAACGGCATCGCTCGCTACGACCCGCGCAGCGGACGCTTCACGCTGGCCGGCACAAGCGATGGCGTGCACTGGCCCGACACGCCGGCGCTACTGCCGAACGGCAATCTCGTCTTCACGGCCAGCTCCCTGAACGACCACTTCGCCGGCCGTGTGGCCGCAGGCCAGGAGCGCTACGAACTGTGGCGGCTGCCGCTCAAGTCGGCACGACGGCCGTGACCTCGATCTCGACCTTGGCCCGGTCCTCCATCAGCGCCGACACCTGCACGGCGCTCATCGCAATGCCGTAGTCGCGGCCCAGCACCTCGCGGTAGGCCTGGCCCACCTCGCGGCCACGCGCGATGTACTCGCGCTTGTCGATGAGGTACCAGGTCATGCGCACGATGTGCTCGGGCGCCGCGCCCGCCTCAGCCAGCACGGCGCGGATGTTGATGAGTGCCTGGCGCACCTGGGCGATGAAGTCGTCGCTGTCAAACTCGCAGCGTTCGTTCCAGCCGATCTGGCCGGCGACGAAGACCTGACGGCCGCTGGCCGCCACGCCGTTGGCATAGCCACGCGGCGGCGTCCAGCCGGCGGGCTGCAGGATCTGTTTGGTCATGGAGTCTCCTGGGCATGGGCCAGCGCGCGTTCAAGGGCGGCGCGCAGGTCGGCGGGCAAGGGCTGCGGTGCATGCGTGTCCAGCGACGTGCAGACAAGCACCTGGGCGAATTCCACGCGGCACCCGTCGTCGCCGTTGAAGGCGACGGCAAGCTGGAGCGAGCTACCGCCCAGGCGTTCAATGCGCAGGCACTGCCGCAGCCGGTCGCCAATGCGGCTGACGCGCTTGAAGCGCGTGTCGAGCTGGGCCGTTGGCAGGCCGATGCGCCGCTCGACGATGAGCTGGGCGAACGGCATGCTCAAGGCCTGGGAAAACCAGTCCTCGACCAGGTCGTTGAGCATCTCGAAGTAGCGCGGGTAGAAGACGATGCCGGCCGGATCACAGTGGCCGAAGCGCACGACAAGCTCGCGCTCGAAAGCAATGCCGGGCGTCACGTGGGTTCACGCAGTCTGAAGCGCTGCAGCTTGCCCGTCTCGGTGCGCGGCAGCTGCGTGCGGAACTCGATGGCGCGCGGGTACTTGTAGGGTGCGATGGTCGCCTTGACGTGCTCCTGCAAGGCCTTCACATCGCCGGCATGGCCCGCGCGCAGCACGACGAAGGCCTTGACGAGCTGGCCTCGCTCCACGTCCGGCACGCCGATGACGGCGCATTCGGCCACCGCAGGGTGGCTGAGCAACGCCGCCTCTACCTCCGGGCCTGCGATGTTGTAGCCGCCCGAGATGATCATGTCGTCGGTGCGCGCCTGGTAGACGTAGCAGCCCTCGTCATCGATGAGGTAGGAATCGCCCGTCAGGTTCCAGCCGTCTTGCACGTACTGATGCTGGCGCTCATCAGCCAGGTAGCGGCAGCCCGTGGGGCCCTTCACCGCCAGGTGGCCGACCCGCCCCGCCGGCAGCGGTTGGCCTGCGTCATCGAGGATGCAGGCCTCATAGCCCGGCACCGGCTTGCCGGTGGCGCCAGGCTTGGCCGTGGCTTCTGTGTGCGAGATGAAAATGTGCAGCAGCTCGGTCGCGCCGATGCCGTCGATGAGTTCGATGCCAGTGGCTTGCTTCCACAAGGCACGCGTTGCGGCCGGCAGCGCTTCGCCGGCACTGACGCACTTGCGCAGCGACGCCAGGTCATGCCGGTCCACCTGCAGCGCCATCGCGCGGTAGGAGGTGGGCGCCGTGAAGCACACCGTCGCGCGGTGCTCGGCAATCGCCGCCAGCAACGCCTCGGGTGCGGGCTTCTCCAGCAGTACGGTGGACGCACCCACGCTCATCGGGAACAGCAGCAGGCCGCCCAGGCCGAAGGTGAAGGCCAACGGCGGGCTGCCGATGAAGACGTCGCTGGCATCGGCGCGCAGGCAGTGCGGCGGCCAGCAGCGGCAGATCGCGAGGATGTCGCGATGGAAGTGCATCGTGCCTTTGGGCTGGCCGGTGGTGCCGGACGTGAAGGCGATCAGCGCACAGTCGTCGCTGGCGGTGTCGATGTTGTCGAACCAGGCCGGCTGGCGCGCGGCGCGGGCCTCCATGCCGTCGGGCTCGCTGCTGCGGAAATGGCAGATTCCCCGCAGCACGGGGTTCTGCAGCTGGGCGGCCGCCAGTTCATCGGCCAACGCCACATCGCACAACGCGTGCGAGACCTCGGCCTTGGCAATGACCTTGCCCAGCTCGACGGCACGCAGCAGCGGCATGGTGGCCACTGCAATCGCACCGGCCTTGATGACGGCGAACCAGCAGGCCGCCAGCTGCGGCGTGTTCGCGCCGCGCAGCAACACGCGGTTGCCGGGCAGCACGCCCAGCTCGCGCACCAGCACGTTGGCAATGCGGTTGGCCTCGGCCTGCAGCTCGGCATAGGTCCAGCGCAAGCCGGCGCCTTGCACGCAGAGGCGGTCGCCCTGACCCTCCTGCACCCAGCGGTCCAGCAACTCGGACGCCGCGTTCAGCCTGGGGCCGAACTGCAGCTCGGGCAGCTCAAACACCAGCTCCGGCCACTGGTCCTGCGGCGGAAGGTGGTCTCTGGCGAAGGTATCGATATGGGCCGAAGGGTGCATGGCTCAGCCTTTCAGCAGTTCGCGGCCGATGATGAGTTGCTGCACCTCGCTGGCGCCCTCGTAGATGCGCAGCGCGCGGATCTCGCGGTACAGCGACTCGACGATCTCGCCGCGCCGCACGCCGCGCCCGCCAAACAGCTGCACTGCCGCGTCGATGACCTGCTGCGCACCTTCGGTGGCCATCAGCTTGGCCATCGCGGCCTCCCGGGTGATGGTCTTGCCCTGGTCGCGCAGCCAGGCCGCGCGGTAGACCATCAACGCGGACGAGTCCACTGTGCAGGCCATGTCGGCCAGCTTGGCCTGGGTCAGCGGCAGGTCGGCCAGGCGGGCACCGAACATGGGGCGGGCCCTGGCTTGTCGCAGCCCCTCTTGCAGAGCACGCCGCGCAAAGCCGAGTGCCGCAGCGGCGACCGACGTGCGGAACACGTCCAGCGTGCGCATCGCCAGCTTGAAGCCCTCGCCCGGCGCACCCAGCATCTGCGACCTGGGCACGCGGCAGTCGGTGAAGCGCAGGCGCGCGAGCGGGTGCGGCGCGATGACGTCAATCCGTTCGGCGATGTCGAATCCCGGCAGGTCAGCATCCACGATGAAGGCCGACAGCCCTCGCGAGCCGGGCGCTTCCCCGGTGCGCGCGAACAGCACGTAGAAGTCGGCGATGCCGCCGTTGGAGATCCAGGTCTTCTCACCGTTCAGCAGATAGCTGTCGCCATCCTCGGTAGCGCTGCATTGCATGGCCGCGACGTCGGACCCGGCCTCTGGCTCGGACAGCGCAAACGCAGCCAGCGCCTCACCACGCGCCACGCGGGGCAGGTAGCGCTCGCGCTGATCTGGCGTGCCCTGCAGCGAGATCGCGCCCGAGCCCAACCCCTGCATCGCAAACGCGAAGTCGGCCAGACCGTCATGCCTGGCCAGCGTTTCGCGGATCAGGCAGATGGCGCGGGTGTCGATGGCCTGGCCTGCGCCAGCGACCGCGTGGTGCAGCCAGCCGGCCTCGCCGAGCTGGGCAACCAGCGCGCGGCACTGCGCGTCCACATCGGCCTCGTGGTCGACGTGCAGGTGCTCGCCGCACCAGGCATCGAGCGCAGCCGCCAGCTCGCGGTGCTTGGCGTCAAAGAAGGGCCAGGCCAGATGCTCCATCTCAATCCCCCTGGAACACCGGTTTCTGCTTCACGACGAAGGCTTCGTACGCGCGATGGAAGTCCTTGGTCATCATGCAGATGGCCTGCGCCTGCGCCTCGGACTCGATGGCCTCGTCCACGCCCATGGCCCACTCCTGATGCAGCATGCGCTTGGTCATCGCGTGGCCGAAGTTGGGGCCTGCGGCGATCTCACCGGCCCAGGTCAGCGCTTCGTTGAGCACTTGTGCCGGGTCGACCAGCCGGTTCAGGAAGCCCCAGGCCAGGCCCTCCTCGCCACCCAGGCTGCGGCCGCTGTAGAGCAGGTCCGATGCGCGGCCCTGGCCCACGATGCGCGGCAGCATCGCGCAGGCGCCCATGTCGCAGCCAGCCAGCCCCACGCGGGTGAACAGGAAGGCCGTCTTGCTGCGCGCCGTGCCCACGCGCAGGTCCGACGCCATCGCCATGATGGCGCCCGCGCCGGCACAGACACCGTCAATGGCCGCGACGATGGGCTGCGGGCAGGCGCGCATGGCCTTCACGAGGTCGCCCGTCATGCGCGTGAAGGCCAGCAGGTCGGGCATGCTCATGCCGGTTAGCGGGCCGATGATCTCGTGCACATCGCCGCCCGAGCAGAAGTTGCCGCCGGCGCCCTGCACGACGATGGCCTTCACGTCTTCGACATGGCTGAGCCGGCGGAACAGGTCGCGCAGCTCGGCATAGGACTCGAAGGTCAGTGGGTTCTTGCGCTCGGGCCGGTTCAGCGTGATGAGGCCCACCACCCCCTGCTGCTGCCAGCCGAAGTGTTGGGGCGCGTAGCCAGCCAGGCTCTGGCTGTTGCCCGAGGTCAGGTGCGGAGTCATTGGGCGTCCTTCGCCAGATGCGTTTTGAGTTGCGCGAGCAGGTCGTGAACCAGGGTTTTCTGCGCGGGTGTCCAGCCGGCAAACAGTTCGACGATCCAGCCCTCGTGTGTGGCGGCCATGCGCTTGAACTGGCGACGGCCCTGCGGCGTGAGCTTGACGATGAAGCTGCGGCGGTCGTCGGCGCGCGTTTCGCGCAGCACCAGGCCCTCGGCTTCGAGCTGGTCGGTGATGCCGGTCACGTTGCCGCCGGTCACCATCAGCCGCTTGGACAGCTCCCGCATGGTCAGGCCGTCCGGGTGGCGCTCCAACTGCGCGAGCAGGTCGAAGCGCGGCAGCGTGGTGCCGAAGTCCTGGCGCAGGCGCTGGCGAATCTGGTCTTCCACGCGCGTGGTGCAGGACAGCAGGCGCAGCCAGAGCCTGAGCGCCTGGTGGTCGTCGGCGGACAGTCGGGTTTCAAGGTCCATGGGTTCGGTCGACATCACGCCGTCTCTCCGCCGCAGACGGCAATGGCCTGGCCGTTGACCCCGGCGCTGTGGACCAGCCAGGCGACGGTGGCGGCCACCTCGTCGGGCTGGATCAGCCGGCCCTGCGGGTTGACCTTGGCCAGCTCGGCGCGCGCCTGCGCCGGCGTGCGGCCGGTCTTGGCGACGATGTTGTCGACGGCCGAAGCGACGATGTCGGTCTCCGTGTAGCCGGGGCAGACGGCATTGACCGTCACGCCCTTGGTCGCCACTTCGAGGGCCAGCGCACGGGTCAGTCCCAGCACGCCGTGCTTGGCCGCGCAATACGCGGCCACGTAGGCATAGCCCTTCAGTGCCGCCGTGCTGGCCACGTTGACGATGCGTCCCTGCCTGCGAGCGAGCATGCCGGGCAGCACGGCGCGACTGCACAGGAAGGTGCCGGTAAGGTTGACGTTCAGCAGCCGGTGCCAGAGTTCGAGCGACGTGCGGGCCAGTGGCGCAGTCTCGACCTGGCCGGCGTTGTTGACGAGGATGTCCACGTCGCCCGCAGCCGCGAACGCGTCGGTGACGCTGCCCTCGTTGCCGACATCGCAGACCTGGAAGGCCACGTCCCCCAGCGCTGCCTGTTGCACCTGCAGCCTCTCCAGGCTTCGGCCCATCAGCGTGACGCGCACGCCATCGGCCAGCAGCCGCTTCGCAATCGAGGCGCCAATGCCGCTGCCGCCGCCCGTCACGACTGCATGCAGGCCGCTCATACGCCCAACGCCCTGTTCGCCTGCTCGGCCGCCGCTACGCCTGCCGAGCGCTGGCGCTCGAACTCGCGCTCCAGCTGGCTCTTGCCCGACAGGTACTGCTTGGGCCATGCCAGCCCGATGGGGCCGCGGTAGCCGATGCGTGCGGCCTCGGTCAGCGTCCAGGCCGGGTTGGCCAGGTGCGGCCGGGCGATGGCGCACAGGTCGGCGCGGCCCGCAGCAATGATGCTGTTGACGTGGTCGGCCTCGGAGATCGCGCCGACGGCCATCGTCGGGATGCCGACGCGGTTGCGGATGCCCTCGGAAAACGGCGTCTGGAACATGCGGCCGTAGACCGGGCGCTGCGCCTTGCTGACCTGGCCGGATGACACGTCGATGAGGTCGGCACCGGCGTCCTTGAACGCGGCGGCGATGGCGATGGCGTCTTCGGGCGTCGTGCCGCCCGGCACCCAGTCGTGGGCCGAGACGCGCACGGACATGGGTCGGTCCAGCGGCCAGACCTCGCGCAGCGCGATGAAGACTTCCAGCGGGTAGCGCAGCCGGTTCTCCGGCGACCCGCCGTACTCGTCGGCGCGCTGGTTGGTCAGCGGCGAAATGAAGCTGGACAGCAGGTAGCCATGGGCGCAGTGAAGCTCCAGCCAGTCGAAGCCGGCATCGGCCGCGCGGCGTGCTGCTGCGACGAAGTCCTCGCGCACGCGGTCCATGTCGGCGCGGGTCATGGCTTGCGCGACCTGGCTGACGCCAGTCAGGTACTGCTGCGCGGACGCCGCGAGCAGGGGCCAGTTGCCGCTGGCCAGCGGCTGGTCCTCACCGTCCCAGGGCGCTCGCGTGGAGCCCTTGGGGCCGGCGTGGCCCAACTGCATGGCGATCTTGGCGCTGCTGCTGGCATGGACATGCTCGACGATGCGCTGCCAGGCGCTGCCTTGCTCATCTGTCCAAAGCCCTGGGCAACCGGGTGTGATGCGCGCGTCGGCCGACACGCAGGTCATCTCGGCAAACACCAGCCCCGCGCCGCCCAGCGCCCGCGCGCCGAGGTGGGCCAGGTGGTAGTCGCCAGGGATGCCGTCCACGCAGCTGTACTGCGCCATCGGCGACACGACGACGCGATTCTTCAGCGTGACGCCGCGCAGCCGGAAGGGCGTGAACATCGGCGGCACCTGGGCATCGACACCCGCGCGGCCAGCCAGCCAGCGCTCGAAATCGCCCACATAGCGTGCGTCGCGCAGCCGCAGGTTCTCGTGCGAGATGCGCTGCGAGCGCGTCAGCAAGGAGTACGCGAACTGCTCCGGCGCCAGGTGCGCGTGGCGATCGACGTTCTCGAACCATTCGGTGGAGTTGCGGGCCGCGTTCTGAATGCGCAGCACCTCGATGCTGCGGCTGGCCTGGTAGGCGTCGAGCGCGGTTGGCAGATCAGCGTGCGCCTGGATGTCGCGCGCCAGGTCGATGGCGTCTTCCAGAGCCAGCTTGGTGCCTGAGCCGATGGAGAAATGCGCGGTGTGCGCTGCATCGCCCATCAGCACGACGGGCGTGCCACGGTCGTTGCGATGCACCCAGGTCTTGCAGACCACGCGCGGGAAGCGGATCCACGCCGCCGAGCCGCGCAGGTGACTGGCGTTGGAGATCAGCTTGTGGCCGTCCAGCACCTTGGCGAAGAGCCTTTCGCAGAACGCGATGCCGTCTTCCTTGCTCATGCCCTCCAGGCCCGCGGCGCGCCAGACATCCTCGGGCGCCTCGACGATGAAAGTCGAGTGCGTCGCGTCGAAGCGATAGGCATGGGCCTGGAACCAGCCCCATTCGGTCTGCTGGAAGTCGAAGGTGAAGGCGTCGAACAGCCGGGTCGTGCCCAGCCACACGAAGCGGCACTGGCGCAGGTCGATATCAGGCTGGTAGGTGGCGGCGTACTTCTGGCGGATGCGGCTGTTCAGGCCGTCAGCCGCGATGACGAGGTCGGCATCGAGGTCGGCGTCGTCCGCCACGTCGGTCTCGTAGACCAGTTCGACACCCAGCTGCTCGCAGCGTGCCTGCAAGATGTTCAGCAGCTTCTTGCGGCCGATGCCGCAGAAGCCGTGCCCGCCGGACACGATGGTTCGGCCGGCGATGTGGACGGCGATATCGTCCCAGTGGTTGAACGCGCTGCTGATCTGCTCGGCCGTCTCCGGGTCGGCATCACGCAGCGCGTCCACGGTCTGATCGGACAGCACGACGCCCCAGCCAAAGGTATCCGCCGCGCGGTTGCGCTCCAACACCCGTACGACATGCGCCGGGTCGGCCTTCTTCATCAGCAGCGCGAAGTACAGGCCGGCGGGACCGCCGCCGACGCAGGTGATACGCATGGATTTCCTCTGTGCTGCGCATCACTTTAGAAATCAATAGTTCAAACGTCAAGCAAATGGACGAGCCGACAGACCGCGGAAAACCCTGATTCAAGAAGCGGGCGGCCGGGCAGCAAGCGCGACCCGCGCCGCTACTCCCAGCGCAGATGGACGGTGCGATAGCTGCTGGCCTTCAGTGCCTGCAGCAGCGAGGGCAGCGCCCGGGCTGTCTGATCCTGTGCGTCGTGAAGCAGCACGATGCCGCCGTGGCTCTTGGCCAACTGGGACAGCAGCTTGTCGGCCAGCATCTGCGGCGTCTGGTCGGGCAGCCAGTCTTCAGCGCCTGCGTCGACGGACATGACGGTGATGCCGCGCTCGCCCAATGCCTTCAGCAGCGTGGGCGTTTCCTCCAGGAAAGGAAAGCGGTAGGCCGCCGGCTCGGCGCCCAGCGTCGCGCGGTAGGTGGCGACCATGGCGTCCAGGTCGGCCAGCTGCGTAGCGGGCAACAGCTGCGAGAAGTGCTCATGCCTATAACCGTGCATGCCCACCGTGTGGCCGGCGTCGCGCACCTGGCGTGCCAGGCCGGCGTGTTGGCGCAGCGGCTCGCCGTTCATGAAGAAGCTGGCCTTCACGCATTGATCCGCCAGCGCCTTCAGCACGACAGGCGTGGACTCGGGCCGCGGGCCATCGTCAAAGGTCAGCACGACCTCGCCCGGCGCCAGCGTCGGCAGGGCGGCGTGCTGCGCCGTGCCCCAGGCTGCGGCCTCGCGCTTGAGCGTCAGCGTGCGTGAGGTGCCGAGAGCGTCGGCACCACAGGCAGACTGGGTGATTGCGGTCGCCAGGGCCATGGTGATGAGAAGGCTCATCAGTGCCCGCCCACAGCGGCGGCCTCTCCGTGGAACTCGGCGGCATCCTCATGGTCGTGAGGGAACGGCGCCAGCCAGGCCAGCAGCACGGGCGGGATGGAGAAGATCAGCACCCAGCCAAAGAAGCTCACGTACTGGTGACCGACGTGGTTCCACAGCAGGCCGCTGACGCTGCCGGTGCCCCACTTGGTCAGCGCCATAACGCCGGTGGCCATGGCGTAGTGGGCCATGCGGAACGGGCCCGGGGCGATCTGCTGCATCATGTACAGCATGTGGCCCACCGAGCCCATGCCGAACCCGAACTTCTCGATGGCGATGACGGTGGCGATCCAGACCGTGTCGGTCGGCATCGACTGGGCCAGGTAGAAATAGGTCAGGTGCGGGATGTTGAGCACCAGGGCCAGCGTGAAGAAACTGCGCGGCAGCGTGCGCCTGGCGACGAAGAAGCCGCCCAGGAAGGCCCCGGCGATGAAGGCCAGCGTGCCCACCGTGCCGTTGATGTGGCCCAGCGCCTCGTTGTCCAGGCCCAGGCCGCCGGCGGCCACGGAGTCCAGCAGGAACAGCGGCCCGAACTTCTCGATGAAGCCTTCGCCGAAGCGGTAGAAGAAGATGACGGCCAACATCATCCAGATCTGTGGCTTCTGGAAGAAGGTGACCCAGGCTTCGCGCATGCCGGTCATGCCAACCGCCAGGCCCTGGCCTTGCAGCGTGGACGGTGCCCCCGGCGGCAGCACGCGCCAGTGCCAAAGACCGAACAAGGCCATGGAAGCTGCCGCCAACGACACGACGATGACCCAGCACTGCACCCAGCTCATCCCCAGGTGGTTGTGCAGGTAGCCCGTCAATGACACGAACAGGCCCGAGGCCACGACGGCACCCATGTTCCAGCACATGCCCTGCAGGCCGGAGTAGCGCGCCTGGTCGGTCTTGGAGACGGTGGTCATGAAGACGCCGTCGGCGCAGGTGTCCTGCGTGGCCGACGCGAAACCGACGATCCAGAAGAAGGCCAGCGACAGCTTGAAGAAGCCCTCCATGGGCAGGCACAGCGCCACCAGGCCCAGCGCCGCGGCCATCGTGAACTCCATGCTGATGACCCAGAAGCGCTTGCTGCGGTAGGTCTCCAGCAGCGGCGCCCACAGCGGCTTGAGCACCCAGGGCAAGTACATCTGCGAGGTGTAGAGCGCGATGTCTTCGTTGGAGATGCCCAGGTTCTTGTAGATGATGGCCGCGACGACGCCGACCATCACGTTGGGCAGGCCCATGGCCAGGTAGAGCGAGGGCACCCAGGTCAGTGGGTGGCGGGAGGTCTGAGTCATGGTGAGTTGGGCTTCTTGCTGCCGTTGAGTAGGGCGAGGACGGTGGAGGCCTCTTGGTTGGATTGCAGCGCCTGCAGTGCAGCGCGGGCCCGTTCGGTACCCTCGCCGCCATGCGGGTTGCTGGCCAGGGACTGCAGCGGGCGCAGGGCCTTGTCGCGGTTGCCAGATTCCAGGTGTACGGCCACGGCGAGCAGGGCGTAGTCCGACACCTGGGGTTCGAGAACGCTCGCCGCCTCGGCCGCATTGCTGAGGCTGGCCCCGGGCCCCTTGCTGTACAGCACGCGCGCCAGTTGATAGAGCGTTGGAGCGTCGTTGCGGCGCTGCTTGTAGGCCGCCATCAGGAAGGCACGCGCCTGCTCCAGCGCCTGGGTGCGGTCGGCCCCTTCCGAATGCGCCGCAACGGCTTGCCAAGCCCAGCCGAGCAGGCGCTGGGCGTCGAAGGGCGCCTCCTCACGTTGGGCCCAGGGAGCGAGGATCTGCAGGGCGCGATCGGCATCGCCGTAGCGGATCTCGGCGTGTGCCAGCGCCCAGCGCATCACGTCGGGCGCGCGATTGCCACCGGCCTGGCCGACCCGTTCGCGCAGGCGCTCCAGCACGGCTTTGCCCACGCCAGCCTCGGGCTGGGCCTTGATGATCAGGCCATCGAACTCGACCTCGGCCTCGGCCTGGGGCACCGGCGTGACCCGCACCTCGACCGCCGGCAGCTCGCTGTTCGGCAGCCGGGACGCATACATCTTGTCGCGGTAGCGGCGCAGTTCATCGTTGAGCTGCGCCAGGGCGATGCCGGTGGCGGGCTCGAAGGCGGTCAGCGCGTCCTCGCCCGCGGAGATGCGGCGGAAATACTCGTTGAAGCGCCGGGTACGCGCGCTGTCGCCCAGCATGTAGTGCGTCAGCAGCCACGACTGCGCGTAGAAGACGTGGATAGTGGTCTCGTCGATGCCCTTTTCGCCGCTCGACTTGAAAGCAGGCTTCAGCAGTTGCGGCGCCTCCAGCCAGCGGCGCTGGTCCAGCACCCGCGAGCTCGTGGGGACGGCTCCGATCTCGACGCCGTCGGCGTCCATGTACGTGGCACCGAAATACTCGGCAAAGCCTTCAACGTACCAGACGGGGTAACCGATGCGGGCGTACTGCGCCATCACCCGGTGCGCGTACTCGTGATAGACCACCATGCCCGAGTAGTCGATGCGGCCTTGATCGAGCCAGATCGACGAGAACGCCAGCGCACCGTCGGCGCCCAGCGTGAAGACACCGCTGGCGCGGTCCCGCAGGTGCGGGAAGACGCTGGCGACGACGTTGTCGTCGTCCTTCATCACCATCTCGAAGGGGGGCCGGCTCAGACCTCGTCCATCGGTGACGCCCAAGGTCATCAACATCGCGTGATGCAGGCGCTCCAGGTTCCTGATCCTTTGCTGCACGGCCGGCCCCGAGCCGCGCGCCAAGGCACGGAAATGCGGCGACTCGGCGCGCTGCCATTGCGCCGCCCGGGCCGGTATGGCGCAGATCGCCACCCCGGCCATCAGCAGGGCGAGCAGCAGCCGTCTCCCGCGTTGCATCGTTGACTGCTCCCTGGCCTGCCGGGGTCTTTATCGGGCCGGCGCCGTCGATGGCGCGCCGGGTGTCAGCGCCTGCAGCGCCGCCGACACATAGACCAGCGGCGCGTTCCAGTTGATGGCCACCTCGTTGCTGGAGTAGCTGCAGAAATGGTCCAGATAGGACAGCGCCGGCTGGGCCGCGGCATAGGCCACCGGGCAGCCGGCCTTGTCCTGCTGACCCGGGTTGGGGCCGCCGACGAGAAAGCCGGGCACGGGCGCTTCGACACCGTCGGCCTCGGACGGGCGGTGGTGCGGATGCAGCGGCGGCTTGGCGCCGAAGCCGGTGACCATGGACTGCCCCAGCGGGTTGCGGCCCAGCACATGGTCGAACAGCGCCTGCGCGGCAGCCAGCAGCTCGGGCCTGGGCTTCAGGCGGTAGGCCTGGATGAGCATCAGCGCGCGGTTCAGCGCGCCGGAATTGCTGCCCCAGTTGTAGTCCTGCGGGCGCATGCCCACGCGGTAGGCCGAGGCCTGCCAGGTAGCCAGCAATTCATCCGCAAGAGTCATGATTCGCGCCTTGACGACAACGCTGTCATTTTCCCCGAGTTTTCGACGATTGCTGCTTAGGGTTACCCATGCCAGGCCTTTGACATCACCCCATCCCGGCACGCTGATCGCCAGCGTCTCCAGGTCGGGCCGGTAGCGCGCCTCGCCCGTGGTGATGAACAACTCGGCGCCGGCCCAGGCGAATTCGTCGTCGAGCTTGTCGTCACCGTAGTCGCCGGTGCGAATGTCGGGCGGCTGGTGGTAAACCTCCCTGGGGTGCGCTTGCGCCCAACGCCAGGCACGCTCGGCAGCGCTGCGCATGCGGGCGGACAAGCCCGGCCGTTGCGCCTCGAATGCCGCGAACACGCGGCCGGCCTGGGCCATGACCGCGGCGAAGTCCAGCGTGGCGGCGGTGGTCTTTTGCACGACGTAACGCTCGCCGGTCGCGGCGGCCGGCATGACGACGCCGTCGAAGCCCTTGTTGGTGAGCTTGTGATAGACCCCGCCGTCCGCCGGATCCTGCATGGCCAGCATCCAGTCCAGGTTCCACAGCGCCTCGCTGAGCAGGTCCGGCAGGCCACCGCTGCTCTTGTCGGTCTCGGGGATGTTGAGCTTCTGCGCCTTGAAGAAGGCCGGGAAATGCTCCCAGGCGGCCAGCAGCGTGTAGACGGTGATGCCGGAGTTGACGATGTACTTGTTGTAGTCGCCCGCGTCGTACCAGCCCTTGGGCGCGGCGATGACAGTGCCCTCGGGCCGGCCCGGGCCGGCGGCCGACGCGTGCACCAGCACATGATCGTCCGCATGCCCGGCAGGCCTCGCCCAGTGGCCTGCGTGCACGCCCAGCAGCGGCGTGCTGGCGCGATTGAAGTAGAAGGCCTTGATAGCCGCCGCATTCACGGCGGCGTAGGCATCGGCCGCGACGATGAAGGGCGGCGAGTCGGGCAATCCGTCGACATGCAGGCGGTAGTGCCCGGGCCGAGCCAGGCGCGAGAAATCGGCCAGGCGCACGTCCTGGCCCGCGGGCTCCCAGCGCGCGGCGGCGCCGAGGCGGCCGCGCAGGACGGTGCGGCCAGAGGCGTTGTCGACGACAGTGAAAGCTGTGGCCTCTACAGCTGGCACAGCGGCGATCTTGGCCGCGCCAGGCGCATAACCGACCTGGTTGACGGCAATCTCGCCGGCCTGCGCCAAGCTGGCAGCCAGCAGGCCGGCGCAAAGAATCTGTCGGTTCATGGAGTGACTGTCCAATTGATGCTGTCGGCCACGCCGTTGTCGCCACGGGCCTGCAGGCGGTTGCGGCCGGGGCGCAGGGTAACGTTGTCCCAACGGGCGATGCCGCCTTGCACGGCCCGCTCGGGCAGGTCGACGCCGTTGAGGGTCAGCACGGCGCTGCGCCCGTTGGCGTAGACCTTGATGTCGACGGTCCCAGCGGCGCGCGGCGTGGCGCGGCGGCTGGCGATGTGCAGCACCGGCCGGTGGCTCCACTGCGCCTGGTAATACAGGAAGGCGTCCTTGCGCTGCTGGCGGTCATGGCTCACCAGGCCCTTGTCGTTGATACCGGGGCGGTCGCCCTCGTTGCGGCCGGCCGAGGCGAGGTCGAAGCCAACCCAGACGAAGCTGCCCCACAGCCAAGGCCGCGCGGCGATCTGCGGCCAGTAGGCCTCGTGGAACAGCGCCTGGTATTGCTCAGGGTGCCAGCGGTCCGTCGGCTTGGGGCGCTGGGGCGGGTCCTGCTGGTGCAGCACGCTGGCGCCGGCGCCGTACTCGGCCAGCGCCATCGGCCGCGACGGCAGCGCGGCGCGCATGCGGTCGGCCCAGGGGCCGATGTCGCTGAACTGGCCGTCGTACCAGCCGTAATAGCGGTTGAAGCCGATGGCGTCGGTCTGCCTCGCCATCGCGTGGTCGTCGGGCGCACAGCAATGGGCATAGGCCGTCGTGCGCGTCGGGTCGAGTTCATGCGCCAGGCGGCTCATGTCGGCCAGCAGCCTCACGACCGCATCGTCCGAGCGATAGACCTCGTTGCCCACACCCCAGATGAAGACGGACGGGCGGTGCTGGTTCTGCTTGATGAGTTCGCGCAGCTGCTGGGCGAGGTTAGCGCGAAAAGCCTCGCCCTCGTCCATCTGCGCGTTCAACGGGATCTCGGTCCAGGTCAGCAGGCCGGCGCGGTCGGCGTTGTCGTAGGCGCGCTGCGGGTGCTGGAAGTGCACGAAGCGCAGGCCGGTGACGCCCAGCTCTTCGAGGATGCGGAAGTCCTCGTCGATCTCGGCGTCGCGAACCGCCAGGCCACGGCCAGGACGGCCGCTGTGGAAGAGGTTGACGCCGTGCACGGCGTGCGGCCTACCGTTGAGCAGCAGGCCGCGTTGCGGGTCGAGCAGCACGTTGCGCAGGCCGACGGGCAGCGTGAGGGTGTCCAGCAGGTCGACGCCGTCGCGCAGCTCGGCGGTCAGCGTGTAGAGGTGCGGGTCGGTGGGGCCTTGCCACAGATGCGGGCGTTGCACGGTCCAGGGCTGCGCGGCGATGAAGGTGACTTCAGGCGCGGCCTGCAGCGTCTGCTGACTCTGCGCGACGACGCGGCCGACTGCGTCGCGCAGGTTCAAGTTCAGCGCGAGCAGCCGTGCCACGCCGCCGTCGTTGCGCACGCGGGCGCGCAGCGTCAGCAGCGCGCGCTCGGCGTTGACGTCGGTGGCCGACACGTAGACGCCGGGGCCGCCGTCGTCGAGCAGGTCGAAGTGGGCGGCCGGCACCGCCAGCAGCTTGACGCCGCGGTAGAGGCCGCCAAAGACGGTGAAATCGCCGCCCAGCGGCGCGACGTGCTGGTCCGTCGCGTTGTCCACGCGCACGGCGATGCGGTTGCAGCCGGCGACGAGCCAGCGGGTGATGTCGATGCGAAAGGCCGCGTAGCCGCCGTCGTGCCGGCCGGCGAGCTGGCCATTGACCCAGACCTCGGCGCGCAGCGCCGCGCCGTCGAACTGCAGGAAGTGGCGCAGCGTGGTGGCGGGCAGTTGCAGCTCCCGGCGGTACCAGCCGGGGCCGCGGTAGTAGGCGCCGCCGGCCTCGCCGTCGCTGCCGTTCCAGGTGTGCGGCAGTCGCACCGCCGCCCAGGCTGAGTCGTCGAAGTCAGCGGCGCTCGCGCAGGCCGCGTCGGCGCGCAGGAAGCGCCAGCCGTCGTCGAGCGCGGTGACGTCCCGCGACCATGCCTGGCCGCTCAACAGCAGCAGCAACGCCAGCAGCAGCGGCTTGATGAAGCTCATGGCTTCTGCACGAGGACCTTGCCACGCAAGCCCGAAGGCTGGCCGGGGTCAGACTCGATCATCACGGTAAGCCCCCGCTGCGTGGCGCCCAGCGGCAGTGGCACGGAGAACCCGGCCGGCGCGGCGTCCGTCTTCTCGCCCAGCTTCACGCCGGCCAGCCAGATTTGCGCCTTGCCAGCCAGCTCGCGGAATACCAGGCGGGCGCGGCCGTCGTTGAGGTCGGCGCGCAGGCGCAAGTCGGTGCGGTACAGGCGCCAGGCCGGCGACTCGGCCGCCTGCTTGATCGGCACCTCGCCCCAGCCCCAGGTGTTCATGTCGTTGTCGGCAAGCTGGGCGTTGGGGTCGGGCTGCTGTGCCTGCGCAGGCGAGATGCGCCAGTACAGCAGCTGCGTCACGGGTTCGGCCGCGGCGACAGCGGGTGGTGCTGGCACAGCCTGCACGGCGAGGGTGATCTCGGCCGGCTGCAGGCCATCGGCCAGCGCACGCAGCTTCAAGTCACCACGGCCGCCGCGGCGGCTTTGCAGGATGACCTGGGCCAGGCCGTTGTAGAGGCTGCGCTCACTCGCCTTCTCGGACTCGTGCGAGTTCGCGTCGCCATTCCCCACACCGATGACGCTGGCTGCGCCGCTCAGTTCGAAGCGCACATGCTGCTGCGCCGCGAACACCGGCCGGCCTTGCTCGTCGACGACGCTGACGGTGACGGGCATGGCATCCAGCCCGTCGCCGGCCAGCGCCGCGCGGTCAGGCGTCAGCACGAGACGAACCGGCGCGCCGCTGGTCCCAACGACGTCGCGAGCGATCTCGGCGCCGCCGTTCAGTGCAACGGCCTCCAGCGTGCCCGGCACATAGGCCACGTCGAACGTGACCATCTCGTAGGGGTCCACGTCCGCCTCGCCCACCGACTGGCCGTTCAACAGCAGCCGCACGCGCGGCGCATTGCTCAGCACCATGACGCGCTGCTTCTGGCCTTCCTGGCCCGGCCAGTTCCAGTGCGGCGCAATCTTGACGACAGGCTGCTCGGCGAGCTTCACCCACTGCGCGCGATGCAGCCAGAAAGCCGTCTTGGCAAAGCCGCACAGGTCCATCGCACCAAAGACCGAGCCCACGCTGGGCCACTCGAACGGCGTGGGCTCGCCACGGTAGTCAAATCCTGTCCAGACAAAACCGCCAGCGATGAAGGGCCGCTCGGCAATCGCGCGCCACGCCTGGCGGTGGGTGTTGCCCCAGTAGGCAGCTTCGGTGTCGTCAGAGGCCATGAGGTGCGCGGCCTGATCGGTCTTGAACTCGCCGCGCGACATGAAGGCCGAGGTGTCTTCCGAGCTGGTCAGCGGCAGCTTGGGGTTGGCCTTGTGGAAGCGGTCATACTCGCCGACCTGGTAGTTGAAACCGACCACGTCGACCGACTGAGAGACGTTGGTGTCTGAGAACAGCCCACCGTTCATCGCTGCCGTCACGGGCCGCGTGCGGTCCAGCGCTTTCACGGCGGACACCATGCGGCGCACCATCTCGACCCCCACCTCGGTACCTTGCATAGGCTCCTCGTTGAAGACCGACCAGAGGATGACGCTGGGGTGGTTGCGGTCGCGCTTCACCAGCCAGGTCAGCTGCTGCAGGTAGTCGGGCGAGGGGTTGAAGTTACGGTTCTCGTCCATGACGAGAAAGCCCATGCGGTCGGCCAGGTCCAGCACCTCGGCGGCCGGTGCGTTGTGGGCGAAGCGGATGGCGTTGACGCCCATGTCCTTGAGGCGGCGCAGGCGGAACTCCCAGATCGCCTCGGGCACCGCAACGCCAACGCCGGCATGGTCCTGGTGGATGCAGACGCCTTGCAGCTTGACAGGCAGGCCGTTCAGGAAGAAGCCCTGGTCGGCGTCGAAGCGCAGGGTGCGAAAACCCACCCGCACCTCGACATCGTCGAGCGCTGCGGCGCCTGCGCGCAATTGCGCGCGGACGCGGTAGAGCTGCGGGTCCTTCAGCGTCCACAGCCTGGGTTGGTTGACGGCCAGATTGAGCTTGGCGATGCCGCTGCCCAGTGCCTGCACGCGCAGCTTGGCGCGGACGCGCGAAACCGCCTTGCCGGCCGGGTCAACCAGCGTCACTTCGATCTCGGCGTCCTGCGCCGAGCGTCCGGCGCTGTTGACCTCCACCTCGACCGGCAGCGACCAGTGCTTGCCGTCGCGGCTGACCGGGTTGGCATGGAGTCCGTCGGTGGCTATGTGCACGGCATTGCGCTTGACCAGCCAGGTGTGGCGGTAGATGCCGGCGCCCTCGTACCACCAGCCCTCCATCGCGTCGGCGTCCACGCGCACGGCAATGGTGTTCACGTCGTCGCCGTAGCGCAGGTAGGGCGTGATGTCGATGTTGCGGCCGTTGTAGCCCGACCAGTTGCGGTTGACGACGTTGCCGTTGACCCACACCGTGCTGTGGGTGGCGATGGCGTCGAACTGCAGCTCGATGTGGCGGCCGCGGTCCGTGACGGGCAGCTGGAAATAGCGCCGGTACCAGCCGATGCCACGCTCGCGGTAACCCTGGGAGATGTTCTCGCTGGAGTCAAAGCCGCCTTCGACGGCCCAGTCGTGCGGCAGGTCCAGCACGCGCCAACCGGAGTCGTCGAAGTTGACGCCCGCGGGGCCGACAGCGCCACCAGCCTTGGCGTAGTTGTACGACGCGCCATGGCCCTTGACCGGTGGCATGGGGATGTCGCCCTTGTGGAACAGCCAGCCCGGGTCGAGCGACAGGCGCTCTCGTGGGGCGGCCTGGGCAAGACTGGCAACGGCCAACAACACCATCCACAGAACGCGACGCCAAGCCATGTTCACTCCATCAAACGATGAGCCGATGGACGCTCGAGCATCCACCGGCCTAGCGGGGCAATAGGCTGGTCAGCCGTTCAGGCGTTCCAGCTGAGCGAGGCGCCTTCGGCCAGCACCGGGCTGCGTTGGCCGTCCACGTCCAGGCCCCAGTCGCGCAGTGCCCCCTCGCTGACCGTTGCGATGTACTGCGCGCCGCAGCGAGCGACCGTGCCGCGCGCCGCAACGCTGCCGTCCAGCCCCACGACCGTGAAGGCCGCGCTCACGCCGTCGCCCAGCTCGAACACGCGCAGCACGGTGCCGCGGGCGTACTCGTAGTCCGGCTTCTCGGTCTCCGCACCCCAGGCGATGACGCTGTTGGGAGCTGCGTACAGCGGCAACGACAGGAAGTCGTGCGCCTCACGATGCCAGCGGCCGCCCTGCTTCTTCTCGCCGCTCAGCAGGTGGGTCCACCGGCCTTCCGGCAGATAGAAGTCCACTTCGCCGCTTTCCGTGAACACCGGCGCGACGAGCAACGCTTCACCGAGCTGGTACTGCCGGTCCAGCGGCGCGCAGGCCGGGTCGTTCGGATGCTCCAGCAGCATCGCGCGCATCAGCGGCACGCCGGTCTCGGTCGCCTCATGGGCCTTGGCGTAGAGATAGGGCATGAGCTGGTGCTTGAGCCGCGTGAAGACGCGCAGCACGTCGCAACTCTCTTCGTCGACCAGCCATGGCACCCGGTAGCTGCTGCTGCCGTGCAGGCGGCTGTGCGAGGACATCAGGCCGAACTGGATCCAGCGCTTGTAGACGGCCGGCGGCGGGTTGCCCTCGAAGCCGCCGATGTCGTGGCTCCAGAAGGCGAAGCCGCAGGACGTGAGCGACAGGCCGCCGCGCAGGCTCTCGGCCATCGATTCAAACGTGGACCAGCAGTCCCCGCCCCAGTGCACGGGGAAGCGTTGGCCCGACGCGTAGGTGGAACGCGCGAAGACGATGGCGTCCCTGCCCTGCACTTCTTCCAGCAGCTCGAACACGGCCTGGTTGTAGTGCAGCGCGTAGAGGTTGTGCATCTCCACCGGATCGGAGCCGTCGAAGTAGCTGACGCCCTCGCTGGGGATGCGCTCGCCGAAGTCG
>JACPYV010000016.1 GCA_016195825.1 Burkholderiales bacterium | reverse complement strand
TTCCATCAGGCAGCCGTCGCCGCAGAAGACGAAGGTGCGATGGTCCACCAGCCGGTGCTCGGCGGTGTTGAACTCGGCGGCAAGCAGTTGCTCGGCCAGCGCCATGCCGACTGCGTTGGCGATGCCCTGGCCCAGCGGGCCGGTGGTCGTCTCGACGCCGGGCGTGAGGCCCACCTCGGGATGACCGGGTGTCTTGCTGTGCAGCTGGCGGAAGGCCTTCAGTTCCTCGATGGGCAGGTCGTAGCCCGAAAGGTGCAGCAGCCCGTACAGCAGCATGGAGCCATGGCCGTTGGACAGCACGAAGCGGTCGCGGCCCGGCCACCGCGGGTCGGCCGGGTTGTGTCGCAGGTGGCGGCTCCACAGCACGGCGGCGATGTCGGCCATGCCCATGGGCATGCCAGGGTGACCGGAATTGGCCTGCTGCACGGCGTCGATGGCCAGCATGCGCAGCGCGTTCGCGGTGAGGGTGAGGTCTTGGTGCATGGCAGGGCTCAAGCGGTGGCGGCAGTGGTCTGTTGGGCGCGGATCAGCTGCTCCAGCGCCTCGGTGTCGGCGATGAATTGGGCGATGCCTTCGGCCAGCTTGTCGTGGGCCATGGCGTCGGCGGCCAGTGCGGCGTCGAACGCTGCGCGCGTCAGTGCCGGCGGGGTCGCGTCGAGCCGGCCTTCGGGCGCCGACAGCCGGCGCGCCACCGGTGCCGTCGCCTGGGCCAGCTCGGCCAGCAGGACGGGGCTGATGGTCATCAGGTCGCAGCCGGCCAGCGCCAAGATCTGGCCCGTGTTGCGGAAGCTCGCTGCCATCACCTCAGTGCGGATGCCGTGGCGCTTGTAGTGGCGGTAAATCTCCTTCACCGATTGCACGCCGGGGTCGTTGGGGCCGGCCATCGCAGCCTCGTTCCAGCTGGCGCCAGCGGTCTTCTTGTGCCAGTCGTAGATGCGGCCGACGAAGGGCGAGATCAGCTGCACGCCCGCATCGGCGCAGGCCTGGGCCTGGGCCAGGCAGAACAGCAGCGTGAGGTTGGTGTGGATGTCTTGCGCTTCCAGCTGGCGCGCGGCCTGGATGCCGGCCCAGGTGGCAGCCAGCTTGATCAGCACGCGGTCGCGCGGCACGCCTTCGGCGGCGTATAGCGCGATAAGGCGCCGGGCCGAGGCGATGGAGGCGTCGGCATCGTGGCTCAGGCGTGGATCGATCTCGGTGGAGACGCGGCCCGGCACCAGTTGCAGGATCTCCACCCCGAAAGCCACCAGCAGATGCTCCACCACGGTCGCCACGCTGGCGCCGGGGTGCTGGGCCACGGCGCGCTGCAGCAGCGGCAGGTAGCGCGGCGACTGCACGGCCTTCAGAACCAGGGACGGGTTGGTCGTCGCGTCCTGCGGGCTGAAGCGGGCGATCTGGTCGAAGTCACCGGTGTCGGCGACGACGGTGGTGTGTTGGCGGAGCTGGGCGAGGCTGTTCATGATCGGGCAAAGCGCGGCCCTGCCGCGGGGTGCGGCACAGACCTTGGGGGGTTGAAGAGGTGGTTAGCTGAACTCGCTGCGCAGCGCGTCGTACAGGCGCTGGAAGCGGGCGTGGCGGGGCTGCAGGGCGGCAGCCAGGCCGGGGTCGGGTTCGGCGATGCGGGCGACGTCGGGCGTGCGGCAGACCTCGTCCACCGTACCGCCGCAGGCCAGCCAGGCCAGGCGGGCAGCGCCCAGCGCACCGCCCGCTTCGGCGCCGACGCCGTTGACGAGGCGGGTGTCCAGCAGCGACGCGAGCAGCTGGGCCCACCATGCGCTGCGGGCGCCACCGCCCACCAGCCACAGCGAGTCGGCCGCGCCGCCGCCGGCCTGCAGGGCTTGCCAGCCGTCAAGCAGACCGAAGCCCACGCCTTCCAGCACGGCATAGCCCAAGGCCGCCGCGTCATGCTCGTGCGTGAGGCCGAAAAACACGCCTTGCGCGTTGGCGTTGTTGTGCGGCGTGCGCTCGCCGCTGAGGTAGGGCAGGAAGAGGGGCGCCTGCAGGCGCTGCGTGTCGCTCAGCGCTGCGACTTTGTCGATCAGCGCGGCTTCGTCCGGCTGGCCCAGCGTCTGCGTGACCCAGCGCAGCGCGCTGGCCGCGCTGAGCATGACGCTCATCTGGTGCCAGGTGTCGGGCAGCGCGTGGCAGAAGGCATGCACCGCGCGCGCCGGGTTGGGGCTGAAGCGCTCGTTGCACAGGAAGATGACGCCCGAGGTGCCCAGCGACAGGAAACCCTGGCCGGGCCTGACGACGCCCATGCCGACGGCGCTGGCGGCGTTGTCGCCACCACCGCCTGCGATGGGGATGCCGGCGCGCAGGCCCCAGCGCTGAGCCAGCTCGTGGCGCAGACCGGCGCTGGGCTCGCTGCCTTCGACCAGGCGCGGCATGTGGCTCTCGTCCAGCCCGGTCAGTGCCAGCGCCTCGGCCGACCAGCGGCGCCGTGCCACGTCCAGCCACAGCGTGCCGGCGGCGTCGCTCATCTCGCTGACATGCGAGCCGCTGAGTTGCAGGCGCAGCCAGTCCTTGGGCAGCAGCACCTTGGCGACCTTGGCGAACAGCTCGGGCTCGTGCTGGCGCATCCAGGCGAGCTTGGGGGCGGTGAAGCCGGGCATGGCCAGGTTGCCGGTGATGGCCGGCAGCTCGGGGCAGGCCGCCATCATCTCGGCGCACTGGGCGCTGCTGCGGCCGTCGTTCCACAGGATGGCCGGGCGCAGCACGCGGTCGGCCGTGTCCAGTGTGACGGCGCCGTGCATCTGCCCCGACAGGCCGATGCCGCGCACGCGAGCCAGGGCGGCGGCGTGGCTGTGGCCGAGCTGGGTCATGCCGCGGTCCAGCGCGGCCCACCAGTCGGCGGGGTTCTGCTCGCTCCACAGCGGCCGGGGCCGCTGCACGGTGAGCGCCACGCCGGCCGTGGCGACGATGCGGTGCTGCTCGTCGAGTAGCAGCAGCTTCAGCTCGGAGGTGCCGAGGTCGATGCCCAGGAACATGTCAGCCCCTCGCCCGCTGGTTACAGCGGGCTATCTCCCGAGGGGATGCGGGCCGGCTTGGGGCGGCCCTGCGCTCGGCTCTGTTGCGGCCCGACTCAAACATAAGCGTTGACGACGTTTTCCAGACGTTCCTGGCGGCCCGAACGGGGCTGGGGCGAGATGCCTTGGTCGTGCACGATCTTGGCCAGATCGTCGAGGCTGGCGCCGCCGTGGATCTTCTGGCCCAGCTCGCCGTTCCAGCCGGCGTAGCGGTCGGCCACGGTCTTCTCCAACTGGCCGCTCTCGTACAGCGCGGCAGCGCTGAGAAAGGCGCGCGCCATGGTGTCCATACCGCCGATGTGGCCTTCGAGCTGGTCGGTGGGTTCGATGGACTGGCGGCGCACCTTGGCATCGAAGTTGGTGCCGCCGGTCGTGTAGCCGCCGTGGCGGATCATCTCCAGCATGGCCGGCACCAGTTGCACGTGATTGTTGGGGAACTGGTCGGTGTCCCAGCCCAGCTGTTCGTCGCCGCGGTTGGCGTCCAGCGAGCCGAAGATTCCCAAAGCGCAGGCGGTGGCGACTTCGTGCTCGAAGCTGTGGCCGGCCAGCGTGGCGTGGTTGACTTCGATGTTGACCTTGACCTCGTTCTCCAGGCCGTAGGTCTTCAGGAAACCGTAGACCGTGGCGCTGTCGTAGTCGTACTGGTGCTTGGTGGGTTCCTGCGGCTTGGGCTCGATGAGGATGGTGCCCTTGAAGCCGATCTTGTGCTTGTGCTCGACGACGGACGACAGGAAGCGGCCGTACTGGGCCAGCTCGCGCTTGAGGTCGGTGTTCAGCAGGGTCTCGTAGCCTTCGCGGCCGCCCCACAGCACGTAGTTCTGACCGCCCAGGCGGTTCGTCCACTCCAGCACGTGCTTGACCTGCGCGGCGGCGTAGGCGTAGACCTCAGGGTCAGGGTTGGTAGCCGCGCCGCTCATGAAGCGGCCGTTGGAGAACAGGTTGGCCGTGCCCCACAGCAGCTGCACCTTGCCGTCCTGCATCTTCTTGGCGGCGGCTTCGAGCAGGCCGTCGAGGATGCGGTTGGACTCGGCGAGGTTGGCGCCTTCGGGGGCCACGTCGCGGTCATGGAAGCACCAGTAGGGCAAGCCCAGCTTGCCGAAGAAGTCGAACGCGGCGTCCAGCTTCATGTAGGCGGCCTTGACCGGGTCGGCCTCGTTGAACCACTCGCGCTGGAACACCGTGTTGCCCAGGCCGAAAACGTCCTCGCCCTTCCAGCAGAAGTTGTGCCAGTAGCAGACGGCGGGGCGCAGGTGTTCGGCCAGCGTCTTGCCCAGCACGACGCGGTTGGCGTCGTACCAGCGGTAGGCCAGAGGATTGGTGGATTGGGGGCCTTCGTACTTGACGACGGGGAGATCGGAATAGGCGGTGCTCATGGCGGGGTCCTTACTGCGGGAAAGTGGGTGATGGATAAGGTTAGGCGGCGGTTGGCACGATGCCGGCCTGGAGACGGCGCTGGGCCAATTCGTCGGACATCTTCAAAGTGGTCTGTTTGTTCAGCTTGTTGAACAGCAGGCAGAAGGTGCAGGCAGCGAACAGCGCGCCGACCACGAAGCTGGACATCACGCGGTAGCCTTCGACGGCGTTGGGCGCCGACGGCAGGTGGGTGTCGTAGCCGAAGAAGCCGGCCAGCATCCACAGCAGGCCGGCGCCACCCAGGGCGAGCCCCACCTTCAGCGAGAAGCCGATGGTGGCGAACACCATGCCGGTGAAGCGACGGCCGGTCTGCCATTCGGAGTAGTCGGCCGCGTCGGCGTACATGGACCACATGACGGCCACGGTCGGGGCATAGACCACGGCGCTCACCACGTGCAGACCCAGCATGGCCCAGACGGCGGTGGGCGGCAGCAGGTACAGCGAGCAGGCGGTCAACGTGCACAGGCCAAAGCAGACGATGCCGATGGCGCGCCGGCCGTAGCGCGCCGACAGGCCCATAGACAGCATGATGACGACCATGGTCGTCGCCGTGCCGGCCATGTTGACGATGCTGTTGAACACGTCGGCGGCATTGGAGCCAGCCACGTTGTCGCGCGTGCCGTGGACGACATACCCCAGCCAGTCGCCCAGGCTGCCGGTGCCGGCGGCGTCGGGCGTCGTCAAGCCGATCGCGGCCAGGAAGTCGAACATCGCGCCCTTGTCGGCGTAGTGGTGGTAGTAGTTGAAGTGGGCGCCGCCTCGCAGCGACAGCATGCCGAACTGGAACAGCGTGTAGAGCACCAGCGTGATCCACGGGCCGTTCTTCAGCAGGTCGGCGAAGTCCTGCTTGGGCGAGGACTTCGTTTCCTGGATGGGCTTGACGCGTTCCCGTGTCGTAAAGAAGGTGACGAGGAACAGCACCAGGCAGGCGACGGCCCAGATCGTCATCGTGACCTGCCAGCCGTGGGCACGGTCATGCCCTTGCGCGAACTTGGCCACCAGCGGCAGCGTGAAGCCGCTGACGATGAACTGCGCCGCGTTGACCGACACGAAACGGAACGAGTTCAGCTTGGTGCGCTCGTTCAGGTCTGCCGTCATCACACCGCTCATGGCCGAGTAGGGCATGTTGTTCATCGAGTACAGCGTCATCAGCAGCGTGTTGGTGATGCCGGCGTAGGCGACGACCATGCCGGTGCTCCAGCCCCACGCCGGGTCCGGCGCCGTGTAGGCCAGCACCATGACGAGGGCCCAGGGCACGGCCGTCCACAGCACCCAGGGGCGGAACTTGCCCCAGCGCGTGTTGGTGCGGTCGGCCAGCACGCCCATGATGGGATCGAAGAAGGCATCCCACAGCTTGGGCCACAGCAGGATGGCCGCGGCGGTGCTGGCCGACAGGCCGAACACGTCCGTGTAGAAGTTCACCTGGAACAGGATCATCGACATGAAGACCAGATTCGCTGCGGCATCGCCGCAGCTGTATCCGGCCTTCTCGATGAAGGACAAGGGCTGGCTTTTCATTTGTCTCCTCTTATGTTTTTGAGGTCGTCGTCGCCCTTTGAAGGGTCTCTTTGGAATCAGGCCTTGGCTTCGTACGAGAGGTAGTCGAAGTCCGCCGTCTTGCGCGTGCCGGCCAGATCCTGGCAAGCGATGCCGATGAAGTTGCCGGTGAAGCCGAAGCTGTGAGCAAAGCCGTTGATGAAGCGGGTCGCGAACTCGTCGCTCAGCATGGCGGTGTCCAGTGCCGGTCCGACCGCCTGCCAGGCGTTGCTGCCTTGGCGGAACGAGAACTGGTAGGTGTCGTGGCTGAACTCCAGCGCCAGGTCCACGGGGCCGGCGGCCAATGGAACGGCTGCGGCGGGGCCGCTGATGGCGCCGTCGCGGTTGACCGTCAGGTAGACGACGCGCTGCGCGCTGTCCGGGTCACGCGTGACGTGCAGGTAGGCGTGGTTGCGCGTGTTGTAGTACGCCACGAGGCCGGCCATCTGGTGGAAGTTCTCGGGCTCGAAGTCCAGGCGCGTCTCGACGCGGCAGTTGAAGTGCTGCTGGCGGCGCGCGACCAGGCTTTGGTCGAACAGGCTCATCAGCGACTCACGGCCGGTCAGGCGCAGGTGGCCGGGGCGGGCGGTGAGGGAGGCCCAGCTCTCGTCGAAGGGCTTGCGCAGCGAGTTCAGGTGGCCGCTGAACGCGGTCGAGTCGAAGTCGTCGCGCGCCGGCTCGGCGGGGAAGGGGTGGGGCGGCAGGTCGGGCGGCGCGACCGTCATGCTGGGCTGCTGACCATTGCCGCCGACCACCTCGGGCCAGTCGTCGTCGCGCCAGCGGATGCGTTGCAGCGCCGTCTCGCGGCCCAGCGGGCAGTGCAGGCCGGCGTAGCCGTCTTCCGGCGCATTGGCGTCGGCGTTGGGGCCGCTCCATTCCAGAGGCCGGCCGCACAGGTGGGCCATGAACCACTCGCCGCCAGCAGTCTCCACGAGGCTGGCGTGGCCGCTGCGCTGCAGGCCGTCGGTGGGCTTCTGCCATGCGGTGAGCAATGGGTTGCCGGGCAGCGTCTCGTACGGGCCGTCGATGTTGCGCGAGCGCGCCAGCGTGACGGCGTGCTCGTAGAAAGTGCCGCCCTCGGCCGTCAGCAAGTAGTACCAGCCGTTGCGGCGGTACAGGTGCGGGCCTTCGACGACGCCCAGCTCGGTGCCGGCGTAGATGTTCTTGACCGGGCCGACCAGGCGCTGCGCCTTGCGGTCGTACTCCTGCAGCAGGATGCCGTTGAAATGGTTCTTGCCCGGCACATGCGTCCACTGCTGGTTGAGCAGCCACGTTTTTCCAGCACCCGGGCCATCGGCATCGTGGAACAGACTGGGGTCGAAGCCCGAGCTGTTCAGGTAGATGGGTTCGCTCCACGGCCCGTCGATGCTGGGCGCCGTGATGAGGTAGTTGTGCGTGTCCTTGAACGCGCCGATGGTGGAGCGCACGTCCGTGTAGATGAGCCAGAACTGGCCGTGCGAATAGGTCAGGCACGGCGCCCAGACGCCGGCTGAGTCGGGGTGGCCGGTCAGGTCCAGCTGGCTGGTGCGTGTGACGGCATAGCCCTGGTGGCGCCAGTTCACCAGGTCGCGCGAATGGTGGATGCGCACACCGGGCCACCACTCGAAGGTGGAGGTGGCGATGTAGTAGTCGTCACCACCCTCACCGGGAACGCGGCAGATGGACGGGTCGGCATGGAAGCCCGGCAGGATGGGATTGGCAATCATCGTCAGGGGTGCAGAGGAGCGAGAGACGCCGGTTGCCCGTGGGCGCGGCCGGCGTAGGTGAGCAAGGCGCCGATCAGGCCGAGGCCCGCGGCGGCGGTCAGGGCCTGGGCGGCGCCGGAGAACCTGGCCGCGGCGACGCAGGCTTCCCAGTGAGCCGTGATGAGCCCCACGAGCAGCAGGCCCAGCACGGCGACGAGGCTGCCGGCGGTCAGCAGCGGGCGGTGCGCGCGCGTGAGGTCCAGGCCGGCGTCGACGTCCACGCGCTCGAAGCCGCCGCGGAACCACAGCACGAAGATGGCCAGGCTGGTCAGGTGCATCAGCCCGGCGTAGACGAAGGCCCATTGCTGGGTACCGGTCCACTGCACGGTCAGCGCGGTCAGCAGCGCGATGAACATGCCGCCGATGCCGCCCGCGGTGGCACCCAGGCCGATGACGGCGCCGGAGACCTTGGTGGGGAACAGGTCGGTGGCGGAGGTCAGCAGATTGGCCGACCAGGCTTGGTGGCAGGCCGTGGCCAGCGTGATGAGGGCCACGCAGAGGGCAAAGCTGTCGCTCCAGTACGCGAGCAGGCTGGCTGGCATGCAGGCGGCGAACAGGCCCATGGTCGTCAGCCGTGCCCGGCCCACCGGCCAGCCGCGCTGGGTGAGGTGGCCCGACAGCCAGCCACCGAAGATGGAGCCCACGCTGGAGCCCAGGTAGATGACGGCCACCAGGCCGGCGCTCTTCAGCGGGTTCTGGCCGCGCTCGCGCTCCAGGTAGGACGGCAGCCAGAACAGGAAGAACCACCACACCGGGTCGGTCAGCAGCTTGGCCAGCAGGAAGGGCCAGATCTCGCGGTAGCGCAGCAGCGCCGTCCACGGCAGGCGCACCGCCTCGGTGGCGGGCGGCTGGCCGGCGCGGATGTGGGCCAGCTCGGCGGCGGACAGCCCGGGGTGTTGCTGCGGCGCGTGAAAGCCGCGCTGCCAGAACACCAGCCAGACCAGCCCGGCCGCGCCGATGGCGACGAAGGCGGCCTGCCAGCCGTAGGTCAGCGCCAGCCACACGGTGACCGGCGACGCCATGATGCCCAGCGCCGTGCCGGCGTTGAAGAGGCCCGTGGCCAGCGCGCGCTCCTGCTGCGGGAACCACATGGCCACCGTCTTGATGGCTGCGGGGAAATGCGCCGCCTCGGCCATGCCCAGCAGGAAGCGCACCAGCACCAGGCCCAGCACGGTTGACACCAGGCCATGTGCCGCCGAAGCCAGCGACCACAGCACCAGCGCCACGCTCAGGCTGCGCTTCACGCCGAAGCGGTCGATGGCCGCGCCGATCAGCGGCGGAAAGGCCGCGTAGGCGGCCGTGAAGGCGAAGGTGATCCAGCCGTAGTCGGCATCGGTCAGCGCCAAGCCGCCGCCCTCGAAGGGCTGCTGCAGGCGGGTCTTCAGCACCGACAGCGCGTTGCGGTCGATGTAGTTGATCGTCGTCGCCGCAAACAGCAGCGCGCAGACCAGCCAGCGCTGCCGGCCCCTGGCCGCGGCATCCCCGGCCACCATCACACGGCTCGCACGACGCGATTGGTAGCGTTAGCGAAGACGCGTCGGGTAAACCCCTGTCCCGGTGGCGACGTGGCGGGTGTTTCTGACGCTGTCATGTTCAAGGGCTTGTCTCCGACGTAGGGGCGTTTGGCGGCGCCTGTTTATGGCATGCTGTGGACGCAAATGTAGCGCTACCATTTAGGTTCGCGCAAGCCTGGATTTGGCGCAGGCCATCGTGACCACTGGCGTTACGTCGCCCAGTCTGCAGGCGGCCGTGGCCGAGCTGCAGCGCGGCGTGGCCGGCCTGTCGGGGCGCCGGCCGGCGTTGTCACAGCAGATCCGCTCGGGCGCGCTGGTGCTGGCCACACCGGCCTCGCTGCCAGAGACTGGCCCGCTGCTGCAGGACTTGGGCGCCACTGGCTGGCTGCTGCGCAGCACGCGGCTGCAGGGCCGCGACGTGACGCTGATCGCTGCCAATACCGACCTCGGCCTGCTCTACGGCAGCTTCGCCTGGCTGCGCGCGGCGCAGACCGGCGCGGACCTGGCCCGGCTGGACCAGCGCTCGGCGCCGAAGATTGGCTTGCGCCTGCTCAACCACTGGGACAACCTGGACCGCACGGTGGAGCGCGGCTATGCCGGCCAGTCGCTGTGGGACTGGTGGAAGCTGCCCGACATCCGCGACCCGCGCTACGCCGACTACGCCCGTGCGAACGCGTCGCTCGGTATCAACGGCACGGTGCTGAACAATGTCAACGCCAAGGCCGAGTCGATGACCGCGCCCTTCCTCGCCAAGGCCGCGGCGTTGGCGGAGGTGTTCCGGCCCTATGGCATCAAGGTTTGGTTGTCGGCCCGTTTCTCGGCGCCGATGGAGCTGGGCGGGCTGAAGACCGCCGACCCGCTGGACCCGGCGGTGCGCGCCTGGTGGCAGGCCAAGGCCAACGAGATCTACCAGGCCATCCCGGACTTCGGGGGCTTCCTCGTCAAGGCAAATTCCGAGGGCCAGCCGGGGCCGCAGGACTATGGCCGCAGCCATGCGGACGGCGCCAACATGCTGGCCGACGCGCTCAGCCCCCACGGCGGCATCGTCCTGTGGCGGGCCTTCGTCTACGCGGCCGACGCCAGCGACCGCGCCAAGCAGGCTTACGCGGAGTTCCAGCCGCTGGACGGCCGGTTCGCCGCGAACGTCATCGTGCAGGTCAAGAACGGTGCCATCGACTTCCAGCCGCGCGAGCCCTTTCATCCGCTGTTGGGCGCCATGCCCGGCACGCCGCTGGCGTTGGAGCTGCAGATCACCAAGGAATACCTGGGCTTCGCGACCCACCTGGTCTACCTTGGGCCGCTGTTCCAGGAGGTGCTGCAGGCCGACACGGGCCATGGCGGCACGGTGGCGCGCGTCGTCGATGGCCGCTTGGGTGGGCAGCGGCTGACGGCGATGGCCGGTGTGGCCAACATCGGCACGGACCGCAACTGGTGCGGCTCGCAGTTCGACCAGGCCAACTGGTACGCCTTCGGCCGCATGGCCTGGGACCCGGACCAGCCGGCACGCACCGTGGCACAGGAGTGGGTGGCGCAGACCTTCACGACACGCCCCGCGGCGCGCGACGCTGTCGCCGAGCTGATGATGGCGTCGCGCGAGGCCGTGGTGGACTACATGACGCCGCTGGGCCTGCACCATCTGATGGGCACGGGCCACCACCACGGGCCGGCGCCATGGGTCGACAACCTGGAGCGCGCCGACTGGAACCCGGTCTATTTCCACCGTGCCGGGCGCGATGGCATCGGCTTCGACCGCTCGCCGTCGGGCAGCCATGCGGTCGCCCAGTACGCGCCCGCCGTGGCGCGGCGCTTTGCCGACCCGCGCACGACGCCGCCCGAGCTGCTGCTGTGGTTCCATCACCTGCCGTGGGATCACGAGATGCCGTCCGGCCGCACCTTGTGGGCCGAGCTGATCACCCGCTACGACCGCGGCGTGGCGACGGTGGACGACATGCGCCGGCGCTGGGCCGCGCTGCAGCCCGACATCGACGCCGAGCGGCACGCCGAGGTGGCCGCCTACCTCGCGGTGCAGGCCCGCGAGGCGCGCTGGTGGCGCGATGCCTGCATCGCCTATTTCCAGTCGGCCTCCGGGCTGCCGCTGCCAGCCGGCGTGCGGCCCCCCGAATACGACCTGGCCCACTACAAGGCGCTGCGCTTCAGCTTCGCCCCCGGGCGTGGTGGGTGACATGGAAGATCGCGCAACCATGCGCTTGATAGAGAATCGCGGCTCCAGCCCGGCAGCGTCTGCCCGGCTGCCAAGAACAACGAACAGTCGAGGTGCAGATTGAAGCCAAACGTGCGTCAGGGGCGTAGCACCAAGGTGGCCACCATCGCCGACGTGGCCAGCCTGGCCGGGGTATCGCCGATGACGGTGTCGCGCGTGGTCAACGGCGAGCTGAATGTCCGCCCCGGTACGCGCGAGAAGGTGCAGGCGGCCATCGCCCAGCTCAACTACCTGCCCAACCAGGCCGCCCGCCACCTCGCTGGCTCGGAGCCCATCCGCATCGGCATGCTCTACATCGACCCGAGCGCGGGCTACCTGAACGAGTTCCTGATCGGCCTGCTGAACAAGGCCAGCATGCGCCATGTGCAGCTCATCGTGCAGCGCTGCGAGGCCGAGCGCGACGGCGAAGAAAAGCCGGTGGCCGAGATGATCGCCAACGGCATCGACGGCCTCATCCTGCCGCCGCCATTTTGCGACTCGCAGATCCTGCTCAAGCTGGTGGCCGACACCGACACGCCGGCCGTCGTCGTCTCCAGCGGCGTGCCGCCCGAGGCCGTCTGCGCGGTCGGCATCGACGACTACCAGGCCGCCTACGAGATGACCCGCCACCTGCTGGCCTTGGGCCACCATCGCCTGGGTTTCATCATCGGCGACCCGTACCAGAGCAGCAGCGCGCGCCGCCTGGCGGGCTTCCACGCGGCGATGAACGACGCCGGCCTCAACATCGAGGAGGAAGAGGTCGTCGCGCAAGGCATGTTCACCTACCGCTCGGGTCTGGACGCTGCTGAGTCGCTGCTGTCGCAGGAGCGCCGGCCCACGGCCATCTTCGCCAGCAACGACGACATGGCCGCTGCCACCGTCGCAATCGCCCACCGCATGGGCCTGGACGTGCCCAGCGACCTGACGGTGGTCGGCTTCGACGATGCGCCGCTGGCGACGACCATCTGGCCTGAACTGACTACCGTGCGCCAGCCCATCATGGAGATGGCCGGTGCCGCGGTGGACCTGCTGGTGCGCCACATCCGTGCGCGCCGCAGCGGCGAGCCTCTGCCCTGCGAGCATGAGCTCAAGGACTTCGAACTGGTCCGACGCCAGTCCGACGCCGCACCCCGCCTGCGCCCGCCCTTGCGGCTGGGCGCCGGCAGCTGAGGCGCGGCGCCACCTCTATCGAGGCCCGATGCCGGGCCTGTATCCATGCAAGAACTGACCGGACTGCGCTTCAAGCGCCTGCTGTTGACCGGCGCCGCCGGCGCCCTGGGCCGCATGCTGCAGCCGCGCATGAAGCGCTACTGCGAGCTGCTCCGCGTCTCCGACCTCACCGCGATGGCCCCTGCAGGCGACGGCGAGGAGGTCGTCGTCGCGCCGCTGGAGGACGAGGCCGCGATGTACGACCTGCTGGACGGCGTGGACGCGGTGCTGCATTTCGGCGGCGTCTCCATCGAAAAACCCTTCAGCACCGTGCTTCCGGCCAACATCGTCGGCGCCTACAACCTCTACGAGGCCGCCCGCCGCCGCGGTACGAAACGCATCATCTTCGCCAGCTCCAACCACGTCACCGGCTTCTACGGCCAGGGTGAGACCATCCAGGCCCACGTCATGCCGCGGCCCGACAGCTACTACGGTCTGTCCAAGGCCTTCGGCGAGAACCTGGCCCAGTTCTATTTCGACCGCCACGGCCTGGAGACGGTGTCTCTGCGCATCGGCTCCTGCCTGCCCGAGCCGGTGGACCGCCGCCAGCTGTCCAGCTGGCTCAGCCACGACGACTTGGAGCGCCTGCTTGTCGCCGCACTGACCGCACCGGTGGTGGGCCACAGCATCGTCTACGGCGCCAGTGATAACCGCACGACCTGGTGGGACAACTCGCAGGGTCGCCACGTCGGCTACCGCCAGCAGGACAGCTCCGAGCCTTGGCGCGCGGCCGTTGAAGCGGGCCAGCCCTACATCGACCCGACTCGGCCGGAGGCGCGCTACCAGGGTGGCGGTTTCGTCGTGCTGGGGCCCTTTGCCTTTGCCGGCCAGCCCGGCGCGGAGGGCTCATGAGCTTCGAGCAGGGGCCGCGCATACCCTTCCAGCCCGCCTCGCGCCTGCCGGATGCGGCCTTCGAGATCCTCGCACCCGAAGGCCGTGAGCTGCGGTTGTTCTCGGCCTGCGTCGAACAGCTCGCCACAGGCCTGCAATGGGCCGAGGGGCCGGTGTGGTTCGGCGACGGCCGCTACCTGTTGGTGTCGGACATCCCCAACGACCGCATCCTGCGCTGGGACGACTGCAGCGGCGCCGTCAGCGTGTTCCGTCAGCCCAGCGGCAACGCGAATGGTCATGCGCGCGACCTGCAGGGCCGCCTCGTCAGCTGCGAGCACCTGGGCCGGCGCATCACACGCACGGAATTGGACGGCCGCATCACCGTGCTGGCCGACCGCTTCGACGGCAAGCCGCTGAATTCCCCCAACGACATCACCTGCGCGCCCGACGGCAGCCTCTGGTTCACCGACCCCGAGTTCGGCATTTCCGGCGACTGGGAAGGCGCCCCGGCGCCGCGTGAGCAGCCGCATGGTGTCTACCGCATCGATGCGCAGACGGGCGAGTTGACGCGCGTCATCGACGACCTGGCCGGCCCCAACGGCCTGGCCTTCACACCGGATGGCCGGCGCCTGTTGGTGGTGGAGAGCCGCGCGCAGCCGCACCGGCTGATCTGGTCCTACGCCCTCAGCGGCGCCAGGCTGAGCGACAAGCAACTGCTCATCGACGCGCAAGGCCATGGCGCCTTCGACGGCATTGCGCTCGACACGCAGGGCCGCATCTGGTGCGGCTTTGGCGGCGGTGGTCAGCCGGACGCCGACCCGGCACAGCTGGACGGCGTGCGTGTCTACAGCGCCGAGGGCCAGCCCCTGGCCCACATCCACCTGCCCGAACGTTGCGCCAACCTGTGCTTTGGCGGCGCCAAGGGCAATCGGCTGTTCATGGCCAGCAGCCATTCGGTCTACGCCCTGTACGTCAACGCCCGAGGATTTGTCCGTTGAGTGCTGAACCCCGCATCACCGTCCGCGACTATGGCCGCCTGCCCGACGGCCGCACCGTCCGCGAGGTCCGCCTCGACAACGGCCGCGGCTTTGTGCTGACGGCGCTGGACTGGGGCGGCATCGTCACCGGCCTGTGGCTGCCGGGCGGGGCCGACAGCGTCGTGCTGGGCCTGCCCAGCCTGGACGCCTACCTGGCCGGCGCCGGCTCGCACCTGGGCGTCATCGCCGGGCGCTATGCCAACCGCATCGCCGGCGGCAGCTTCGAGCTGGACGGCGTTCGCCACCGGCTCACCACCAACGACGGGCCCAACTGCCTGCACGGCGGCCCGGCTGGCTTCGGCGCGCAGCTGTGGCAGGCCCTACCGCAGCCGCCCGGCGCGGACGGCAGCATCAGCTTGCTGCTGGAGCGCTTCAGCCCCAATGGCGAGATGGGGTTCCCCGGCAACCTGCACGTGGCAGTGCGCTACACGCTTGGCGTGGACCTGAGCTGGCGCGTCGACTACAAGGCCACGACCGACCGGGCCACCGTCGTCAACCTGACCTCCCACGCCTACTTCAACCTGGCCGGCGCCGAGTCCGGCCCGGCGCTGCAGCACCGGTTGACGCTGCATGCCAGCCGCTACACGGTGCCTGACGCGACCGGCATCCCGCTGCGCCACGCGGCTGTCGACGGCACCCCGTTCGACTTCAGCCGTGAGCGCGCCATCGGTCTTGACGTGGGCTATGACCACAACTGGCTGCTGGACCATCCGCTGGACGGTGCGCTGCACCCGGCCGCACGGCTGCTCGACCCGGCCTCGGGCCGCTGGATGGAGATCTTGACGACCGAGCCGGCGATCCAGTTCTACGCCGGGACCTGGCTCGGCGGCTCGCTGGCGGGGCCGGGCGGTACGCGCTACACGCGTGGCGCTGGCGTCTGCCTGGAGACCCAGCACAACCCCGACTCCCCCAACCACCCCGTCGGCCCCGACTGGCCCAGCACCGTGCTGCGGCCGGGCGAGGTGTTCCGCTCGGCGACGCTGCATCGGTTTGGTGAGCGGTTGGCTGGCGTCTAGCGTTCGGCGCCTTTGCGGCGATGGCGGTCAGTCGTGCTGCGATGGCACGGCGACCACTGCCGGCCATTCGCGGGCGCCCGTGAATGTCGGCTCGGCGACCGTCCGTCAAGCCTGAGCCGGCCTCGGGTCTCGCCGTCTAGGCCTTGCCGCTTGCTCAGTGGGACATGCGGTCACCCGCCGCTGAGCCGCTGCTCGCACCCCTTCCCAACGATTTGGAGACCTCCCATGACACGTCGCACCTTTCTGCAGGCTGGCCTGGCCGTCGGCCTGACTTGCGCCCTCGCGCCGACCCTCAGCCAGGCCCAATCGGCGCCCATCGTCATCAAATTCAGCCATGTGGCCGCGGTGGACACGCCCAAGGGCCAGGGGGCCGAGCGCTTCAAGAAGCTGGCCGAGGAACGCGCCAAGGGACGAGTCAAGATTGAGGTCTACCCCAACAGTCAGCTCTACAAGGACAAGGAAGAGCTGGAGGCGCTGCAGCTGGGCTCGGTGCAGATGCTGGCACCCTCGGTGTCCAAGTTCGGACCCTTTGGCATCAAGGAGTTTGAGGTCTTTGACCTGCCCTTCGTCACGCCGGACCAGGCCAGCTACCAGAAGGCCGCTGGCGGCGATTTCGGCAGTGCGATGCTGAAGAAGCTGGACGCCAAGGGCGTGCACGGCCTGGCGTATTGGGACGCCGGCTTTCGCGTCATCACCGCCAACAAGCCGCTGCGCAAGCCTGAAGACTTCAAAGGCCTGAAGATCCGCATCAATTCGTCCAAGGTGATCGACGCGCAAATGCGAGCAGTGGGCGTCATGCCGCAGACCATGGCGTTCTCCGAGGTCTATCAGGCGCTGCAAACCGGCGTGGTGGACGGTGCCGACGTGACGCTGTCCAACGTCTACACCCAGAAGCTGTACGAGGTGCAGAAGTACGTGACGCTGCTGCATCACTCGCACCAGGCCTATGCGGTGGTGGTCAACCGCAAGTTCTGGGAGGGACTGCCCAAGGACCTCCGGAGCACGCTGGAATCCGCCATGGCCGACGCGACCACCTATGCCAACGGCCTGACTTTGGCCGAAGAGCGAAACGCTTACGACAAGATCAAGGCGGCCGGCAAGGCCGTGCTGGTCGAGCCCACACCTGCCGAGCGCGACGCCATTCGTGCTGTGATGGTGCAGACCCACAAGGACATGGAGGGCCGCCTGGGTCGTGACACCATGCAGGCCTTGTACAAGGCGACGGAGTTCAACGTCAGCAAGCGCTGATCCAACGCCCCGAAGTGCTTCAGCGCTCCCGGGCTCTGCCATTCGCGGTCGACGGGGTGTTCAGGGCGCCGCCTGCGTGTGCCGCCTTGGCAAGGCTGAGAGCCACGGGTCACGAATCACCATCCTTGTGACCAGGACGACGATGACTGCCAGCGGATAGATTCCGTGCCGCTCACAGCACATCGGGGCGTCGTTGGGCAACCTGCGGGGCTGCTGGACGGCCACGCGCACGCGAGGCGGTGAGCCCGCACGGTCTCGATCCGTGCCCCGTGCATCAATCGCCGGGAGGTTGCCTACCGGTGCATGTCCTCCGCCGCGGGACCGTCTTCGGGTGTAGCGCCTGGGCCTGATTGACAGCGTCAGGGCGGCGAGTTCCAGGCTGTGAATATCGTTGATGGGTCGTTGGTTTGCGGTCCGGCTGTTGGCAACGAGCGACCGCTCCCAGCTTGCAGCGACCCCTCGGAGCCCATGCCCAATCTATCCGCTCGCCCGTCGCCCGACGCTGGCGGCTGACCCTGAACTTTCCTGCCTCGCTCGAGCTAAGCGGTGAAGTACCCCGGATACCGCTGCTGAATCTCGTCCACCGAGGCGAGCGTGCCGGAAAGGTGATCGCGAACGGCGGCTTGTGCCGCCTCAGCGTCCTGCGACTCGATGGCGGCCAGGATGGCCTGGTGAGCGCTCAGGATGGACCCGGTCTTGCCAGTGGTCGGGATGTGGAGCAGCCGCAGGCGGTCCACGTGGCCTGACATCCGCACCACCACCGACCACAGCCGGGGCAGGCCCGCTGCCACGTACATCAGTCGGTGAAACTCCTTGTCGGCAGCGATGAAGCCGAGGAAGTCCTTCTTCGCCGCCAGGTCTGCCTGGCGAGACAACTGCGTGCGCAGCTCGTCGATCACTGTCGCGTCATGCGCGGTGGCCAACTGGCGCGCGATCTCGATTTCGATGGAGCGGCGCAAAAAGTGCGCCTCGCGCGCGGCCGGCACGTCGATGCGGCTGACCTGGGTCGTGTACTGGGCCCGGATGAGGACCAGGCCTTCTTCGCTGAGCCGGATGAGCGCGTCGCGGACAGGTGTCTGGCTGACGCCAAAGCGCTGGGCCAGGTCGGCGCGGTCGAGCGCTATGCCGGGCGCCAATTCCAGCGAAATGATGGCGGCCCGGAGCGCCTCGACGACTTGAGGCGCCGCGTGGCGGGTGGGGTCTAGCGTGAAATTCATCTTGCGTAAGAGGTGCAAGTTTGCCACTGGTGCCCTAGTGCATCAGGGCACAGTGTTGCTGTCGAGGTGGCGCGCCGGACGGCGGGCGGTGGCAAAAAAGACGGCGGCTCCGCGCAGGGCGGGCCGCCGCAAGAGACAGGACGCCCACCAGCCCGGGGCGTCCGACCAGTGACTCAGACTTGCAGGCGCTGCCGGCGCAGATGCTGGAGCAGCGCGCCGACGCCGTAGGTCCACGGTGGGATGGCGTCGCTGCGCTGCACGGTGTTGACGAGGGTGCCGAGCGCGGGGCTGGCGATGGTGACGACGTCGCCCAGGTGATGCGTGAAGCCGGCGCCGGGTGCGCCGCGGTCCTGGACGGGCGAGAACATGGTGCCCAGGAACAGCATGAAGCCGTCGGGGTACTGGTGGTGCGGCCCGCAGGCGTGGCGCACCAGTTCCAGCGGGTCGCGGCTGATGGCCTGCATGCGGCTGACACCTTCGAGCACGAAGCCGTCCGCCGCGCCTTCGATGCGCAGGGTCACGGTGGCCGCCCGCACGGTGTCGAGCGTGAACTGGCCGTCGAACAGGCGGATGAAGGGGCCGATGGCGCAGGACCCGTTGTTGTCTTTGGCCTTGCCCAGTAGCAGCGCGCTGCGGCCTTCGATGTCGCGCAGGTTGACGTCGTTGCCCAGCGTGGCGCCGACGACTTCCGCGCGGCCGTTCACGGCCAGCACGATCTCAGGCTCGGGGTTGTTCCACTGCGAGTCCGGGTGCAGGCCGACGGCGGCGCCGAAGCCCACGGCCGACATCGGCTGTGCCTTGGTGAAGACTTCCGCATCCGGCCCCAGCCCCACCTCCAGGTAGGGCGACCAGGCGCCGCGTGCGACGAACTCGGCCTTGAGCTGCTGCGCTGCGGCCGAGCCGGGGCGGATCCCGGCCAGGTCCGTGCCGAGCGCGGCGGTCAGGGATTGGCGCAGGTCATGGGCATGGGCGGCGCTCCCGCCGGCCTGCGCTTCGATGACGCGCTCCAGCAGGCTCACGGCAAAGGTGACGCCGCAGGCCTTGATGGCCTGCAGGTCACAGGGCGGCAGCAGGCGGGGCAGGGCGGCGTCGGCCGAGGTGGCGAGCGCGCGTGCCAGCATGGCCTGCACCGGCCCGAGTGCTGGCCCAGGCGCGTGGCGGGCGATTTCCAGCAGATCGGGCCGGTCCAGCAGTTCCGCCAGCGTGGCCGCGTGGGCTGACAGGTCGACGAGGTTGCCCTCGCGCACTGCCACAGGCACAGGGCCGGCCAGGTCCGGGCGCCACACGCGGCCGATCAACAGCGCACTGGCCGCGTCGGCCGGCAGCCCCGTCGTTGTGAAAGCGTCGCTGTTCTGCATCTGGAGGGTTCGCGGATGACGCGTCGCATTGTGAGCGCTACCTGCTTTGATGCCAAGCCGTGAATGTCTTTTGTTTTCTAGCCTTCAAACCTACTAATACATTAGTACACACCCTCGTTGACGATGTCAGATGGTCGGCATAAATTGCAAATGTGCGCGCTACCATTTCGCTGGTAGTCGCTGCCTTGCAGCAGTCGCAGCGCCGAACCACAGAACCAAACGGAGACATCAATGAGCAAGACTTTCCTGCGACCAACGTGCCGCGCCCACCAACGGTTTGCCCTGGGCACCACCTTGCTGGCTGGCTTGATCTCGCAGGCCTACGCGCAGACGGCGGCGCAGCAGGCCGAGCAGCAGAAGCTCGACACGGTGGTCGTGACCGGCATCCGTGCGTCGTTGGAGAGCTCGGCCAACGCCAAGCGCAATTCGGTAGGCTTCATCGATGCCATCACCGCCGAGGACATGGGCAAGTTCCCGGACAGCAACATCGCCGAGTCCATCTCGCGCATCCCGGGCGTGACGCTGACGCGCGATATCACCGGTGAGGGCCTGCAGATCCAGATCCGCGGCCTGGGCACCAACTTCACCCGCATCCTGCTCAACGGCGCGCCGGTCGCGTCGGCCTCCACGGGCCGCGTCGATTCGGGCAGCGCCAACCGCGAAGTCGACATGGACTTCCTGCCGGGCGAACTCTTCAGCAGCGTGACCGTGGTCAAAAGCCCGACAGCGTCCATGATCGAGGGCGGCGCCGCCGGCATCGTCGATATGCGCAGCTCCCGTCCCTTCGACCGCAAGGGCCTGCGCACGGCCTTCACGCTGACCTGCACCAAGAACCAGCAGGCCGAAAAGAACGGCAACCGCGGTTCGGCCCTGGTCAGCAACACCTGGGACAACACGTTCGGCGTGCTGGCCGGCGTGGCCTGGTCCACCAACAAGGTCAAGACCACCGGATTCGAGTCCATCGGCTGGACCAACGCCAACTTGCTGGCTTCGCAAAGCAGCAGCGCCACGCGCAACAACACTGGCGGCGGCAACTGGACCATCCCGGGTACCGTGCCGGCCAACGCCGGCAATTGCCTGGTGGCGGGCGACGCCATCAACGAGGCCTACCTGCTGGCCAAGAACCCCGGCCTGACCATCACGCAGCTCGACAACGCCATCATTCCGCGCCTGGGCCGCGCCATGGTTGCCGAGGGCAGCCGTGACCGCCAGAACGCCATCCTGTCCATCGAGGCCCGCCCCAACAGCGCGGTGAAGCTGTTCGTCGACACCATCTACGGCCACAAGAAGAACGAGTTCGAGCGTTCGGACATGAACTGGGTCGGCCGCAACGGCTCGTCCATCCCGGTCAACGTGACTGTGGACCGCGCGGACTGCACCAGCGGCTGCGTGGTCACCAAAGGCACGTTCGCCAATTCGCAGTATTTCCTGGAATACCGGCCCTACACCGAAGACACCAAGTTCCACAGCATCAACCCGGGTATGAACCTAAAGATCACGGACGCGCTCAGCGTGGACGTGCAGGCCAACGCTACCCGCAGCGACTTCCACCGCCAGTCGCCCACCGCGCTGTTCCAGACCGTGCTGGGCTCGGGCATTACGACCGAGTACGACAACACCAGCGGTACGCCGATGCTGAAGGCCACCAACACGCTGACCGGCGCCACCGACATCCTGAACACGCCCGCGGCGTTCGGCTGGAACGGCGGCCGCGTCAACGTGCAGGAGGAGAAGCGCCAGGTGCGCACCTTCGGCCTGCGCGGCGCCGTCAACATCGACGCCGACATCTTCGATATCAAGTTCGGCGGTGCCTATGACGACGTGTCGCGCCGCATCCAGTCGCTGAACAACGACAACTACTGGTCCAACATCGTCTGCGGCCGCAACCTCAACGTCTTCCTGCCGGGGCCCAACACCACCAACAAGAACGGCTGCAACGGCACGGGCGCCGCCGGCTCGGCGGCGGCTGACTATCCCGGCTACGGCACCGGCTTCACCGCCGGCGCGTTGCCGTCGTCGCTGCAATACCAGGGGTCGGCCATCCCCAACGCGTCGGTTCCCGGCTACCTGTCGGCCAACTCGCGCGGCTTCGTCGCCCTGGACTGGGCCAGGTTCGCCAAGGATGCCAACTACGCCGCCGCCCACGAAACTGCGGTTCCCGGCATCGGCGGAACCAACACGGGTGTGAACCCGGGCTTCTTCCAGGAGAAGGTGACGTCGATCTTCACCGAGATCAACGGCGACGCGCGCGTGTTCGGCAACGACCTGCGCTACAACGCCGGTGCCCGCTTCGCGACGACGGAGCAGACCTTTGCGTCGCTCAGCACACCCGCCGACCCGCGCAACGCCACGCTGGCGGACGGCGGCCGGTTCCCAACGCAGGTGGTCGAAAGCCTCACGACGACGAGCTACAGCAACTTCCTGCCGTCGGCCAGCCTCGCCTACAACATCCGGCCCAACCTGCTGGCGCGCGCGTCGGCGTCCAAGACCATCACGCGTGCTGATCCGACGGCGCTGCGGGCGCTGACGGCCACGTTCACCGATCCCTCGGCCCAGAACGGCACGCTGACCAACCCGGACCTGAAGCCCTACCAGTCCAAGAATATCGACCTGGGCCTGGAGTGGTACACGGGGCGTGAGGGCTATGTCGCGCTGGCCTGGTTCCAGAAGAGCATCAAGGGCTTCACCGCCACGAAGACCTTCAACGTGCCGTTCAGCTACCTGAACCAGTTCGGCATCACCTGGACGACCGTGCTGACCCGCGACCAGCGCACCAACCTCTACAAGTCCGCGGGCCTGCCGGTGCCGACTGACCTGGATGCGCTGCCGTCCGCGTCCGACTTGGCCAAGATCAATGCGCTACCCATCGTGTTGTCGCAGACGCAGAACACGGCCGACCCGTTGAAGATCAAGGGGGTCGAGCTGACGTTGCAGCAGCCGCTGGACATCCTCACGTCCTACCTGAAGGGCTTTGGCGTCAGCGCCAACTACACCAAGGTCAAGCAGTCGGGCGCCAACGTGGCCATCGGCGTGCCGCCCTACACCTACAACCTGGCGGCCTACTACGAAGGCACCTACGGCGGCTTCCGCGTGACCAAGAACTTCACCAAGGGTTCGCAGTCCAGCGGCACCGGCCAGAACGGCATCACGGCCGCCGCGTTCTACGGGCTGGACTACTCCCAGGTGGACTTCACGTCGCGCCTGAACATCGGCGAGATCCTGGGTAGCACCATCGGCTGGAAGAAGGACTTGCAGGCCACGTTCGACGTCTTCAACGTCACGCGGGCCTCGCAGCGCACCAACTTCCAGTTCGCCAACGCGCCCTACGCCATCTACGAGCCGGGGCGCACCTACCAGGTGGGTCTGCGCGCCAGCTTCTGAGGCTGAAGCCGGGCCGGCCGCGTCTGGCTGGCCCCAGTGACCAAGGGCTCCTCACGGAGCCCTTGGTTTACTTCTGGCTGTCGATCCGGACCGTCTTCCTGGCTGGGCAGCGCCGGTCCAGCCATTCGACGGGAAAGGCGTCGGCCATCGCCTGGTAGCCGGCCATGGACGGGTGCAGGCCGTCGTTGTCGAGGCCGGCTTTCAGGTGCGAGGGCCGCGCCGGGTCGCGGGTGAGGGCGTCGAAGTCCACCACGCCATCGAAGCCGCCGGGACGGCGGATGAAGGCGTTCAGCGTCTGCCGGTCGGCCTCGTTCTCGGGCTGGGGCTGGTAGTAGCCGCTGCCGCCGTAGGGCATGACGGTGGCGACGAGCAGGCAGACACCCCGCTCGGCTGCCCGCTGCTCCAACGCCGACAGGTTGCCCGCCAGCTGGTTCAGCAAGGCCTCGCGCGACGCCGGGGTGGTGGTGCGCTGGCGGTGGCTGGTGCCGAGGTCGTTGACCCCCGCCAGCAGCACCACATGCGTGACGCCGCTGCGCGCCAGCGCATCGCGCTCGAAGCGCGCCAGCACGCTGGGGCCGAGGCCGTCCTGCAGCAACCGGTTGCCGCCAATGCCCGTGTTGACGACGGCCGCGGCCATGCCCTGGGCCGCGAGGCGGCGTGCGAGGGCGTCCGTCCAGCGCTGGTAGCTGCCGGGCGGCACGCCATAGCCATCGGTGATGGAGTCGCCGATGGCCACCAGCACCGGCTGCGGCTGGCGCGGGCGGACGTCCACGGCGGCGAGGTGCCACCAGCCGTCACGCGGCGTGGCGTCGGCCCAGTCATCGGCATCCACGCGGTTGCCGGGCGCGGTCCAGCTGCTGATGCGCGACCCGGGGTGGACGGTGGCCCAGGCCGGCGCCGCCACCACGTGCAGCTGCACGGCCACGTCGGCCAGTCGCGGCACGGCCAGCGTGACCGGGTCGCTCCAGGCCTCGGCGCCGGGCGCCAGGCTCAGCTCGCGCCGGCCTTCGAAGCTCAACGGCCGCAGGCTGCCTGCCTGCAATGCGGGCTGCCCGGACGCGCTGCCCGGCTGCAGCAGTGCCACGCTGGCAGCGCCCAGCTGCAGCGGCTCGCGCCCGAACAGATTGCTGACACGCACCCGCAGCGAGTCGCCGTCGACCGTCGTGCGGACCACTTGTCTCAGGCTCACGTCGCGCAGTGTCTGCGCGGTGCCGGCGTTGGCGGCGGCCGGTGCCTGCTCCAGTTGCGCACTGCCCCAGGCGGCCACCCAGTCGGCGCCGGCAGTTGGCGTCTGCGGGCGCTGGGGATGGACGCTGCAACCGGCCAGCAGCGCCGCGATGAGAGTCAGCGGGAGGGCTTGCAGGCCGCGGCCCCGGGTGGGTCTGCGCGATGAGGGCATGGGCATTCGTGGGGTTGGGTGGCGATGCGTCATGAATGATATCGCTACCAATTGTGCTTCGAGGCTTTGCTTGCCAGCTTGCCTGACTGGATAGAAGTACTGTATAAATAAACAGTCACTCATCGGAGCCCCGCCATGCCCAGCCAATATCGACAGACCTACACCCCCAGCCGCCCGCTGCCCCGGTGGCTGCAACGGATCATCAGTTGGCTGTGACGCGGCCAGTGCGGCCGGCCGGGTTTTTCTTGCCCCGCCGGGCGAAGCGCGCTGCGTTCGTGTTGGCGAACCCAGGCCGCCGGCCCGCGCGCCACGCCGGCCCTGGCGGGCGCAGTTGGGCGTAGGACTGCGCCCACCGGCCGACACGGCACCCGCCGGTGCCGCCCTGCCAAGGTGATCCGTAGGCTGTGTTCAGCCCGTCAGGCATCTTCGTCACAAGGGCATCTGCAAAGGAGCAACGCAATGAACAGCGACCAAATCAAGGGCAGCGTGAAGGACGTGGCAGGCAAGGCTCAGCGCAAGCTGGGCGAGGCCATCGGCAGCACCGAGCAACAGGTCAAGGGTGCGGCGACGCAGGTCGAAGGGAAAATCCAGAAGGCGGTTGGCGATGCCAAGGAAGCCCTCAAGGACGCGAAGGCCACCACGCGCAAGGGCTGACGTTCGCGCTCGCGAGCGAGGCCGCCCGGTCCCCGGCCAGGCGGCTTTTTGTGTGCATGCCGCTGCAGGCCGTAGGACGAGGATGACGCGACGCTGCGGTGCATGACGACAGTGCGGCCGGGTGCTGGCATCGACGATGTCGGCATCCCTCCTTCTAGGAATCGCATCATGCATATTTCGCCATCCACTCCCGCCCTGCGCCGCACCGCCACGGCAGCGCTTGTCGCCTCGCTGGTGTTCGCGGCGGGATGCTCGTCGATGAGCGAACGCGAGCAGGGCACCGCCAAGGGCGCCGGCGCCGGCGCGGTTGCCGGCGCCATCATCGGCTCCATGACCGGCGGCAACGCCGGCCGCAGTGCCGTCATCGGAGGTGCCGTGGGCGCCGTCGCCGGCAACCTGTGGTCCAAGCACATGGAAGACAAGCGCGAGGCCCTGGCCCGCGCCAGCCAGGGCACCGGCGTCGAGGTCGCCCGCACGGCGGACAACCGCCTCAAGCTCAACGTGCCCAGCGACGTCTCCTTCGACAGTGGCCGTGCCGACATCAAGCCGCAGATGCGGCCGGTGCTCGACGAGATCGGCCGCAACCTTGACCCCAACGTGCGCGTGACCATTGTGGGCCACACCGACAGTACGGGCAGCGACGCGATCAACGAGCCGCTGTCGCGCGAACGGGCGGCCGCCGTGCGCGACTACCTCTCAACGCGCGGCCTGGCACCGTCGCGGGTGAGCGTGTCGGGCCGCGGCTCACACGAGCCGGTGGCCAGCAACGACACCGAACCCGGCCGCGCCGCGAACCGCCGCGTCGAGATCTTCCTGTCAGAGCAGGGCTGAGCCCCGAGCCGGCGGCCAAAGAAAAAGGGCCTGATCGAAAGATCAGGCCCTTGTCTGTTCTGGTGCCGGCAAGAGGAGTCGAACCCCCGACCTTCGCATTACGAATGCGCTGCTCTACCAACTGAGCTATGCCGGCAATCTGCGGGTTTCACGCTGCTGCTGACTCGTTGATGCACTTTTTGATGCAACCCCTGGTCTGCTGTTGATGCACGTTGATGCATCGGGTGCGATCCCACAAGAGCCCAAGATCATAGCACGATGCTAGGCATGCCTTCGTGGCCACGGAGAGCTTATTTTTCCACCCACGCTTCAACTGGCCAGAGAGGGCGGAGTCGGCCAGTCAGAGCCCAGCGAAGTGCGTAGAACAGGACGACGAGCGCAAGTGCGATGACCGTCGAGTAGACAAACCAGGTCCTTGCCTCGGCAGCGCTTGAATTGATGTCAAAGCTGCGCTGGTTGCCGCCGGTGCCGAGAGTCGTCGGCATGTTGTCGTAGAGAGTGGGCGTGGGGCATGCGGGACTTCGCCCAGCAGCGCAGTCTTGCTCCGCCCGCTGCTTTGCTTGAGCCTCAGCTTGCACTTCAGCAAGAGCGCTCTCGGAGTCATGCAGGTAGTACGCGCCTCCAATCCAGCCGCAGATGAGAGTCCCAGCGACGGTAAGTAGGAAAAGGCGAAACAATCGAATCTCTGTCACTTGTGCCGCCAAGTAGTTCTGTCGGGTCAGTTCTTGCCGGAAATCAACAGTACAGCCACCTGATCCCGAACGCCGCATCGAAGCGGGCTGCGGAGATCATGAACGCGCTGCATCAAGCTTGATGCCTGGATGACGTGATCGCGTGGTTAGCCTGGAACACCTCGATGGACAGCCGCCAGATGGTGTGTACAAATCTTGTGCAGCGCAACGCCGTACAAGGGAGACAGGCGGGATGATCGAATCGTTTCTGAAACTTGTTGAGCCGTACCCACTGTGGGCGCGAGTCGTCATTGTTGCCGCACTCATTGCTGTCGGCGTCGTACTCGTCTTTGGACGCCATTCTGTTCCGGAGGTTGAGGTCGGTGGTCCAGCCGGCCCGGTCTTCCTGCGGATTAATGGAATATCGTTGTACCCGGACGATCCCGATGCGGAGATCCAGATAGTAAGCTCGGTCAATCGTACGGAGTACAAGTTTCCAAGTGTTGCCGGTGTGAAGTGGATGCGCGTTGGTCCCGCTATGAGTAAAAAGATAATTCAGCTTCCTGAAGCTGATAGCTATGAGATTTGGTTCACGATGAACTACAAATCAGGAAAAGTGGCTCGCAATCAAGAGACGGTTACGATTTATTCAGACAAACAGCACGCTCTAGCTGCGCACGCATCTGCATCTGTCCCGTATTCCGGTAGTTATAAGCTTTATCCCATCAAGAGTGATATTGCTTCATCTGCCATTGTTGCAGTCGTTTATTTTGAACTTACGCATAGTGGTCAATAGCGGAGGAACTATGTTAATGTTGCATTCTTCATTGCGTTGCAATTTCGAAAAAATACTGCTTGCAACTATCTTTGGATGTGTATTAACTAACTCGGTTGCTGCGGCTGATGAGCCAAATGAATTGCTTCTTTTAATTGACGGGCTTTCATTCTATGGGGACTCTTCGCCAAATCACGGTGAAAAGATTGAAATCAAGGCGATAGTGAATGGCACGAGTTATACGGTAGAGGGATGGTGTTGTAATCGCGACGGCAAGATTAGTTTGAATAACCAAAAGCCATTCGCGCTTCCAAAGGGTTCTAGTTACTCTGTTCGCTTCGAGCTCCTGCGAGGCTCTCGCGCAGAGCCGTCCAGTTCCAACGTATCGCGGGTTTATAATGCCAAAGGGTTTGAGTTTAGTACTCATGAAACACCTCAAAGGCGTTGGTTTGGACTTGCCCCTATTTCGGAGGCAAAGGCGGCGCCCGTCGTCGGCGAGTACTCGTTGTATGAAGTTCGTAACGGAACGCGGGATGCTGCGGTTTCGGCGGTAGTTCGCTACGAACTTGTCGTCAAAAAATAAATAATGGGCCTCGGCGAAAAGCAAAAAGGCCACCTCGCGGGTGGCCTCTTCTTTGCGCTGCTAGAGCTGCTTATTTTTCAGCTGGACGGTGATGCATTTCGTGATGCATCGCCAAGCACTGCAGAATCTGTGGGTGAACTTTAGGGTCACGGAAAATCAACGAGTTATCGTCGATTGCCAGGCATGAACAGTGGCTATTTCCTCGGCACTGCATTTTACGAATGCGCTGCTCTACCAACTGAGCTATGCCGGCTCTGACGCTGAAGTCAGCCCAAGGTCTTAGCCACTATTTTTGGTCTGGCTCGGCGTGGTACGCCGCGATGCGTTCGACCTCGTTCTTTGAGCCCAGCGCCACGGCCACGCGCTCGTGCAGCTTGGTGGGCTTCAGGTCCATGATGCGCTCGGTGCCATTGACTGCCGCGCCGCCGGCCTGCTCGACCAGGAAGGCCATCGGGTTGGCCTCGTACAGCAGGCGCAGCTTGCCGGGTTTGTCGGGTTCGCGCTGGTCCCAGGGGTAGAGGAACACGCCGCCGCGGGTCAGGATGCGGTGCACGTCGGCCACCATGCTGGCCACCCAGCGCATGTTGAAGTCCTTGCCCCGCGGGCCCGTGGCGCCGGCCAGGCATTCCTCGATGTAGCGGCTCACCGGGGGCGCCCAGTGGCGCATGTTGGACATGTTGATCGCGAATTCCTTGGTGTCCTCGGGAATGCGCACCTGGTCCTGCGTCAGCACCCAGGAGCCGGTCTCGCGGTCCAGCGTGAACACGGCCACGCCGTCGCCCACCGTCAGCACCAGCGTGCTCTGCGGGCCGTAGACGCAGTAGCCGGCCGCGGCCTGCTGCTTGCCGGGCTGCAGGAAGTCTTCCTCGGCCACGCCGCGTGAATGACCGACCTTGCGCAGTACGCTGAAGATCGTGCCGATGGACACGTTGACGTCGATGTTGGACGAGCCGTCCAGCGGGTCGAACAGCAGCAGGTACTCGCCTTGCGGGTAGCGGTTGGGCACCACGTAGATGCCGTCCATCTCTTCGCTGGCCATGGCTGCGAGGTGGCCGCCCCACTCGTTGGCTTCGATCAGTACCTCATTGGCGATGATGTCCAGCTTCTTCTGCACCTCGCCCTGCACGTTCTCGCTGCCGGCGGTGCCCAGGACCTCGCCCAGCGCGCCCTTGTTGACTGAGATGGCGATGCGCTTGCAGGCGCGGGCTACGACCTCGATCAGCAGGCGCAGTTCCTGCGGGATGTGGCCGTGCTCGCGCTGCTGCTCGACCAGGTATTGCGTGAGACTGATGCGGCGGGTCATGCCAGGGCCCTTTCGACGATTTCGCGCACGTCGCTGGAGAGATCGGGTTTGGCGGCCACGCGGGTGATGGCCTCGCGGGCGGCCGTGCGGTAGGGCTCGGCCAGTACGGCCCAGCGGTCCATCGCGCGGGCGATGCGGCTCGCCAGCTGCGGGTTGATGGCGTCGATCGCCAGCACCTGCTCGGCCCAGAACACATAGCCTGCTGCGTCGGCGCGGTGGAAAGCGGCCGGGTTGAACATGCACATCGAGGCCAACAGGCTGCGTGCGCGGTTGGGGTTCTTGAGGCTGAAGTCCGGGTGCTTGATCAGCGACTTGACGCGCGCGAACACGCGGCCATCGGCCTCAGGTGCGCGTGCCTGCAGCGAGAACCACTTGTCCACGACCAGCGGGTCGTCCTTGAACAGCGCATGGAAGCGCTCCAGCGCCGGCTTGGCGAGCTCGGCGTTTGCCGCCACCAGCGCGGACAGGGCGCCCATGCGCTCGGTCATGTTGGACGCGTCCTTGAAGCGCTGGTAAGCGCGGCCGGGCCAGACGGTGTCACCGGTGGCCTGGGCGTCCAGCACCAGCATGGACAGTGCCAGATTGGCCAGCGCGCGCTTGCCCGACGACACCGGGTCGGGCGTGTAGCCGCCCTGGATCTGGTGGGCCTCGAAGGCTGCGGCCCAGTCGTCGCGCAGCGCGCTGGCGAGCTGCTGCTGGGCTGCCATCACGGCGGCGTGGATGGCCTGCGGGTCGACGACGTCCAGTTGCTCGGCGATGTAGCTCTCGCCCGGCAGCGTCAACGCCAGTTCCTTGAAGGCCGGGTCCAGCTCGGGGTGGTTGAGCACCGCGCGCATCGCCTCGATGAAGGCGTTGCTCAGCACCAGCGGCTGGCCGGCGCGCAGCGCGTGCAGGATGCGGTTCAGCGCCAGGCGCTGACCGGCTTCCCAGCGGTTGAAGGGGTCGCTGTCGTGGCGCATCAGCACCAGCAGGCCAGCGTCCGACAGGCCGTCGTCCAGCACGACCGGCGCCGAGAAGCCGCGCAGCAGCGACGGCACGGGCTCGCTGGCGATGTTGTCGAAGACGAAGGTCTGCTCGACCTGGTCCAGCACCAGCACGTGTTCGGTCTTGCCGTCGGCGTCCAGCGGCAGTGCTGCGCCGTGGCGGTCCAGCAGACCCATGACGATGGGGATGACCTGCGGCTGCTTGTCGGTCTGGCCGGGCGTGGCCGGCGTCTGCTGCGTCAGGCGCAGCGTGAAGGCCTGCGTGGCGGGGTCGTATTCGCCGCGGGCGGTTACGCGCGGCGTGCCGGCCTGCGAGTACCAGCGCTTGAAGGTGTCCAGGCGGGTGCTCAGCGCGGAGCCCGGGTTGGCGTCGGCAATCGCCTGCGCGAAGTCGTCGCAGGTCACGGCCTGGCCGTCGTGGCGCTCGAAGTAGAGCTTCATGCCCGCCTCGAAGCCGGCGCGGCCGACCAGCGTCTGGTACATGCGCACCACCTCCGAGCCCTTCTCGTAGACGGTGGCGGTGTAGAAGTTGTTGATCTCGCTGTAGCTGTCCGGGCGCACCGGGTGAGCCATCGCGCCGCTGTCCTCGGGGAACTGCAGGGCGCGCAGCTGGCGCACGTCCTGAATGCGGCAGACCGCGCGCGCCGACGACGTGCCGGCCATGTCCATCGAGAACTCCTGGTCGCGGAAGACGGTCAGGCCTTCCTTCAGCGACAGCTGGAACCAGTCGCGGCAGGTCACGCGGTTGCCGGTCCAGTTGTGGAAGTACTCGTGGGCGACGATGGACTCGATGCGGGCGAAGTCCACGTCCGTGGCCGTGGCCGGCGAGGCGAGCAGGGCGCTGGTGTTGAAGATGTTCAGGCCCTTGTTCTCCATCGCGCCCATGTTGAAGTCGGACACGCCGACGACCATGAAGCGCTCCAGGTCCAGCGGCAGCTTGAAGCGCGCCTCGTCCCAGACGATGGAGGCGATGAGGCTGTTCATCGCGTGCTCGGTCTTCTCCAGGTCACCGCGGCGCACGTAGACCTGCAGCAGATGGTCCTTGCCGGCGCGGGTGCGGATGCGCTGCTCGCGCGCGACCAGGTCACCCGCGACGACGGCGAACAGATAGCTGGGCTTGGGGAAGGGGTCGTTCCAGACGGCAAAGTGGCGGCCGTTCTCCAGCGCGCCGCTGCTCGTCAGGTTGCCGTTGGCCAGCAGTACGGGGTACTTGGTGGCGTCGGCGCGCAGCGTGACCGTGTAGACGGCCATCACGTCCGGGCGGTCCAGGAAATAGGTGATGCGGCGGAAACCCTCGGCCTCGCACTGCGTGAAGAAGCTGCCGCCCGACGTGTACAGCCCGGAAAGGGCCGTGTTCTTGTCCGGGCAGGTGGTGTTGCGGATCTCTAGCGCGAAGTCAGCATCAGGCGCGTTGTCGATGATCAGCTCATGGCCTTCCTGGCGGAAGGACACCGAGGCGCCGTCGATCAGCACGCGCAGCAGGTTCAGCTCCTCGCCGTGAAGGCGCAGCGGCCCGTGCGGCACGGCCGTGTTGCGCTCGACCTGCATCTTGCTCGTGACCAGGGTCTTGGCCGGGTCGAGGTCGAAGGTCAGGTCGACCTTGCGGATCCAGAACGCCGGCTGCTGGTAGTCCAGGCGTTGGATCGTGGGAGCAGTGCCTTCACGCATGAGGGGCTTCCTTGGAGGTCGGAAAAAGGTAGAGGGCCGCCGCTGGCGGCCCGGGATCAAACGCCCTGCTTCAGGGATTCGGTGATGAACGGGTCGAGGTCGCCATCCAGCACCTTCTGCGTCGCAGACGTCTCGTAGTTGGTGCGCAGGTCCTTGATGCGGCTCTGGTCCAGCACATAGCTGCGGATCTGGTGGCCCCAGCCGACGTCGGTCTTGGTGTCTTCCAGCTTCTGCTGCTCTTCCATGCGCTTGCGCATCTCATGGTCGTACAGCCGCGAGCGCAGGCGCTTCCAGGCCACGTCGCGGTTGCTGTGCTGGCTGCGGCCGTCCTGGCATTGCACGACGATGCCGGTCGGGATGTGCGTCAGGCGCACCGCCGAGTCCGTCTTGTTGATGTGCTGGCCACCGGCGCCCGAGGCGCGGAAGGTGTCTGTGCGCACATCGGCCGGGTTGATGTCGATCTCGATGCTGTCGTCCACCTCGGGGTAAACGAACAGCGATGCGAACGAGGTGTGGCGGCCGCCGGAGCTGTCGAACGGGCTCTTGCGCACCAGGCGATGCACGCCGGTCTCGGTGCGCAGCAGGCCGAAGGCGTACTCGCCCTCGACCTTGATGGTGGCGCTCTTGATGCCGGCCACGTCACCGGGCGTCTCGTCTTCCAGCGTCGCCTTGAAGCCCTTGCGCTCGCAGTACTTCAGGTACTGGCGCAGCAGCATGCCGGCCCAGTCGCAGGCCTCGGTGCCGCCGGCGCCGGCCTGGATGTCCACGAAGCAGTTCAGCGGGTCCGCCGGGTTGTTGAACATGCGGCGAAACTCGAGCTCCTCGATCTTCTCGCGCAGCTTGGCCCCGTCGGCCTCGATGGCCAGCATGCCGGCCTCATCGCCGTCCTCGCGGCTCATCTCGAAGAGTTCGGCGTTGTCGGCCAACGCGCCGGTCAGCATCGTGATCGTCTCGACCACGGCCTCCAGCGTGCGCTTTTCCTTGCCCAGTTCCTGGGCGCGCTTGGGTTCGTCCCAGACCTTGGGGTTCTCCAGCGCGGCGTTGACCTCGTTCAGGCGCAGAGCTTTGCGGTCGAAGTCAAAGATACCCCCTTAGCGCGTCGGTGCGCGCTGAGAGGTCGGCAAGCGTGTTGCCGATTTGGTTGATGTGTTCGATGTCCATGTCAGGGGCACGTCTTGTCTTGGCGAAAACGCGGATTTTCTCATGGGCCAGAATGGTCGCCATGACAACGCCCGCCCGCGACGACTACTGGCGCCGCACACGCCGCCTGACGGCCGTGCTGCTCCTGGTATGGGGCGTGGTGGCGTTTGCGCCGGTGTTCTTCGCGCGTGAGCTCAGCGTGGAGGTGTTCGGCTGGCCGCTGGCGTTCTGGCTGGCCTCGCAGGGGGCGTTGCTGGGGTTTTGCGCCATCGTCATCGTCTACGCACGGGTCATGTCCCGGCTGGACGACGAGGTCAGTGAGCCTCGGTCCTGAACAGACGTTTCGCCTCAGCCTCGCCGACGTAGCGCGCATACAGCACCTGCACCCAGCCTTCGCGACGCATCGCGTCCAGCTGCTGGCGCAACTGGCGCACATCGTCGGCTGTCGCGGCGCTGCGGTTGAGGTAGAGGCCCAGAGGGTCGGTGGTCGCTTCGGCCAAGTCGACCATCACCGCCTGGGCAGGCAGTTGGCCATCGCGGCGCAGCTTGATGTGGATGACGCTCGGTATGAGCGCCGCCTGCACGCGCCCCGCGGCCAGCTTGGATGCGAGGTTTTCGTAGTCCGGTGACAGCTCCGCCTGGCGGCTCGCGAGCATGCCTTCGACGATGCCGTTCAGTCGATGGCTCAGGCGTATGCCTCGCACCATGCCCAACTTCAGGTCGGGGCGCAGGCGCCAGTCATCGAGCGTGCGCGGCACGGCGTCGCCGGCGACGATGAGATCGATCTCCGTGAAGGAATAGGGCAGGAAATAGGCAATGCGGTCTCGTTCGGGGACCTGCAGCGATGACGTCATCATGTCGAGCTGCCCTTGCTCGAACTCCTGAACTACCCGGGCACGAGGCCGCGCGGTGAGCTTGAGCTGGCAGCCGCTGCGCCTGCTCAGCTCGGCGATGAGTTGCGGCACGATGCCCTGCCACTGACCGCCCTGCTGATACGCCCCATAGCCCAGCTCCGAGATACCGACGCTGAACTCGCGCGAGCAGGCCGCTGATGCTGCCGCAGAGGCCAGTGCCAGCAGCAGCGCGGCGGCGGGTCGCTTCATGACTCGTCCAGGAAGGCTTCCAATGCTGCTGCCAGCGCCTCGGGTTGGTCGTGGTGGAGCATGTGGCCGGCGTCCTGCAGCACCGCGCACTGGAGCTTGGGCACCAGCGCCAGGCGAGCCTCGAAGTCTTCGCGCGGGTAGCGCGAGCCCCAGAAGCGCGTCAACTGGTCGTCGCTGCCCTCCACCCACAGCGTGGGCGCGGCGATGCGCTGCCAGCAGGCCAGCACCTCGGCCTTGCGGTAAAGCATAGGGTTGGCCAGTTTGTGGGCCGGGTCGGCATTGAGCTGGAAGCCCTCCGGTGTCTCGCGCGCCCAGTGGTCGGCCAGCCATCCGGCCTTGTCCGCGGGCAGGCGCGGGTTGTTCCTGCGCAGCCGATCGGCCACGTCGGCTTGCGTGGCGTAGGGGCGCAGCGTGGGCGGGTCCTTCAGCTCGTCCAGCCATTTGGCCAGCCGCTCGGGCGCTGCAGCGGGCGAGACGTCGGGCATGCCGAAGCCTTCGAGGTTGACCAAGCGACGCACCCGCTGCGGTCGCACGCCCGCATAGCTCATGACCACGTTGCCCCCCATGCTGTGGCCCAGCAGGTCCACCGGCGCGCCGGGGCTGACGGCGTCCAGCAGCGCATCGAGGTCACCGAGGTAGTCGGGGAACCAGTAACAGTCGCTACCGGTGGTCTCGCTGAGGCCGAAGCCGCGCCAGTCCAGTGCGATGACCTCGCGGTCGTCCTTCAGCGCGTCCACCACGAACTGGAAGGAAGCGCCGACGTCCATCCAGCCATGCACCATGACCAGGGGCGGCCTGCCGGGCAAGGGCTGACCCCAGCGCAGGAGGTGGTGGCGCAAGCCGCGCAGCGGCAGAAACTCGCCGTGATGGACGCGGCGCGGGGTGTAGACATGGGGCATATCCGCACTTTAGGCCACGGGAGTCCGCGGACAATGGACCTATGCCTGCATCCCGCCCCACCCTGCGCGCCGCCGAGCCGCGCGACCTGCCCGCCATCGTCCAGCTGATCGGCGAGCTCGCCGAGTTTGAGCACCTGACCCACCTGCTCGAGGTGACGCCAGACAACCTGGAGCCGCATCTGTTCGGTGACACGCCGGTGGCGGAGTGCACGCTGGGCGAGGTCGACGGCGAGGTGGTGGCCTTTGCGCTGTACTACACCAACTTCTCGACCTTTCTGGCCAAGCCGGGGCTGTACCTGGAAGACCTCTACGTGCGCCCGGCCCACCGCCGCAGCGGACTGGGCCGCTCCATGCTGATCTACCTGGCCCAGCTTGCCTGCGAGCGCGGCTACGGCCGCTTCGACTGGACCGTGCTGGATTGGAACGAGGACGCCATCCGCTTCTATCAAAAACTCGGCGCCGAGGTGATGCCCGACTGGCGCATCTGCCGTCTGACCGGCGACGCGCTGGAGCGCTACAGCGACGGCGACCGGCCCAGCATGTGGTCGCCTTCCGCCTGGCTCGGTCTCTGAACATAGCCCGCCTGACGGCCCGGTTTCGGCCCCGGGCAATCCATGAGGCTGGCCCGAGCGGCGATGGCTAGTATTCGCCCCCTTGTCCCAACCCCGGGTGCCTCATGGCGGAAGACCGTTACGCGCAGCTGCACGCCGCCTTCCGCTGGCAGGTGCCGGACGACTTCAACATCGCCGAGGCTTGCTGCGGCCGCTGGGCGCGCGACACGCCCAAGGCCACGGCCATCTATTTCGACAGCGAGAGCGGCTGCCGCGCGCAGTACAGCTACGCGCAACTGCAGCGCGCGGCCAACCGGCTGTCCAACGCGCTGCTGAACCAGGGCGTTCGGCGCGGCCACCGGGTGGCGATCGTGCTGCCGCAGCGCTTCGAGACGGCGGTGGCCCACATCGCCATCCAGCAGATCGGTGCCGTGGCGATGCCGCTGTCCATGCTGTTCGGCGCCGAGGCGCTGGAGTACCGCTTGCAGGACAGCGGCGCCGTGCTGGCGATCGCGGCCTGCGAGGCGCTGCCGGCGTTGCGCGAGGCCAAGCCGCTCTGCCCGGCGCTACGCCGTGTGCTGGTCGTCGGTGAATGCCCAGTGGACTGCGACGAGCTGTCGTGGATGGAAGCGCTGCAGGCCGAGGAGGCCCGCTTCAAGCCCGTGGCCACCAAACACAGCGACCCGGCCATCCTGATCTACACCAGCGGCACCACAGGCAACCCCAAGGGCGCGCTGATCCCGCAGCGTGCGTTGATTGGCAATCTGACCGGATTTGTCGCCAGCCAGAACTGGTTCGGCTTCGACCCTTTCGACGCGAAGCAGCCCAGCGACGCGGTCTTCTGGAGTCCTGCCGACTGGGCCTGGACCGGCGGCCTGATGGATGCGCTTTTGCCGACGCTCTACTTCGGCCGGCCCGTCGTGGCCTGGCAGGGCCGCTTCTCGGCGGCCAAGGCCTTCGAGCTGATGGTGGCGTATGGCGTCACGCATGCCTTCCTGTTCCCCACCGCGCTGAAAGCCATGATGAAGGCAGAGCCGCGGCCGCAGCGCCACAAGCTAAAGCTGCGCGCGCTGATGAGCGCCGGCGAGGCCGTGGGCGACGCGGTGTTCAGCTGGTGCCGCGACGCGCTGGGGGTCCCCGTCAACGAAATGTTCGGCCAGACGGAGATGAACTATGTCGTCGGCAACTGCCAGGCACTGTGGCCGGCCAAGCCTGGCAGCATGGGCCGGGCCTACCCGGGCCATCGCGTCGCGGTCATCGACGACGATGGCCGTGAATGTGCGCCTGGCGAGACCGGCGAGGTGGCAGTGCATGCATGCGACCGCCACGGCGTGCCCGACCCAGTGTTCTTCCTGGGCTACTGGAACAACGACGCGGCCACCCAGGCCAAGTTCACCGGCGACCCGGCCGACAGCTGGTGCCGCACCGGCGACCTGGCGCGCAGCGACGCCGACGGCACGCTCTGGTACGAGGGCAGGGCGGACGACGTCTTCAAGAGCGCCGGCTACCGCATTGGCCCCGGCGAGATCGAGAACTGCCTGCTCAAGCACCCCGCTGTCGCCAACGCGGCCGTCGTGCCCAAGCCCGACGCCGAGCGCGGTGCGCTCGTCAAGGCCTACGTCGTGCTGGCCGACGGCCGCGCCGGCGACGCGGCGCTGGTGCAGGCACTGCAGGCGCACGTGAAGGCGCGCCTGGCGCCCTACGAGTACCCGAAGGAGATCGAATTCATCGCCGCCCTGCCGATGACAACGACCGGCAAGGTGCAGCGCCGCGTGCTGAGACTGCGGGAGCTGGAGCTCGCGGCAGCGTCGGCCTGAACAGGACCTAAGTCCGTTCACGCTCGGCCAGCTCCCAGGCGCACAGGCCCTTGGTCTTGACGACCGCACCGAGGCGCTCGTAGAAGCGAACAGCGCCGCCATTGTTGGCATTCACCTCCCAGCGCAGGCGGCTGGCGCCGGTCTGGGCCGCGAACTGGCGCAGCCAGCGCAGCAGGGCCTCGCCGACACCCCGACCGCGGAACGCTGCCCGCACGTAGACGTCGTCGACCGCCAGCGTCGTCGCGCCGCACCAGATGGCGTAGGCCCGGGTGTAGGACACGTAGCCGACCAGCCGGCCGTCGAGCTCCGCCAGCACGGCCGCGAAGCGCGGCTGCGGCCCGAAGCCGTCGCGGCAGAAGCGCTCCAGGTCGGTCCGCAGCGCCGCGAGGCTGCCCTCGTGCGCGGCCAGTTCGCGCACCATCTCGAACAGCGCCGCCGCATCGCGCCGGGTGGCGTGGCGGCAGCTCAGCATCGGTGGCCTTCGCTGGCCTCGCAAAGCGGCCCGGACAGGCTGCGCAGCAGGGCTGCCAGGTCGGCGGCCTCCGCGGCGTCCAATGCGATGGGACGCCGCTCGGTGCGGTGCTGCCCGGGTCGGGCCAGCTCGCTGTGGCCCACCGCAGCGTCGGGCGCCGTGACGTAATGTGCGACGACCTGCTCCAGCGTCGCCAGCTGGCCGGCGTGCATGTAGGGCGCCCGCTCGGCGACGTTGCGCAGGCTGGGCGTCTTGAAGGCGCCCAGCATGTGCGGGTCGGTGTCCGCGATGAAGCGCAGCTCCTGGCAGGCGTCGGGTGCCCCAGGCGGCGCATCGCTGAAGGGCCCCAGGCAGTTGAACGGATCGGCCTTGACGCGAGCCACGGCCGGCTCGCGCCCCCGGTCTGGTTCCAGCGGGAGGCGCGGCGGCACGCCGGTGTTGTGGAAGTGCTGGTCCGTCAGCAGCGGGCCGGAATGGCAGCTGACGCACTGCGCCTTGCCGATGAACAGGCGCAGGCCGCGCACCTCCTGGGGTGACAGCGCCGCCTCGTCCTGGGGCCGCCCGCCAATGACGGCGGCGATGTAGCGGTCCAGGCGGCTCTCGCCGGGCGACAGCCGGCGCTCGTAGGCGGCGATGGCCTTGCCCAGGTTGGCGAAGGCGCGGTTGACGCTTTCCTGCTGCGCGGCGGACAGGCGCGCCCAGGCCTCGCGCTCGGCTGCCGCGCCCAGCGGGCTGGCCGCGGCGGGCAGCCCGTCCAACCCCGGCAGGGGGCCGAACAGGGCCTCGTAGTCCGGCCTGTAGGCGCGCGCCAGCAGCTGCACTAGCTGCATCCGGTTCGCGCCATGCTCGGCGCCGTCTTCCAGCGGGCCCAGGGCCTGCGACCACAGGCTGTCCTTACGGCCGTCCCAGAAGAACCAGCTGGCGTGGGCGGGGGCCATCACTTGCATCGTGCGGCGGCTGCCCGTGGCCAGGCCCTGGCCCAGCGGTCGCCCGTCCTGGAAGCCGCGCTCGGGCGCGTGGCAGCTGGCGCAGGCCACTTGGCCGTTGGCGGACAGCCGGGTGTCGAAGAACAGCCGCTTGCCCAGCGCGGCCGCCTCGGGGCGGGCTTCGACCGCGTTGGACGGGTCGGCCGGCGGCGGCGGCAGTCCGCCAATGTGCAGCGTGGCGAGCACGGCCCGCTCGGTCGCGGTCCAGGTCGAATTCCCTGCGGCCGAAGCCCAGGGGCCGGTGGCCGCGCAGGGCAACAGCGCAGCGATGGCCAGCAGGAGGCGCAGCTTCATGTCGCCCTCCTCAGCGCTGGCCGTCGCCCAGCACCACGTTGAACACCGCGGTGTCGGTGCGCTCGCCGGCGCGTATGCCCAGCTTCATGTCCCACCAGCCGGACATGCTGAACTTCACGCCCTCTAGCGCGTAGACGCCGGGGCTGATCTCGCGGGTGACGCGCGGCTGGGTCGGGAAGCCATGGCCGTGCTGGGGCATGCCGCCGTCGAAGAGGATGCGCGCCTGCAACACCGGCCGTCCGTCCGCCTCGGTCAACCGCAGCTGCCAGGTCTGGATCTGGTGGAGGGCGGGCCCGCCGGCCGGTGGCGTCAGTCCCACAACGAAATGGCCTTGCGTGCTGGCATGTTGCAGCGACAGGTCCAGGTCGTGCGGCGGGCTGCCGCAGGCGCTGAGGTAGACGGCGCTGGCGAAGGCGGCGGCGGTGCTGAGGATGCTGGAACGATGCATGGTCGGGACTCCTGGGGTTGGGGTGAGGGCGAGCGCACCCCTGGGGCGGCGGGTGCCCCACGGTTGCAGTTGAAGAAGAAACGTGGGGCTAGGCGCTGGGTCGCCGTGCAGCTTCGATCAGCCGTTTCAGCTCGGCGGGAATGGGCATGGGCTTGAAGCCGCTGACGTGGGCCCGGCCCGTGTTGCCGGTCGGCACCCAGGCCCATGTCTTGAGCGCCGCGCCGGCCGTGCGCCAGACCTGGCCCAGCAGCTCGCCGATGTCGCGCTGGCGCATGGCCAGGACTAGCATGGCCCAGTGCGTGCGCACGTGCAGCGCTGTCGAGGTCTGGCCTAGGATGTGGGCGCGTTCGAGATGGTGGAACGCCAGGTCGGCGCAGCCGCGGGACTCGTGCCACCGGGCGGCGTCCAGCTCGGCGGTCACGCTGGGGCTGATGCGTTTGGCGAAGTGGTTGAAGAGGTTCATCGCAGTTGTGGGCAGGGCTGCTGGGATGACTGGATTCTTCGCAGGGAGACTGCATTGCGCTTGAACGAAACGGCTGACATGAAGGGGCTGGCGTGACAGCGCCTGGCCTGACATCGGCCGCGCCCTGGAGCCTGGTCGACCGACCGGTGCGGGGAAACGATGGCAGCGGCCGCATCTATTCATGGCAGGGCGGCAGCCTGTGGATAGGCAGCAGCCAGGGCCGCACAGAATGGCATGACCACCACGCCCACCAGCTTGCTCTCGCCCCCGAGGGCGAGCTGCGCTTTCGCACCGAGGCGCAAGGAGCCTGGACCGGCTTTGCGGGCGCTCTGGTACCCAGCCACTGCGCGCATCAGTTCGAGGTGGATGGCCTGCGAGTGGTGCATCTGTTTGTGGAGCCCGAGAGCCGCGCGGGCCGTGCGCTGACGCGGCATTTCGGGGCCGGGCAGGTGGCCTCTCTGCCGGCCGGGGAGGCGCGTACCGCCGCGCAGACCTTGTTCGCGGCTTTTGCCGCCGATGCCACGCCACCGGCCATGCAGCACGCCGCCGTTGCGACCATTGCCGCGCTGTGTGGCGCCACCACCGAGCCGGATGCCGAACTGGACCCGCGGCTGGCTCGTGCGCTGGCATTCATCCAGGCGCACATCGCTCAGCCGCTGTCATTGGCCGAGGTGGCGTCCTCGGTCGCCTTGTCGGAGAGCCGCTTCCGTCACCTGTTCATGGCGGGCACGGGCAGCTCCTTCCGCGCCTACCTGCTGTGGCTGCGCATCAACCGCGCCATCGATGCCGCGATGGCCGGTGCTTCTTGGACGGAGGCCGCACACCAGGCCGGCTTTTCCGACTCGGCCCACCTCAGCCGTACGCACAAGCGCATGTTCGGTATCGAGCCGACGGCGGTGCGCCCCCAGCCGCTGGCAGCGCCGCGCTGAACCCTCGGGCGGCGCGTCCTTGTCGTCGCGGCAGGTTGAATGGAATCGGTTCCATAAATTCACCGCTGAAAATGCGTGGAAGACCTCGCCCTGAGACTCTTCTCTATTGACAAGCTGTCAGTCCGTCTCGGACACTAAATTGGAACCGGTTCCAAATCTCGGTCCAATTCCAATCAAGGAGACATGACGTGACAGGACGAAGCATCGTCGGTGGATGGCTGGGCGCGCGGGGCGCTCTGTGGAGCGGCCTGCTGGTCGCGGGGCTGGTGGCCGGGTGCGGCGGTGGCGGTGGCGGTGGCAGCGTCCCCACGCCGACGCCCGCACCCTCCACGCCAGCTCCCGCACCGGCGCCTGTGCCGACCGGCACTACGGCCGAGGTCTGGCTCACGACGCCGGACCAGTCCGCGCTGCTCACGCCGCAGACGGCCTTGCCGCTCTACACCGGGGTGGCGGCGGGGGCGACGATCACCGTCGACGCCACGCAGAAGTTCCAGCAGATGGTCGGCTTCGGTGCCAGCCTCACGGACGCGGCGGCCTACGTCATCCAGCACGACATGAGCGCCGCCCAGCGCGACGCGCTGCTGGCCGACCTGTTCGGTCCGCAGGGCAACCGCTTCAACTTCACCCGGTTGACCCTCGGCGCGTCGGACTTTTCGGCCAGCCATTACAGCTACGACGACCAGCCCAAGGGCCAGACCGACGTATCACTGGCCGGCTTCTCTATCGCGCCGGCGAGGGCCGATGTGCTGCCGACGGCACGGGCGGCGCGGGCGCTGAACCCGGATCTCGCGGTCATGGCTACTCCCTGGAGCCCGCCAGGCTGGATGAAGACGACGGACTCTCTCATCAAGGGCACGTTGAAGCCGGAGTACCACGACGCCTTCGCGCGCTATCTGACGCAGACCGTGCAGGCGTTTGCCGCCGAGGGCGTGCCGATCGACTATCTGAGCCTGCAGAACGAACCTGACTTCGAGCCCGACAACTACCCCGGCATGAGGCTGAGCCCGCAGCAGCGCATCAGCCTCGTTGGCGACCACGTCGGCCCGGCGCTGCGCGCGGCGGGGCTGGCGACCCGGCTGCTGGAGCTCGACCACAACTGGGACCTGGCCGCCCAGGCCACCACCGTGCTGGCCGACACCAAGGCCGCCGGCTTCATCGCTGGCGTGGCCTGGCATTGCTACCGCGGGGACGTGAGCGGCCAGTCCACCGTGCACGACTCTTTCCCGGGCGTCGGCAGCTTTTTTACCGAGTGCACCGGCTACGAGGGCGCCCCGGGCTTCGGCAACACGCTGTCCTTCAACGTCCGCACGCTGATGATCGGCGCCACGCGCAACTGGGCCCAAGGTGTGCTGCTGTTCAACGCGGCGCTGGACCAGGACCACGGCCCACACCTGGGCGGCTGTGCGGATTGCCGGGGCGTGGTGACGGTGGACAAGGCGACCGGCGCGGTGACCCGGAACGCCGAGTTCTACGCGCTGGGCCACCTGAGCCGCTTCGTGCAGCGCGGCGCGCGGCGCATCGCCTCCACCAGCGGCGCGGGCAATGTGTTGTCGGTGGCCTTCGAGAACCCAGACGGCACGAGCGTGCTGCTGGCCTATAACAACAACTCGGTGGTGACCAGCGTCGTCGTCAACGCGGCGGCTGGCAATTTCTCAGTCTCGATGCCGGCGCAGTCGGCGGCCACCTTCCGCTGGAAGTAGCTGGCCCGGTGCCTCACTTGCACTTGTAGGGCTTGCCAAGCATCTTCCCGGCGCGCGGGGCGACGTTGCCGTTGAAGGGATCGGTGTCGGAGATGCGTGAGCGGAAGATCTCGACGCAGGTGTCGCCGCGGCGCATGACGGTGCGGTGCTCGCCGAGCGCGCCGACGGCTTGGGCGCGGTTGTCGCTGGTCCGTTCTTCGACCCAGGCGCCCGCGCCGCCGGTCGCGTCGGCGATGCGGTCCTCGAATGTCGGCCGCACGCTGTTGCTGCGCGGGTCGCCCAGCGCCGGGTTGCGCGCCACCGCAGACGAGGCGGCATAGCCCGGCGGCAGCGTCAGCCGCAGCGTCGTGCGTGGTGGCTCGGCGGGAGTGATCTCGGGTTGCGTGGCAGCCGGTGAGGGCTGGGCGGCCACAGGTGGGGCCTGCGTCGTGAGCGCGGGATGTGTGACGTCCTGGGCGATGTCCGGGCGTTCCGGCGCCGTCCTGCGCGGGGCTGGCAGCGGCGGCCGCGCGGGCGACGGGTTCTGGCGGGCCTGCGGAGCGATCAGCCAGACCGTCGTCACTCGCCGGTCGCGGTGGTCGCGCTGCGGCGCCGCCTGGTGCAGCCACAGCCCGGTGATCAATCCGACGTGCAACGCGACGACGAGGCCGCGCGCAACCCAGCGGTGGTTCACGGGCCTAAAGCTTCACGCTGAGCTTGGTGCCGGCCGGTGCCAGCAGGCGCGCCGCGTCGGGCCAGTTTTCCTGGCCGGTCAGCAGCGTGCAGGGGCGGCTCTTCTCGCCCTTCTTCGTGTCCGGCTCGCGCTCGCCGGCAGCCACGGGCAGCGGCAAGCCCAGCAACTGGCCGCCAGGGTGGCCGTCCTCGCGCCATTCCAGCTCCCAGGTCGGCGTGGCGCTGCAGACGCGCACGGCCTCGATGCGCGGGAACAGCCAGCGCAGGTACCAGGGCAGCAGCTCCTCGCGCAGCGTGCGCGCCACCCGCACGACCTGGCGCACCTTGGCCATGGTGAGCTGCTCCGGTGGCACAGTCAGCTCGATGCTGCCGCGCACCGCCATCTGGCCCTTGGCGGCGTTGGACGCGAAGTCGGCAGTCTTGCCCTCGGCCTCGGGCAGCACGGGCAGGTCGAACCGGCCCTCAGCGTCGAGCTTGATGGGGTAATCGGCATCGTCGCTGCGCACGGCCAGGCGGATGTCGGGCAGCGGCATCTTGGTCTTCTCGATGTCGACGCGAAAGTCCATGCGGAACAGACCCTCGCCATACCGGCCCAGTCGGGTCAGCAAGGTGTTGATCTGGCCGTAGGGCAGCACGCCGCCGTCGCGCTTGAGTTCCGTCTTCACCGTGGGCAGCACTTCGGTCTGGGCATGGGTGGCCGCAGCCGAGGCCGCCAAGAGACAGGCGGGCAGGCAGGCAAGCAGGATTCTCATGGTCATCCGTTGGGGTCTTCGGGCGGCTCGGGGCCGGGTTCCCAGGCGAGCAGGTCGCCAGGCTGGCATTGCAGGGCCTCGCAGATGCGGGCCAAGGTGTCGAAGCGCACGCCGCGCACCTTGCCGCTCTTGAGCAGCGACAGGTTGGCCTCAGTGATGCCCACACGCTCGGCGAGCTCGCGCGAACGCATCTTGCGGCGCGCGAGCATGACGTCGAGGGTCACCACGATGGGCATCAGACGAACTCCGCGTTCTCTTCGGCCAAGCGTGCCCCCTCCGCCAGCACCTGGGCCAGCGCCAGCAGCAGCAGGCCGAACAACAGCGACAGGTAGTGGTCTGCTGACAGCCCCACCCACAGCTGCCGTTCACCCTTGGGGTTGCCCCAGGTCAGCGCCAGGATGGACAGCGTGCGGCCCACCGGCTGGGCCACGGCCAGCGCACACAGCGCGAGGCCCAGCCGGCGCAAGTGGGTTGCGGGCGTGCGCGCCAGCAGCTCGCCCTGGGCGAAGCAGCCGAACAGCGCCCACATCTGCCACAGCGCGAACAGGCTCACCGAAGCAGGCACCGCGGAGCCGGCCAGGCCGCCGAGGCGGGCGTACAGGTCCAGCTGGATCTTGCTGATCGCCCATTGCTGCGTCACGACCTCGGCCACCCACTCCGGCTGGGCCCAGAACAGGAAGGGCATGGTGCCGATGACGAGCACGCCGATCAGGCACAGCGCCCGCACGACGAAGGCCAGGCGGCGGATGCGCCTGAGGCTTTCCAGCGAGAAAGAGTCGGGCATGGGCTTCAGCAAAACAAGAAAAACTTACTGTAAGACAATAATTGCTTGTTGCAAATCGGCAATCAAGGCCGTCCCCGAGAATGAGGGGATGAGCAAGAAGACCGCCCATGTCAGCGAAACCCCCGCGACCCAGGCCCTGAAGCGCGCCGGCGTCGCGTTCACTGAGCACATCTACGACTACGTCGAGCACGGCGGCACCGCCGAGTCATCCAAGCAGCTCGGCGTCGACGAGCACGCCGTCGTGAAGACCCTGGTCATGCAGGATGACAAGGCCGAGCCGCTGATCGTGCTGATGCACGGCGACTGCACGGTCAGCCTCAAGGAGTTGGCGCGGCAGATCCCGTGCAAGAAGGTCGAGCCCTGCAAGCCCGAGGTGGCACAGCGCCACAGCGGCTACCAGGTGGGCGGCACGTCGCCCTTCGGCGTGCGCAAGGCCATGCCGGTGTTCGTGGAGGAATCGATCTTGGCGTTGCCCAAGATCTGCATCAATGGTGGCCGGCGTGGCTACCTCGTTGGCATCGCGCCTGGGGTTCTCACCGAGCTGTTGGGCGCGCGTCCCGTGCACTGCGCGAACGCACAATGACGGGCATGCAAGAGACCCTCTTTCCCCTGCTCGCAGCCATCGTCGGCTACCTCATCGGCTCGCTGTCCTTCGCCGTCATCATCAGCCGAGTAATGGGCCTTTCAGACCCGCGCTCCTATGGCTCGGGCAACCCCGGCGCGACCAACGTGCTGCGCTCGGGCAATAAGGCCGCGGCCATCTTGACTCTCGTGTTCGACGCCCTCAAGGGCTACCTGCCGGCGCTTGCCGTGGCGATCTGGGGCCCGCGTCTGGGCCTGGGCGAAGGTACGGCGGCACTCGTGGGCCTGGCGGCCTTCCTGGGCCACCTGTAACCGGTGTTCTTCCGCTTCCAGGGCGGCAAGGGCGTGGCCACGGCGGCAGGCGTCATCTTCGCGCTCAACCCGTTGCTAGGGGTTGCGACGCTGGCGACCTGGCTCATCATTGCCTGGTTCAGCCGTTACTCCTCGCTGGCCGCCATCGTGTCTGCCGCGTTCGCGCCGATGTATCAGTTGCTCATTTGGGAAGCCGGCCCCACCGCGCTGGCCCTGATCATCATGGGTCTGCTGCTGGTATGGCGCCACCAGGCCAACATCAGGAAGCTGCTGGCCGGCACCGAAAGCAAGCTGGGCCAGAAGGCCGCCGCGCCGCCGCCCGGTGCCAGCAGGAAGCACCCGCATGGCACCGGCCCGAAGGCAGCCGGCCACTCCCACCATCACCCCAAGAAAAAGTGACTGACATGAGCACCATCGAACGCTTCGACATCGGCGCCCGCCTCTCCGAGATGGCGGTGCACAACGGCGTGGCCTACCTGGCCGGCCAAGTGCCCGAGGATGCCAGCGCCGACATCACCGGCCAGACGGCCCAGGTGCTGGCCGCCATCGACAAGCTGCTGGGCCGGGCCGGCACCGACAAGAGCCGCATCCTGCGCGCCCAGATCTTCCTGGCCGACCGCGCCGACTTCCCCGGCATGAACGCTGCCTGGGATGCCTGGGTGTCCGCCGGCCACGCACCGCCGCGCGCCACTGTCATCGCCGGCCTGGCCCGGCCGGAGTGGAAGGTCGAAATCGTCGTCACCGCGGCGGTCTAAGCGCCTGCCAGTGCGCCCGCCTCCCGCGCGCGCCGGCGCCAGAACTCGGTGTCGATGGGCTGCTCCGCGCCGGTGCGCGCGTTGACCAGCCAGAACTGACTGCCATCGGCGCTGATGCGCGCCACCTCGCCTTCGTGGCGACCGGCGCGGACGCGCTGCCCCATCGCGTTGGCCGGGAAGCCGGGGTCGCGGGCCAGCTCCAGCAGCGGCCGGGCCTCGCGCGTGTCAGCAGCCAGGCGCAGGCGCTGCATCAGCGGCGCCAGCAGCGGGCCGGCAGCATCGGCCGGCGACACGAACAGCACCAGTTTGGCCTGGGCCCGGCTCAAGGCCACGTTGAGCAGGCGCTGCGCGTCCTCCCCGTGCAGGAAAGGCTGGGCGCCGTCTGCGGGGTCGAACAGCACCACCGGCGCCTCGCTGCCCTGCGCACGATGCACGGTGCTGACCCGAAGTGACTCCGGTAGGCCAAGGGCGCGCAGCCGCTGGCGGATCAGCGCCCGCTGCGCGCGGAACGGCGTCAGCACGATCAATTCCTCGGGCTGCCAGTGCCCGCTGGCCAGCGCGCGCGCGAGTAGGTCGGCGATCGCCTCGGCCGACTCGCGCCGCACGGGCCCGCGCTCGGAGGCTACCCAGCCGCCGTCGGTCTTCACGCGGTGCACATGCACGTGCACAGCGGCGCCGATGTCAGCCAGCACGCGCTGGCGCTCCGCCAGCCAGCCCGCCGAGGCCTGGGCATCCGCCGCCACGCGCAGCGCACCGTCGTAGAACAGCTGGCTCACCAGCTCCCCGATGGGCTGTGCCATGCGCGACTGCTCGTCCAGCAGCGCCACGGCGGGACCGCCGCGCGGCATCTCGGCAAATGCCGAGCGGCCCAGCCAGCGTCGGGCCAGGCGGTCGTCGCTGCGCTGCACCGGCGACAGCTGCCGTGGGTCGCCCGCAAACAGCCGCGCGCGGCCCAGCGGCATCAGCACCAGCGCGTGCGCCAGGCTGACCTGACTGGCTTCGTCGAACACCAGCAGGTCGAAGGGCGGCTCGCCGCCGGGCGTCAGCTCGCGCAGCGTCTTCAGCGTGAAGGCGGCGCGTGTGGTGGTCATGCTGACCAGCCGGCAGCGCTGCAACACCTGCAGCGAGGCGCGGCGAAGCTCGTCGCGCAGGTTGGCCACACGGTCGGCCCAGGCCTTCAGTGCGAGCGCGTCGCGGGCCGAGGGCCGCTGGCCTTCCGCGCGGGCCAGGCGGGTGATGAGCTCGCGATCCTGCGTGGGGATCAGGTGCTCGCGGCCGGCGTAGGCCGCTGCGTCAAAGCGCGTGCCCAGGCGTTGCAAGGTCGGCCGCAGGGGCTCGCGCCGGCCCTTCTGCAAGGCCTTGTCGACGGCCAGCGTGGCCTGGTCTACCGCCTGGTTGGTGGTGGACAGCAGCAGCACGCGGGCGCTGGGGTGGCGGTCCAGGTACTCGGCCAGCAGCACGCCCAGCGTGGTGGTCTTGCCCGTGCCCGGCGGGCCCCACAAGAAGGCGCTGCTGTGGCCTGCCAGCGCCAGTGCCGCGCGCTGGGCTGGGCGCAGCCATCGGAAGGGTTCGCCCGTCAGCACTGCGCCACCGTGCAGCGGCTGCGGGCTGGACAGGTCGGGCAGGCAGGCCAGCGCCTGCTCGGCCCAGGCCGTGTCCCACCAGGCGTCGGCCACAGCGTTCAGGAAGCGCGTGGGGTACAGGCGGATCAGATGCCCCGCCGGCGGTGGCGCGCCGCTGGCGTTTTGCAGCACCAGCTGGTCGTCCTCGGACAGCACCGCCAGCACGCTGGCGCCGCCCTTGGCCGGCGCGCCCCACCAGGCGCTGGCGCCATCCAGGCTGTCGTCTAGCAGCGCCTGGGCCGAGGCCGTGCCGGGGCGCTGGCCTTCGGCGAACACATAGCCCTGCTCCAGCGTCACCCGCCACAGCACGCCGTCGCGCTCGCTGTGCAACACCTTGAAGTCGTAGTACTCGGGCGTGGCCGACAGCTCGGCGTTCAGGGCCGAGCGGAGGTCGGCGAGGCTCATGGGGTCACGCGGAGGCGGATCGGGAGAGCGCGACTTTAGCGGCCTCGTCGAAGGCCACGGGTCTTGACCTCGGACAAGGCAGGCCGGCAGGCGCCCGCGTAGCCTGCGCACCCCGCCACTGCCCGAGTCCCCGCATGTCCATCGAGTTGTTCCGTCAGGGCCGGCATGTCTGCGCCATGTTCGCCCGCCTTGGCGACGAGGGCGGCGATGCCGTGCAGTCCAACCAGTTCCTGCTGGTCAATGGCGACACCGGCGCCATCCTGGACCCGGGTGGCAACATCGCCTATCACGAGCTCTACCTGGGCATGTCGGCCTTCTTCCCGCCGCACAAGCTCGCGGCCATCCTGGCCTCGCATGCCGACCCGGACATCATCGCGTCGCTGGACCGCTGGATGACGGCCACCGAGGCACCGGTCTACATCTCGCGCGTCTGGGAGCGGTTCGCACCGCACTTCTGCAAGCCCGGCAAGACGAGCGGCCGCATCGTGGGCCTGCCCGATGCCGGCGAGCGCCTGCACTTGGGTACAGGCCAAGACCGCTTCGAGCTGTGGGCGCTGCCTGCACATTTCCTGCACGCCGAGGGCAATTTCCAGTTCTATGACCCGGTCAGTCGCATCTTGTTTTCGGGCGACCTGGGTGCGTCGATGGGCGCCAGCCTGAACCCGGAGCAGCCGGTCACGTCGCTGGCCGCGCACATCCCGCGTATGGAGGGCTTCCACCGCCGCTACATGGTCAGCAACAAGGTGCTGCGGCTGTGGGCAGCGATGGTGCGGCAACTGGACATTCAGATGATCGCGCCCCAGCACGGCTCGCCCATGGTGGGCGCGGCCGTGCGCGAGTTCATCGACTGGGTGGAGCAGCTGGCCTGCGGCATCGACCTGTTCGGGTCGGAGAACTACAGAGTGCCGGGCTGAGCGGCTGCGTGGCCGCCGCCCAGCAGCGTCGGCGTGATGGCGAGCGAAAGATGCTCGCTGGCGACAGGGTCGTCGCGGCCTTGTTCGATCAGCGCCTTGACGCCGTTGCGTGTGATCAGGCGAGGACGCGAGATGAGGGTCAGGGGATTGCCCTTGCTGACCTCCGCCTGCAACTCGATCCGGTCGTCGCCCAGGTCGCGCGCGATGAGGACGATGGACAGCGACTCGGGCGTGGGCTTGTCTGGCGTCCCGTTGAACATGACGGTGGCTCGCTGGCTCAGGCGCACGTGCAGCGTAGGCTGGCTGCTAAGCGTCGTGCGCTCGCCGTCTTTGCCGGTGCGATAGCTGATGTCCAGCTTCAGTTCTGCCTGGCGTTCTTCTTTCAGGGGCTCGGCTGCCTGCAGGGCGTAGCTGAAGACTGTGGCGGCGACCAGCGTGAAGCCAAGAAAGGCGCGTGAGAAACCCGGGAAGCGACGTGCGTGGCTCAACATGGCAATCCTTTCGACGAGGGGATGGGTGGTGCCCCAGCGGCTGGCCAGCGGCGCACCGAGGTGGCGGAGATCGTGGGCAGCCAATAGTGCCCGCGTGTAGTCGGCCAGCGCGCCGGGCCGATTGCTCAGTACGGCGGCATCGCAGGCCAGCTCTTGGTCGGCCCGCAGCCGGCGTGCGCCCCACCAGGCAAGCGGGTTCCACCAATGCAGGGCTGTCAGCGTGCAGGCCAGCAGGTTCCAGAGGTTGTCCAAGCGGTCGCGGTGCACCTGCTCGTGGGCCAGGATCAGCTCGCGTTCGGCGGGCGAGAAGCGCTCGTCAAAGTCGATCGGCAGCGCCACGCGCGGCTTGAACAGGCCGACGAGGGCGGGGCTGCTGCCGGCCGGCAAGCGTCCACCCAAACGCGCAAGCCGTTGCTGCCTGCGCGTCTGATACAGCAGCACCAGCACAGTGCCGCCCAGCCACAGCGCCAGCCAGATCACCGCCTGATCGGGCGGCGGCGCTGGCAGGACGGGCGCTCTGACGGTCTCCAGCGTACCGGTGGTCTGCAGCACCACGCGCAACGGCTCCTGCGCCGGCCGAGGCAGCAGTGGCGTAAGCAGCAGCACCGGTACCAGCATCCAGGTCGCGTAGACGCTGCCCGCGCCCAGGCGCTTGAGCAGCAGCGGCCGCAGCACGGCGATCAGCAGCACGCCCGCGCTCATCAGCAGCGCCTGCTGCAGCAACACCGCCAGCAGCCGCTCACTCATGACCCTGCTCCTTCAGCAGCGCCTTCAGCGCCTCGACGTCCTCGGGCTTGAGCTTGCGCTCCGACGCGAACTGCGCCACCAGCGGCGCCAGGCGCCCGCCGAACAGCTTGTCGATCAGCGACAGGCCGGTGTCGGCCACCCAGGCGTCCTTGGGCACGGCCGGGGCATAGAGGAAGCGCCGGCCGTCGCGCTCGGCGGTCAGGGCGCCCTTGTGCAGCAGGCGGTTCAGCAGCGTCTTCACGGTGGCGAGCTGCCAGCCCTGGCGCGGGCCCAGAGTCGCGGCGATCTCGTCGGCACCCTGGGGCGAGCGGGCCCACAGCTCCTGCATGACCTGGGCTTCGGCTTCGCTGATGGGGGGCGGGGTTGCTTTTTTCACGATTACGTTTGTAAACGACATCAATGATTACGCCTGTAAACGAATTCGTCAAGCCCGGCGGTGTCACACGCGCGCCACGCTGCGCGGCTAGGCTGGCAGCGGTGCCGCTGTCGCGGCCGGGAGCCATCGTGAGCCACATCGAAGACGAGCTGGTGAAGCGCATTCACCGTGACCTGCAGGACGATTTCGACGAGGAGCTGGAGCTTGAGCTGGAAGACCGTGAGCCCGGTACCCTGCCCAGCGACGAAGCGTCCGCGGAGCGCAAGCGCTACTTTCGCGAGCTGTTCCGACTGCAGAGCGAGCTGGTCAAGCTGCAGGACTGGGTACAGCACACCGGCCATAAGGTAGTCATCCTTTTCGAGGGCCGCGACGCAGCAGGGAAGGGCGGCGTCATCAAGCGCATCACCCAGCGGCTGAACCCGCGCGTGTGCCGCGTGGCCGCGCTGCCGGCGCCAAACGACCGCGAGCGCACGCAGTGGTACTTCCAGCGCTATGTGTCGCACCTGCCGGCGGCGGGCGAGATCGTGCTGTTCGACCGCAGCTGGTACAACCGCGCCGGCGTCGAGCGGGTGATGGGCTTCTGCACCGACGACCAGTACGAGGAGTTTTTCCGCTCGGCGCCCGAGTTCGAACGCATGTTGCAGCGCTCGGGCATCCAGCTCATCAAGTACTGGTTCTCGATCAGCGACGACGAGCAGCGCGTGCGCTTCCTGGGCCGCATCCATGACCCGCTGAAGCAGTGGAAGCTCAGCCCCATGGACCTGGAGTCGCGCCGCCGTTGGGAGGAATACACCAAGGCCAAGGAGGTGATGCTGGAGCGCACCCACATTCCCGAGTCGCCGTGGTGGGTCGTCAAGGCCGACGACAAGAAGCGCGCACGGCTGAACTGCATCCACCACCTGCTGGGCCAGATGCCCTACGAAGAGGTGCCGCATGCCGACATCGAGCTCCCCGCGCGCGAGCGCCGCGAGGACTACCTGCGCAACCCCGTGCCGGACGACATCATGGTGCCCGAGGTCTATTGAGACGCGTCTAGCATCGGAGGCATGAAGTGGCCTCCACTTTCTCTGCTGGTGGTTGTGGCGTCGACGGCGCTGGCCTCTTGGGCCTGGCGTGGCCATGTCGCGGCTGTGGACGGTGAGCGCCTCGCCCGGCACGCCAGGCCGGGCGACATCCGCATGATCTCGTCAGAGACCTGCCCCTGGTGCCTGGCCGCGCGGCGCTGGATGACGGCCGAGGGCGTGCCGTTCAGCGAATGCTTCATCGAGCGCGACGCGCAATGCCTGGCCGACTACCAGGCCCTTGGCGCGGTGGGTACGCCCACGCTGGTGGTGCGCGGCCAGCGCGTCATCGGCTTTGACCGCGCGCGGATTCTCGAAATCGTGAAATAGGCCGAGCCGAGTCGGCAACGCTGCTCAGCAGCGCTGGCGACTCGGCTCGGTGGCGGTGGAAAAAGGCGTCATGTGCATGTTGGGACGACGCCGGGTTCAGATGCGCTTGGCGCCGGTCTTGGCGGCGGCCAGCGTGGTGTTGCGCAGCAGC
>JACPYV010000198.1 GCA_016195825.1 Burkholderiales bacterium | reverse complement strand
GGGCTCCGCTGGGAAAGGCCCTAGCCTAGAGGCTGGCGCAGCGGTGCGCCATCGGCCTTGCCCTCAGCTCAGAGGAACCTGACCTTGCAGCGCACGCCCGCCGGGATGTCGCCGTTCGGGTTGGGCAGCTCCAGCCGCACGCCGAAGGAGCCGCTGGCGGAGTCGAACACGCTGTCGACGACCTTGATCTGCGCGCGCCAAGCGCCCTTGAGCGGCGACTCGGGCGTGATTTCGGCGGCCCGCCCGGCCTTGATCTGCCCCATCAGGCCCACCGGCAGCACGACCTCCACGCGCAACGGGTTGGTCTGCGCCATCTTCAGAATGGGCCGCGAGCCCTCGCCCGTGAAGGCCAGCTCGCCCGGGTGCTGCAGGCGGTCAGTGACGACGCCGTTGAAGGGGGCCCGCAGTGCCCGCTGCCGCAGCACCGCATTCAGCCGTTGCGACTCGATGCCCGCCAGGCGGCGATTGTCGACCGCCAGCGCCAGCTCGGCCTCAGCAACGCGCAGCTCGGCCTGGGCCTCGTCGCGGTCCTGGGCGGTGATGTAGTTTTGCTCGCGCAAGTCCTCGCGGCGGCGGAACTTCTCGCGGGCGTAGTCGGCGCGGGCGCGGGCCACGCGCAGCTCGGACTCGGACTCGGCACGCTGCTGGGCGCCAGCCAGCGCCTCGCGCTCGACGCTGCCATCCAGCAGCACCAGCGTGTCGCCGGCGCGCACTTGGCTGCCGCGCTCCACCAATACCTTGTCGATGAGGGCGTTGGCCGGGCTGCGGATCTCGATGCGCTGGTTGGGCTCGATCAGGCAGTCGTAGCCGGCGGGTGCAGCCGGGGCAGCTGGCACGGCGGGGGCGGGCTTGGGCGCCTGGGCCAGCGCAGCGGACGAGAGCAGCAGAAAAAGCGGCAGCAGGGGCAAGGCTTTCATATCTGGTTTCCGGCGAATCCAAGCAGATTGTCGAGTTGGCGGTCGGCCTTGAGCGTGCGCCGGCGCATGGCCGCGTGCAGGCGGCCGGCGTGGCCTTGCGCGGCGCGACGCAACAGGGCCAATGCCCAGCCCGGCAGCTCGTCGCCAGCGAAGGCACGGGCGAACAGCGCCTGCAGCGTGGCTGCATGGGCCGTGAAGATCTCGTCGTCCAGGGCGACGATGGCCAGCGCCACGCCGGGGTCGCCCTGGCGGGCACCGCGGCCCACGAGCTGCCGGTCGATGCGGGCAGAGTCGTGAAACTCGGTCAGCAGCACGGCCAGACCGCCCTCAGCAATGACGCTATCCGCTAGGTGGATGTCGGTGCCGCGGCCTGCCATGTTGGTGGCCACCGTGACCGCGCCGGGCTCGCCTGCCGTGGCGACGATGTCGGCCTCTTCCTGGTCCTGGCGCGCGTTCAGGACGCGGTGGACCTGGCGCGGACCGAGTTCCTCCGACAGAGCGACCGACGCGCGCACCGAGCGCGTGCCGACCAAAACGGGCCGGCCTGCGGCCAGCTCGCCCGCGACCGCCTCGTGCACGGCGGCCCACTTGGCGCCCTGGGTGCGCAGCAGCCGTGCGGGCCGCGTGACACGCTGGTCGGGCTTGTGCGTGGGCAGGCGTACGACGTCCAGCCGGTAGACCTGGTTCAGCTCGCCCGCGACCTCGGCCGCCGTGCCGGTCATGCCCGCCAGGCGCAGGTAGCGGCAGAAGAAGCGCTGGAAGGTGATCCGGGCCAGCGTGCGCGCCGGTTCAGTCAGGTCCAGCCCCTCCTTGGCCTCGATCATCTGGTGCAGGCCACCCTCCCAGCTGCGGCCTTCCAGCACGCGGCCGGTGTACTCGTCGACGATCTGAACGGCGCCGTCAATGACGACGTAGTGCTGGTCACGGTGGAACAGGTGCAGCGCACGCAGCGCCTGGCCCACGAGATGCTCTCGCCCGCGCGCCACGCCCCAGACGCCGCCCAGGCCTTCGGCCGCCTCGCGCACGGCGGGAAGGCCGGCGGCCTCGAAGTGCAGGCTGTGGCGGGCCGCGTCGATGCCGAAATGCTCGCCCAGCTTCAGCCTGGCGGCGATCTTCAAGGCCTGCTGGTAGTCGGTGGCGTCGGGCGGCTCGCCCTGCTTCTCGGACAGGATCAGCGGCGTGCGCGCCTCGTCGATGAGGATGGAGTCGGCCTCGTCGACGATGGCGAAGTGCAGGCCGTGCAACAGCAACGGCTGCGGCAGGCGACCATGCAGTTGCCGTGCTTGCATCTGCGCCGGGCTGACGCGGCCGCCGGCAGCGACGCGGTCGCGCAGGTAGTCAAACACCAGGCTCTGGTTGGTGCAGTAGGTGATGGGCCGCTGGTAGGCCTCGCGCTTGGCTTCGTGCTCCAGCGTGGCCCAGACCACGCCGGCGGTGAGGCCGAAGAAAGCGAACAGCGGCTGCATCAGCTCGCAGTCGCGCCGGGCCAGGTAGTCGTTGACGGTGACGACGTGGGTCGGCAAGCCGGCGGCACCGGCGATGGCTGCGGCCAGTCCGGCGGTGAGGGTCTTGCCTTCGCCGGTCTGCATCTCGGCCAGGCGGCCTTCGAGCAGGACAGCAGCGCCCATCAGCTGTGTGTCAAAGGGGCGTTTGTCGAGGCTGCGGCGGGCACCTTCGCGGACCAGGGCCATCACTTCGGCAAGACCGGCGGCACGGCCGGCCTGCACGGCGGCGGGGGCGGCTTTGAGCAGGCGACGGCGGAGTTCCTGGTCCGGCTGCCGCTGGATCTCGGCTTCGAGTTCACCGGCTGCTGCGGCCATCGCGCGCAGCGTGGGCACGGCGGGGAAGAAGCGGCGCTTCAGTCGCCAGAGGACGCCACGGGCGAAGCGGTCGTGCACGGGCTCGTCGACGTCGCGACGCTCGGGGAAGATGCCGTGGGCGAGGGATTCGCCGATGTCGAGGGGGAGCGTGGCTGTGGTCATCGCGTTAAGCCGCTGCAGCGCCCGTCAAAGCTGAAAGTGCGACAAGAACAACCGCCGCAGCCCGTCCCAGACCCGCAGCGCCACCGGCTCCGACTCATGCTCGAGCCGCACCAGCACGCGCGCGCCGATCTGCCGGTACGGCATGTCCTGCCCCAGCTGCAGCTCATGCTCAAACAGCGTCTGCAGCGCCTGCAGGCCTTTGGGGTCATGCGGGTCCAGCGGAATGTCACCACCGGCCGCCGTCCCCAGCGCCGGGCTGGGCAGGTCGCGCGCTGCCGCCGGTACGCTGCGCGCCAGCTTGGCCTCGTAGCTGTGACCCGGCTGCTGCGGCAGCCTGACCTCAAAGCCGCGCACAGCCGCGCTCTGCCACTGCGGCAGCACGACGCGCACCAGCGGCGGGCCGGCGGTGTCGATGTGACCCAGCACCTCGCCGCGCTTGAAAAAACGGCCCGGCAGATCGTCCGGCCGTGTCAGCAGCAGGATGCCTGCGACCTCAGCGCGCACGATCAGCTTGGCGGCCTCGCCCTCCAGCGACGCCAGCGCCGCCTGCTCGCGCCTGACCTCCTCGGCCAGCAAGGCCGCCCGCGCCGGGACGATGCCGATGACGCCGAAAGCGGCGTCGTGCTTGGCCTGGGCCAGCTCCAGCCGGCCGCGCTGTTCGGCCACGCGCGCCTGCAGTGCGGGGTCGACCAGCTCGGCCACCGGCTGGCCCTCCAGCACCACTGTGCCCGGCCGCACCAGCAGCCTGGAGAAGAAGCCTGCCGACTGCGAACGCAGCACCGCGTTGTCGCTGGGCCAGACGACGCCTGTCGCCACCGAGTGGTGCGGCATCGGGATGACGAACAGCAGCAGCACGACCAGTGCGCCCGATATCCACAGCACGCGGCGCACGCGGCCGGCCTGCGGCTCCAGCGCCGGGTCGCCGGCCAGCCGTTTCAAGCCGCGCGCCCAGGGGCAGGATGACGCTGGCGACGATGCCCCAGGCGGCGATCAGCACGCCAACGAAAAAGTAGCGGCTTGCAATGAAGACTGCGATGCTGAACATGACGAACAGCCGGTAGGCCAGCGCGAGCGGCGCGTAGACCAGGAACCAGCGCCGCTCACCCGGAGTTGACGGCGGCGGCTCGGCCTGGTGCTGACCGAACAGGTGGTAGCGCAGCAGCCAGCCCCAGTAGTCGCTGGCGCGCTGGCCGAGGTTGGGGCTCTCGATGGCATCCGCGAAGATGTAATAGCCGTCGTAGCGCAACAGCGGGTTGGCGTTGAACATCAGCGTGGTCATGCTGGCCAGCACGATGACGTTGAATGCGAGGGACCGCACGAAGCCCGGCTCCAGCGCCAGCCACAGGTAGAAGGCGATGGCCGCGATGAACAGCTCGGTCAGCATGCCCGCCGCGCCCACCAGCATGCGCGGCCAGCGGCTGCCGAAGGCGCTGGAGCTGCTGGCGTCCACATAGGGCACGGGGAAGAACACGAGCAGCATGACGCCCATCTCGTGCACCTCGCCGCCGAAGCGCTTGGCCGCCAGGCCGTGGCCGATCTCGTGCGCCGCCTTCAGCAGCGGGAACAGGATGGCCAGCAGCAGCAGGTTGTCGACGGCCAGCAGGCGCTCGTTGATGTTGCCGGTCAGCTCACGCCAGTGGCTGGGCGCGAGCAGCACGGCCGGCAGCACGACGGCCAGCCACAGTGCGACGCCCACCCAGCCCTTCAGCGGCCCGGCGGCGGCGATGACGCGGCCGAGCCAGGCGTCCGGGTCCACCAGCGGGAAGCGCAGCGACACCGGGTTGGCGAAGCGCTGCAGCATCTTGGAGCGCCGCTGCTTGCCGCCGCGCTCGAACAGCTCGGCCACGTCCGGCGTCACGTCGCACTGGATGAGGTCGGCCGCATAGAGCTGGCCGAACAGCTGTACCAGCTCGTCCTGGCTGGGTGTGTGCTCGTCCATCGCGGCAGAGAGACGGTCCCACACCTGCTGCAGCGTGCGCTCGCCGTCCAGCAGGCCTATGACGCGGTAGCTGCTGGGGTTGAAGCGGTGGTACTTGCCGGAGACGCGGTCCTCGACCACGTACCAGATCTCGCCGCGGTACACATGGCGGTGAATGCGCACATGGCCGCGCAGCCGCGGCTTCAGCGTGGCGACGCGGTACCAGTTGGCCGAGAACAGCGCGTCGCCCAGCGGCCGCGCGGGTGGGACTACGGCGTCCATTGCCACAGGGCCAGCTTGACCCAGTCCGTGAAGCGGTGCGTCCACACCCACAGCAGACTACGTTCGCCGACGACGACCTTGGCCACGCCTTCCATGTTGGGCTTGAGCTTCAGGCCTTGCTGGCCTTCCAGCTCGGCGATCTGGGCCTCGGCGCGAAAGTAGTTGCGGCCCTCCTCCACCACGGACACCGGCGTGACCGACTTCAGCGTGAAGCGCCAGCGCTGGCCCGGCGCGCCGGTCAGCACCAGCTCGCCGCCCTGCCCCGGCGCCACGCGCGCGATGTCGCGCTCGTCGATCTTCAGCATGACGCGCCAGCTCGCCAGAGGTGCCAGCTCGAACAACGTCTTGCCCATCTCCAGCGGCGCACCCAGCTGCTGCGACAGATCGCCCTTGACGACCACGGCATCGAAGGGCGCCGTCAGCGCCGCGCGCGACAGCTTGGACAGTGTCAGGTCCAGTTGCGCGCGAGCCTGGTTGGCCTGGGCGGCCGACAGGCGCTGGTTGACGCGGTCGGCCTGCGACATGGCCTCGCGCTCCTTGCGCTGCGCCATCTCCAGCTCGGTCTCCCAGCGAACTTTCTCCAGCTGCAGGTCGCGGTCGTCCATGCGCGCCAGCACCTGGCCGGCCTTGACCGTGTCACCGGCGCGGGCAGGCGCGTCGCGCAGGAAGCCGTCGAAGGGCACGACGGCCGAGCGCTGCACGGCGCCCTCGACGATGGCCGGCGCCGACACGCGGTGGTCCACTGGCACGAGGGCCGCGACCAGCAGCAGCAGCGCCAGCACGCCGGCGCCCAGCTTGATGCCGGGGTGGGAGGCATCGGTCAGCCGCGCGGCCGCGTGGCGCAGGCTGCGCCGGGCATGGTGGGCCAGGCCCTCGTCGCGCGCATGCTTGTGCTCCAGCACCGGTGCCAGCACGCCGGCCAGCAGCGCCATGCCCTTCAGCTCGGCCGGCTGGAAGACCGTGTTGCGCTCGAACAGCAGCACCGCAAACGGCGGCGCGGCACCGACGGCCAGCGGCTGGGAGACCAGGGCCAGGCTACCGGAGTCGGCCGCGTAGCGCGAATGAGCCATGCACAGCGTGTGGGTGTCCGGCGTGCCCACGGCTTCGGGCCAAACGACGGCGCTGCGCTGGTCGAAGGCTTCCGTCATCGCAACGCGGGCCAGCGCAGTCAGGTTGGCGCGCTCGTCAAACCAGGCCGAGTGCGACACGGCCGCCGTCTCCAGCGTGGGCCCGTCGGCCAGCGCCAGCTGCACCTGATGGCAGCCGAAGCGCGCGGCCAGCTTGTTGACCAGCGTCAGGCCGGCCTGGCGGAAGTCCGGCTCGGCCAGGGCCGCGAGCGACACCTCGAACAGGAAGGCCGATTCGTCGAGCCGCTGGCGGGCCTGGGACAGCTCGCGCTGGGCGAACAGGTCGGCCATCCAACCGGCGCCCCAGTGCGTGAGGCGGGCGCACAGGCGGATGGCCTCGGGGCTGGCGTCCAGCAGTTCGATGACGACCGCGCCGTGCAAGGCCTCACCCGAGGCCAACGGATAGGCCAGCTGGGTCGGGTGGCCAGCGTGCTGGCGACGCACGCCCTGGCGCGTGCCCAAGCACTCGCGGGCGATGTCGGCCAGGCGCGCCAGTTCGGTGCCCTCGGGCCAGGCGGCTGCGGGCACGTAGGAGCCGGCGGCGTCCTGCAGCAGCAGCAGGCCCACCTGGGCGCCTGGCACCAGGCTGCACAGCACGGCCAGCCAAGCGCGGCAAAGCGCCTCGGCGGAGCTGGCCTCGGCGAGCGAAGCCCAGGCCGCATCAGCGCCGAGCGCAGGGTTGGAAGAAGGCAGATCGTGGCGGGCGTTCATGGGCGGTCAGCGGGCGAGCGGCACGACGCCCGGCCCGCCGGGACGCGACGGTCCGGCAAGTTCAACGCGCGCGGCGACGAGCCATGCCGCCCACGACACCCAGGCCGGCGAGCAGCAAGGCCAGGGATTCAGGCTCCGGAACGGCGGAGACAGTGACGAGCCCGCTGCCGGTGATGCTGACGGGCGTGTCGGCGTTGATGTCGATCAGGTCAAGCGCATAGCTCACCTTGTGGCTGCCGACGCCCAGGAGCTGGAAAGACATGCCGACCGAGTAGCTGCCGGCGGGCAATGTCATGGGCTGTTTCAAGATGGCGGAGGCGCCGAACTTGCCAGTCGCGGGGTCAATGGTGATCTGCGTGAGCAAAGGATCGGGCTCGAACAGCGCGGCGAACGTGGGCCAGGATTGACCCAGGGCCGTGGAAGCCGAGGGATCCAGCATCAGCCCCGTGGTCGGCCAGTCGATGGTCAGCGTCAGCGCCGAAAGGTCGAAGGCAGTCGGCACGTTGAAGGACAGGTTCAGCACCGCAGTGCCATTCAGCGCGCCGCCGACGGTCGGCGCATTGATCACCTCGGCGCGGGCCGCCGAAGAGAACGCAAGGGCGGCAGCCACTGCGAGCGTGGCGAGGCGAAATGTTGTCATGGGGTTCTCCTGAAATCCGTTCATCTTCAAAGCGTGACCTTCCAGTCATTGGGCACCGTCTGGCGCGTTCCCGCAACCCAGTCATTCACCCAGACACTGCTGGGCAATGGGGCCTTCAACCCGAAGTCCAGCGCGCCACTGAGCTTGACCACCGGCGCCGGCGCAGCCGCTACCGCAACAGGTACGGACGATGCAGCGCTGGCAGGCGCTTCGCCACCCGCAGTCGAGGGGGCCGTCGCCAGTGCAGGTGACACGAGCGAAAGCCCGGGAGCCGCCTGGATCAGCTGGGTCTGCTGGCTCAGCCGTAGCGCGAGCAACGCGTCCGCGGCGGTGATGCGGCCGTCGTGGTTGAGGTCGGCCAGCAGCACGGGGTCAAGCAGCGGCTGGGCCGCGAAGCCGGTATCGGCCCGCGCGGCAACCGACTGGATCAGGCCGACGTCCTCGCGCTCGACCTTGCCGTTGCCGCTGGCATCACCCAGCGCGCCCACCACCTGCACGCCCAGGTCGGCACGGGCGGCGGCGCCGTCCACGCTGGCGTCGATCAGGCGCAACAGGCGGCTGCTGCCGGCGGTGGCGCCGGCGGGCACGCTGGTGCTGAGCGTGACCAGGATGCGCAGCGCGGCGTCGGGCAGCGCGCTGCCCAGCGTCAACTGCACGCCCAGGCGCCCGGCGACGTCGGTGTCCAGGGTCATGACGCTGCCCGCCGGCGCACCGGCGCCGAGGTTGACCGCGTCAATGTGCAAGGTGGCCGGGTCATAGGCCAGTTGCAGGTAGACCGTGCGCGCACCCGCCGCTTCTCGGACCTGCAAGCCCAGCGCCTGGTTGGCAGAGCCGGACGGCATGACGAGGTTGCCGATGCTGACGACCGCGCCGCCGCCCGCGTCAACGGTGAAGCTGGCGACGAAGTCGTCACCCGTCGTGCCATCGGCATTGCCGTCCAGCTGCTGGCCATCGGCCAAAGCCGTGAAGCCAGCAGCACCAGACTTCAGCGTCAAGCTGTAGCTGCCGGCCGGCAGCACGCCGCTGGTGACGACAAAACGCAGGCCCTGGCCGTCGGCGTCGAAGAAGACGCTGCCGCCGACCCGACCGGCCGGACCGTCCAGCCACAGGTCTTGCACGCTGCCGGTACCGTAGGCCTGGATCAGCGCGGTGTTGACCGCGCGGTCGAAGCGCAGGCTGAAACCGTCGGCCTCCGGCGTGACTCGGGTGACGACAGGCCCGACGGGCGGTGCCACCGGCGCCGGGATCGCCGTCACGGCCAGGCCCTTGCTGGCATTGAGCACCAGCAGTGCGTCGGCGGCGTTGATGCGCCCGTCGCGATTGACGTCCGCGATCCGGGTCGGGTCGATCAGCGTGTAGGCCGCAAAGCCCGTCATGCTGCGTGCCGCCACGGCCTGGATGAGGCCCACATCGTCGACCGTCAGACTGCGGCTGGCGTTGGCATCACCCAGGTTGGCCACCACATGCAGGCCGTCATCGGCGCGCAGCGCGCCCGCGTTGCCGCCGACGTTAGACAGCCGCAGCACCTCGGCCGCGCAGTAGCCCGCAGACAGCGGGACCGTGGCCTGCACGAGCACCAGGTTGCGCAGCGCCGCGTCAGCGATGGCTGCACCCAGCGAGACCTGCACGTGCAGCCGGCCCGGCTGAGCGAGGCTGCTGGTGATGCCGCTGCCGGCGGGCAGGCCGCTGGCGAGGGTGGCGCCGGTGACCTTCAGCAAGACCGGGTCGAAGTCGAGGTCGAAGCTCAGCGTCTGGAAGCCGGCGCCGCGCTCGAGGCTGACGGCGAAGGCGCCCAAGGCCGGGTCGTAGCTGGCCGCCTGGCCTGGGCCGCGGGCGAACTCCTGCACCGCCAGCACGGCGGCGCTGGAGGCGGCGACCGTGAAGCTGCGGGTGTAGGCGTCGCCGGCCGTGCCGTCGCCGTTGCCGTCGAGCCGCAGGCCGCCGAGGCTGATGAAGCCGTCGGCACCGGCGTTGAGCTTGAGCTGGTAGTTGCCGGCTTCCAGCAAGCCCCCGGTCTTGACGAAGCTGAGGCCCCGGCCGTCGGCGTCGAAGACGATGCTGCCGGCAACGCGGCCCTGCACACCGTTGACGGGACCGCTGAAGTCGACATCCGGCGCCAGCGCGCCAGCACCGTAGAGCTGGATGAGGCTCTGGTCGACGGCCTGGTCGAAGCGCAGGCGGAAGCCCGTGTCAGTGGCCTGGAAGGTGTCAACGTGCAGCGTCGGCAGGGCCGGCAGCACCTTCAGGTCGACGCGCGCAGTCGTCGTGCCGCCGACACCGTCGGCCAGCCCGTAAAGGAAGCTGGTCGTGCCGCTGAAGCCGGCTGTGGGCGTGAACTTCATGCGGCCGTCGGCATAGACCTGGACCGTGCCCTGGGTGCCGGTGATGTCGATGAACTGGACGGCCAGCGTGTCGCCGTCGGCGTCGCTGTCATTGGCGAGCAGGCCGGGCGCCGGAATGTCGAGCGCCTGGCCGGCGATGACGGTGTAGCTGTCGTTGGCGGCCACCGGCGCGGTGTTGGTGACGGCGATGCGGACGATGCCGGTCGCCGTGCCGCCGAAGCCGTCCTTCAGCACGTAGCTGAACTGCGTGTTGCCAATGAAGCCGCCCGTGGGCGTGAAGCTCATGCGGCCATCGGCGAAGACCTGCACCGTGCCCTTGAGGCCGGTGACGTCCACGGACTGGATGGCCAGCGGGTCGCCGTCGGCATCGGTGTCGTTGGCCAGCAGGCCCGGCGCCGGGATGTTCAGCACCTGGCCGGCGTGGACGCTGTAGCTGTCGTCGGCGGCCACCGGCACGGCATTGCTGACCGCGATGCGGACGATGCCGGTCGCCGTGCCGCCGACGCCGTCGCTGAGACGGTAGCTGAACTGCGTGTTGCCGGTGAAGCCCGCCGTGGGTGTGAACCTCATGCGGCCGTCGGCAAAGACCTGCACCGTGCCCTGCGTGCCGGTGATGTCGATGGACTGGATGGCCAGCGGGTCGCCGTCGGCGTCGCTGTCGTTGACGAGCAGGCCGGGCGCGGGGATGTCCAGCGCCTGGCCCGGACGCGTGGCGTAGCGGTCGTCCTGCGCGACGGGCGCGGCATTCGTGACGGCGATCTTGACGATGCCCGTGGTGGTGCCGCCGAAGCCGTCGCTGAGCCTGTAGCTGAATTGCGTGTCGCCGACGAATCCGACGGTGGGCGTGAAGATCATGCGGCCATCAGCGAAGACCTGCGCCGTGCCCTTGAGGCCGGTGATGTCGACCGACTGGATGGCCAGCGGGTCGCCGTCGGCATCGCTATCGTTGGCCAGCAGTCCCGGTGCCGGGATGTTCAGCACCTGGCCGGCGTGGACGCTGTAGCTGTCCTCGGCTGCGACCGGCGCCGTGTTGATGACGGCCAGGCGGACAATGCCGGTGGCCGTGCCGCCGACGCCGTCGCTCAGTCGGTAGCTGAATTGGGTGTTGCCGGCGAAGCCCGCGGTGGGCGTGAACCTCATGCGGCCGTCGGCAAAGACCTGAACTGTGCCCTGGGTACCGGTGACGTCGATGGACTGGATGGCCAGAGGATCGCCGTCGGAATCGCTGTCGTTGGCCAGCAGACCCGGTGCCGGGATGTCAAGCACCTGGCCGGGACGCAGCGTGTAGCTGTCGTCCACGGCCACGGGGGCCGCATTGCCGACCGAGATGCGCACGATGCCGGTGGATGTGCCGCCCAGGCCATCGGCCAGCCGGTAGCTGAACTGCGTATTGCCCGTGAAGCCCGCAGCGGCGGTGAAACGCATGCGGCCATCGGCAAAGACCTGCACCGTGCCCTGCGTGCCGGTGGTGTCGATGGACTGGATCGCCAGCGCGTCACCATCGGCGTCGCTGTCGTTGGCCAGCAGGCCCGGCTCGGGAATGTCCAGCACCTGGCCGGCGTGCATGGTGTAGCTGTCGTCCACGGCCACAGGGGGCGTGTTGCCGACCGTGATGCGCACCATGCCGGTGGACGCACCGCCCAGGCCGTCGCCCAGCCGGTAGCTGAACTGCGTGTTGCCGGTGAAACCGGCCGTCGGCGTGAAGCGCATGCGGCCGTCGGCAAAGACCTGCACCGTGCCCTGCGTGCCGGTGGTGTCGATGGACTGGATGCTCAGCGCGTCGCCGTCGGCGTCGCTATCGTTGGAGAGCAGTCCCGGCGCGGGGATGTCGAGCACCTTGCCAGCGTGCACCGTGTAGCTGTCGTCCGCGGCCACCGGGGCCGCATTGGTGACGGCGATGCGCACAATGCCGGTGGACGTGCCGCCCTGGCCGTCGCTGAGCGTGTAGCCGAACTGCGTGTTGCCGACGAAGCCGGCATTGGGCGTGAAGACCAGTTTGCCGTCCGCTGCGATGGTGGCCGTGCCCTGCAAGCCCGTGGTGTTGACGGCCGTGACGCTGAGCGGGTCGCCGTCGGCGTCGCTGTCGTTGACCAGCACGCCCGGGGCGTTGATGGTCAGCACCTGGCCTGCGTGGACGCTGTAGCTGTCGTCCACGGCTGCAGGGTTGTGGTTGGTCTGCTCGACAGTGACGGCGAGGTTGGGCGCCGCGAACGTGCCGTCCTCGTTGGTGGCGGAGGCCTTGATGGTGAAGCCGCCGGCAGTGCCGTAGACGTGGGTGGCGCTTGTCGAAGTGCCGGCGAAGCTGACGGTCGTGCCGTCACCCCAGTTAATGGTCCAACTGCTGAGCGTGTCCAGGCCGGGGTCGCTGGAGGCCAGGGCCAGCGTGTAGACCTGGCCGGCGCCTGTCGTGGCGGGGCCTGCTGCGGACAGCGTCGGTGCGACGTCGTGCACGACCACGTTGAACGTGGCCGTGGACAGGCCGCCCGCGCCGTCGTTGGCCTGGATGTTGAAGGCGTAGGTCGCATCGCCGTCCGTGGCCGTCCAGGTGATGAGGCCAGAGCTGGCGTTGATGGCGGCGCCGGCAGGTCCGTTCAGCAGCGACCAGGTGATCGGGCCGGGACCATCGACGTCGGTGGCCGTGGCGGTCAGGCTCAGGGTCTGGCCTTCGTTCAGCGTCTGCTGCGCGATGGCCGCAATGACGGCCTTGTCGTTGACCGGGTTGACGACGAGGTTGATGGTTGCGTTGCCGGTCTTGCCGCCGGCGTCGGTGACCTTGAAGACGAAGCTGTCGATGCCGTTGTAGTCGGCGTCCGGTGTGTAGGTGACGGCACCGGTGCCGGCATCGAGCGTGCCGAGCATGCCATTGAACGGACCGCTGACGAGGCTGTAGACCAGCGCACCGCCCTCGGGGTCGGTGCCGACCAGTGTGATGGGCTTGGCCACATCCTCGGTGACCTGCACGGTCTGGCCGTTGGCCACCGGCGGGTCGTTGAACTCCATATGCAAAGCCAGTGTGCTGGGTGCATGGGCGCCATCTTCGTCGGTGGGCGTGACGCTGACCGTGTAGTTGCCGTCCACGTTGGCGAATGTGTGGGTCAGGCTTCCGGGGTTGCCGGCCACGGTCTGCGTGCTGCCGTCGCCCCAGTCGACGAACAGCGACGAGATGGTGTCGGTGCCGGGGTCGGTGACGGTGTAGGTGAAGGTATAGGCCTGGCCGGCGATGCCATTCCCGACACCTCCGGCGCTGTTGGGCGCCGTGAAGCTGAGCTTGGGATCGACGTCCTTGACGAGGATCTTGAACGCCAGGTCGGCGCTGCGGTTGGGCGTGCCGCCGTCGCTGACGCGCACCAGAATGTCGACGCTGCCGGGGCCGTCGGCGGGCGTCCACTTGAACAGGCCGGTGACGGCATCCAGCGTAGCGCCGGCCGGACCACTGAGCAGCGCCCAGGTCTTGCCCGGGCCATCGGGGTCGGCGGCCGTGAGCTGAACCTGGATCTGGCTGCCCTCGTTGACCTGCTGGTCTGCCACGGGGGCGATGACCGGCGGGTCGTTGACGTTGACGACAGTGAGGCTGTAGGTGGCGGCGGCCGAGGTGGCGGCGTTGCCGAGCGCACCGTCCGGGTCACCGCGGTCCTTGGCGCGCCAGGTGAAGCTGTCGGCACCGATGTAGCCGGCGGTGGGCGTGTAGACCCAAGCTCCGCCAGCACCTTGTGTGATCGTGCCGTGGGCCGGCCCGGCGACGAGTTCGAACGTCAGGTTGGCGCGCGCGGTTTCCTGGTCGGCGGCGGCCAGCAACAGATTGAGGCTGCCGTTCTCGTTGACGCTGCCGGACTGGTTCTGAACGACCGGGGCGGTGTTGGTCGGCGTGACGTTCAGCGTGATGGTCGCGGAGGACACGCCGGTCTTGCCGTCGTCGACCTTGAAGACAAAGCTGTCGGCGCCGTTGTAGTCGGCGTCGGGCGTGTAGGTCAGCTTGTGCGTGACCGGGTCGATGGCCGACAGCGTGCCGTGCAGCGCGTCGGTCGGGATGGCGTAGATCAGCGCATCGCCGTCGGCATCCGTCGCGGCCAGCGTGATCTCGATGCTGCCGTTCTCGGCCACGTCGAGGGTGGCGGGCACGGCGACCGGTGCGTGGTTGGTGCTGCGGTCGACGGTGAAGGTGCGGATGTAGTCGCCGCCCGGGGTGCCGTTGGCGTCACCGTCCAGCGGATTGCCGGCGGTATCGAAGATGGCCTTGGTGCCGGAAAGCGTCAGCCGGTACTTGCCTTCGGCCAGCACGCCGCCGAAGTTCAGCGTCAGGCTGGTCTCAGGGAAGGAGTAGAAGGGGCTGAGCTTGACGATGACGTCGTCACCGGTGTCGAACTGGCCGTCCGCACCAGCGCGGCGCAGCTCGTAGTTCGCGGGGCTGCGCGCGGACACGCCATTCAGCGCCTCGTTGAAGTCGATCTGCACGGCCGAGAAGGCAAGAGCGGTCGTACCGCCGTTGGCCGGCAGCTGCGAGATGTTGGCGACCTGCGGGCCGGTGGTGTCGCCGGACGAACCCTGGAACTCGTAGGCGCCGATGTCGTAGTACACAAGGCCGGGCGTGGGTGTCCACAGCAGCGAGCTGGCGCTGGCGAGGTTGGCCTGGCCGTCGTAGCTGGCCAGCACGTAGGCCGTGCCGTTGCCGGCCGACAGGCCGACGGTGGGGGTGAGTCCGGTGTTGCCGGCACCGTAGTCGAAGCGGACCTTGCCGTCGGCGAACAGGGTCAGCGCGACATTGACATCGGTGCTGGTGCCCTGCAGCTTGGCGGCCCAGCGCACGGTGATGCTGCTGGCCGTCTGGCTGATGAAGATGTCCTTTCCAGTGGGGCCAGTGTCGAGGTTGTCCCACAGCGGCGCGATGCGCACGTTGCGCAGCAGCGCATCGGTGGAATTGCTGTCACCGTAGTAGTAGGACGAATCCGTGCCCGTGTCGAACGAGACGTAGCCGTTCGCGTTGACCCACATCTTGGTGTAAGTCTTGCCGTAGAAGTTGAAGTTGAAGCCAATGGCCTGCTCGAAGCCGCCGTCGCTGGTCTTGAAAGGCTTGGCCGTGCCGGTGGCGGCGAACTGCGCGCCGGCGTCGGAGGCGACGAACAGGTCCCAGCCGGTGCCCTTGTTGCTGACGTCGGGGTCGTTGCGGCGGTCGCGGCCTTCGATGTCCTTGGCCGGCGCCAGGTAAGCGTTACCGGCGTCGATGGCCGCCGAGAAGGCGTCAAGCTCGAAGTTGTCGTCGAAGCCGTTGCCGGTGGAGACGCCCTGCTCGCCCAGGATGTTGTCGGCGCCGTCGATGTCCAGAAACAGCGGGTTGCCGGTCTGCGAGTTGGCATCCTTGCCCGAGGCGGTCTGCCAGGCGGCAAGGGTCGCCTGCGTGGCGCCGTTCCACAGCCCGATGAAGGCGTTGGCGGCCGGGCCACGGTACAGAAGGTTGTAGTTGCTCTGGAAGCCGGCCTGGCTGTTGTTGTCCACCGCGATGCCGTAGCCGGCGTCGACGCGCAGGATGTTGTTGACCAGCAGCACGTTGCTGGCGCTACCCGTCAGGCGTATGCCTTCGCCCACCGTCTGCAGGATCGTGTTGTTGTACATGCCGTCACCGCTCTCGATGGTGTGGCCGCCCTGCACGCGCACGCCCTGGTTGGTGTTGGCATAGATGACGTTGTTGAAGATGCGGCTGTAGCCGGTGTCGATGACGCCGACCGAGTTGCTGTAGATGCGGTTGCCTTCAAGCACACCGTCGTAGGCCTGCACGCCGGTCGTGTTGGCGTAGATGGAATTGCCGCGGATGGTGGTGCCGTACTGGCCGTCGATGCCGGTGCCGTTGTGGTGGATGAGGTTGCCCTCGATCAACAGGTTGCCGGAGTAGTACTGGATGCCGTAGTTGGCCTGGTTATAGACCTCGTTGTCGCGGAAGACGGAACCGTTGCCACCGTAGTTGTAGAGACCGAAGCCGCTGTTGTCGTGGACCTTGTTGCCCTGGGCGATGTTGCCGGTACCACCATAGAAGTACAGGCCGTTGGCGTTGTTGCGGATCTCGCTGTTCTCGACGCGGTTGTTGGTCGCGTTCTCGAAGTAAATGCCGCGGCTGACGTTGTTGCGCAGGACGTTCTCGGTGAACAGGTTGCCGTCGTTGCTGGTGCCCAGCCAGACGCCGTCGTTGGCGTTGCTGTTGACGTCGTTGGCGCGCAGCGTGTTGTTGTCGCTGTCGACGTTGTTGTTGAACACGACGCCGTAGGCCGCTCCGGTGATGTTCAGGTGGTCGACGGTGACGTTGTCGGCACCGGAGAACTCCAGCGTGTAGGCGCCGGTATTGGTGTTGCCGCGGCTGATCGCCGTGATGTGGCCGACGCCGCTGGCACCGCTGACCTGCACGCCGGAGTCGCTGGCATCGAACACCTCGTTGGTGTAAATGCGGTAGCTTCCGCTGTCGACGTGGACGACATCGCCTGGATTCAAGTCATAGGCGCGCAGCAACGCGGCCAAGCTGGACATCGGGTGGTCCGCGTCCTTGCCGCTGTTGAGGTTGTTGCCAATGGCCGTGCTGGACTCATCGCCGACGAGGCTGGCGTCGTTGATGAAGAACTCGGTGCCGCCGTTGGCGATCAGGAAGGGCTCGTTACTGACGTTCTGGGCCGCAACGCTGCCGTCGCCGTGGCGCACGATGGCGCGCACCAGGGCGGTGTTGCCGTTGGTGGTCTGGTCCGGCGTCCAGCTGTAGTGGCCGTTGCCGAAACGGTCCATGCCCACACCCGTGGCCAGGGTCTGCCAGGTGTTGCCGTTGTCCAGACTGGTCTGCAGGTCGACGGTGGCCTGCAAATCGGCACCAGGCACGACGCGCAGGATCTCGATGCCGCTGATCTCGGCGCCCCAGCCGCCGCTCTTGGTGATGAGGTCAAGGTTGATGCCGTTGCCGCCGCTGGCGACGGCGTTGAACTCGCGGATGACGGCCTTGTGGTTGGCGCCCGCGGCGGCGCGGATGTCGAAGTTGGTCTGGACCGTGTTGCCGTTGAGCTTGATATCGAACTGGCGGTAGCCAGGCAGGGTGTAGATGTAGTCCTCGGCAAAGTGCAGCCGCACGATGTATTGACCGTCGGCGACGGGCAGCGCGTAGCTCAGACCTTGGCCCACGGTGCCGTTGGCGTAGGCCGAGCTCTGGTACACGGCGACGGGCGCCGGGTTGGAGACGCCGCTCAGATCCACCACGTCGGTGTTGCTGGTCGTGCTGTAGCTCTGGGTCTGGTAGGCGTTGCGCATCCAGTAGCCCAGCACAGGGTCGCCCACCGGGCCCGCGTTGCCGGCATTGATGAGCAGCGCAGCCTCAGTGGTCGAGATGCCGGCGCTGTGCCAGCTGATGTCTGTGGCGGTGCCCACCTCGAGCTTGGCGTAACCGTTGGGACCGGTGACCTGCACCATGGGCACGGTCGTGGCCGCGGCCTGCGGCGTGTTGCCATAGGCGCCGATGTCGATACGACCGCCGTTGTTGGTCGGCTCGCTGACGAAGGCGAAGGCGGGGTCGCCGGCATCGACGCCGGGCGCGCCCACGGGCAGGCGGAAGTCGTCGTCCCGGCCGGTGTCGCCCTGCACGCGCTGCAGGCGCAGCGCGTCGGCCGTGAACTTGCCGTAGGCGGCGGCGTCACTGACGCGCACGGTCAGCGTGGTGCCGGTGATGACCACGGTAGAGATCTCGCGCCACCTGGCGCCGTCGGCCGTGAAGTCGGAGGGCAGGCTGTTCTGGCCGGTGCGCTGGAAGCTGACCAGCCTGTCCGGGTCGATCAGGCCGTCATAGATCTCGTACGGCGTGTTGCCGGCGTAGCCACCGTTGATGTTGTGGCTCCAGGTCGCGGCCACCTGGTAGGTACCGGGCGTGAGGTCGGTGAAGGTGTAGGTGGCGTAGTTGCTGCCGGTGCCGTAGAGGTTGCCGCCGGCCTCGCGGCGGTCGCCGCCGTAGCCCGGGGTGTTGGTCGTCACCGTGGTGAAGCTGCCGCTGAAGCTGACGCCGATGTCGCCGTCGTCCAGGATGAGCGCGCTGCCGATGGGCGCCATGGACCAGCCGTAGGCATTGTCGGCACCGTCGACGTCGTTGAACTGCACTGGGGCGACCTGGCTGTGCAGGTCGTTGCCGGTCTCGAAGCGCCAGGTCAGCAGGTTGCTGAAGTCCGCGCCCTCCCAGCTGACGCCGACGAAGGCGGTCGGGTCGCTGCCGTCGAAGAGGTTGTAGTCGCTGTCGAAGCCGCGCTCGGCATTGGCCGGCACGAGGATCGCCGTGGCGTCGGTCAGCGCGAAGATGTTGTTGCGCAGCCGGACGTTGTAGGCGTTGGCCTCCAGCTCGATGGCGCGGCCACCGGTCTGGCGAATGGTGTTGTTGTAGAAGCCCTGCTGGTCGTTGCCGTTGCGGCCGCCAGCGATGCGGGCCGCAGTGACGTTGGCCCAGAAGACGTTGTTGCTGACCAGGTCGGAGCCGGTGTCGCGCAGGCCCGTCGTGTTGCTGTAGATGCGGTTGCCGGTCACGGTGCTGCTCGAGGCCTCGATACCCAGCGTATTGGCGAAGACCTGGTTGCCGACGATCTCCGCGCTGCCGCCCCCGATGCCGGTGCTGTTCTGGCGCAGCACGTTGTTCTCGCCGCGGGCGCTCTGCAGGTACAGGCCGGTGCTGGAGCGCCAGACCTCGTTATTGCGCGCGACGCCCTCGTAGTAGAGCTGGATGCCGGTGCTGGTGTCGTGCACGCGGTTGCCGCTGACGACAGGTCCGTCGTTGGCCTCGTCGCCCGCCGAATAGGTGTAAATGCCAGTGGACTGGTTGTAGACCTCGTTGCCGGTCACCTGCATCCGCGTCGTGTACTGGCCGTAGATGCCGGTGCCGCCGTTGTCGTGCACGGTGTTGCCGAGCACGAGCATGTCGTCGACGTTCTGGCCCAACCACATGCCGCCGCTGGTGTTGCCACTGACCTCGAGGTTCTTCAGCGTCAGGCGGTGCGAGCCACTGTTGTCGCCGACGACGATGCCGTACTGGCCGCCGCTGAGCTTGAGGTTTTCCAGCGTCACGTCGGTCGCGCCGGCGACGTTGATCGAGTACTGGTTGCTGTTGGTGTTGCCGCGGTTGAGCTCGCTGACAGCGTGCAGCGCACCGACGATGCGCACGCCGGAGTCCTTGGCGGTCAGCGTGAAGTTGGTGATGAGGTTGTAGCGGCCGCTGTCGACGAAGACGGTGTCGCCCGGGCCCACGTCGTAGGCGCGCAGCAGCGCCGACAGACTGGCCATGGGGTGGGCCGCGTCCTTGCCGCTGTTGGCGTTGTCGCCGATGGCGGTCGTGTACTCGTCGCCGGCCGTGGTGCCGTCGTTGACGTAGTAGACCTTGCCGCCGTTGGCGATCAGGAATGGCTCGTCGGACGTATCGGTCGCGGCCGTCGTGCCGTTGCCGTGCACGGCGATGGCACGGATCAGCGCGGTATTCCCGGCGGTCGCGAAATCAGGCGTCCAGGTCGTGCGGCCATTGCCGAAACGGTCCATCGCGAGGCCGCTGGCGATCGTCGTCCAGGACAGGCCGTTGTCCAGGCTGACCTGCAGGTTGACCTTGGCGTTCGCATCGCCGGCAGGGACGACGCGCTGGACCTCGATGCCGCTGATCTCGGCGCCCCAGCCACTGGTCTTGGTGATGAGGTCGAGGTTCAGCCCGGTGCCGCCGCTGGCTGAGACGGTGAACTCGCGCACCACGGCCTTGTGGTTGGCACCCGCTGCAGCGCGGATGTCGAAATTGGTCTCGACGGTGCTGCCGTTGAACTTGATGTCGAACTGGCGGTAGCCCGGCTGGGTGTAGATGTAGTCCTCGGCGAAATGCAGCCGGACGATGTAATCACCGTCGGCCACGGGCAGCGCATAGCTCACGCCCTGGCCCACGGTGCCGTTGGCGTAGACCGAGCTCTGGTAGACAGCGGCGGGCGCCGGGTTGGTGACGCCGCTCAGGTCCACCACGTCGGTGTTGCTGGTGTAGCTGTAGCTCTGGGTCTGGTAGGCGTTGCGCTGCCAGTTGCCCAGGTCGCCGCCGGCGATGGGGCCGGCGTTGCCGGCGTTGATGGCCAGCACGGGCTCCGTCGGCAGCAGGCCGGCCGTGTGCCATTCGATGGTGGCCGGCGTGCCGACGGTGAGCTTGGCGAAGCCGGTTGGGCCGGTGACCTGGATCATGGGCGACGGGCTCTGCGTCGCACCGGTGGTGTTGCCGTAGGCGCCCTGGTCGATGCGGGCGCCGTTGGTCAGAGGCTCCTGGCTGTACGGCGAGGTCGGATCGCCGCCGTCCACGCCGGCAGAACCAGCCACGAGGTGGAAGTTGTCGTCCGCGCCGTGGTCGCCGCCGATTCGTTGCACGCGGACGGCGTCGGCGACGATCTTGCCGTAGGAGGCGGCGTCGTTGACGCGCACGGTCAGCGTGTCGCCGGTGATGACGACGGTGGCCAGGTCGCGCCACTTGGCGCCGTCGGCCGTGTAGTCGGCAGGCAGGCCTTGCAGACTGGTGCGCATGTTGCGCACGAGGTTGGCCGGCGTCGCAGCGCCGTCATAGAAGTAGAAGGGCTGGTTGCTGGTGTTGCCCGAAGTGCTGTTCCAGGTCGCAGCGATCACGTAAGTGCCGGCCTGCAGGCCCGTGAAGGTGTAGGTCGCCTCGTTGCTGCCGGTGCCGTACTGGTTGCCGTTGGCTTCGCGGCGGTCACCGCCATAGCCGGGCGAACTGGTCGAGACCGTCGTCCAGCTGCCGGTGAAGCTGACGCCCGCGTCGCCGTCATCGAGGATGACGGCGCTGCCTATGGCGGAGCCGTCCCAGCCGAAGCGGTTGTCGGCGCCGTTCTCGTCGACATAGCTCGGCGTGGCGACACGGCTGTGCACGTCGTAGCCGGTTTCGTAGACCCAGTCGGGGCGGCTCGTGAAGTCGCGGCCTTCCCAGCGCGTCAGCACCACGCCGACCTGGCTGGAGAACAGGTTGTAGTCGCTCTGGAAGCCGGTCTCGCTGTTGGGATTGACAGAGATGCCGGTCGCGGCGGCGCGCAGGTCCAGGATGTTGTTGACGATGCGCGCGTTGCTGGCGTTCTCCACCAGCACCGCCGTGCCGCCGTTCTGCACGACGGTGTTGTTGGCCATGCCGTGGAGCTCGGTGCCGCTGTAGCCGCCGGTCAGGCGCACGCCCGTCGTGTTGTCCCAGATCAGGTTGTTGGTCAGCAGCGTGTTGCTGCTGACGTTGGCACCCAGCGTGTTGTCGTAGATGCGATTTCCGCTGGCGGTCAGGCTGTTGATGTTCAGGCCGGTGGTGTTGGCGTAGACCGTGTTGCCGGTGACGGAGACGCTGGAGGCATCGATGCCGGTCGTGTTGCCCCATGCGGTGTTGCCGCTGACGTCGTAGTTGCTGATGCCGGCAATGCCGGTGCTGGCGGCCCAGACGGTGTTGTTCCTGATCCAGCCCTCGTAGTACTGCTGGATGCCGGTGCTGACGTCGTGCACCAGGTTGTTGACAATGGTGGCGCCGTCGTTGGCCTCGTCGCCGGCCGAGTAGGTGTAGATGCCGGTGCTCTGGTTGTAGACCTCGTTGCCGCTGATCAGCAGGCGGGTGGTGTACTGGCCATAGATACCCGTGGTACTTCCGTTGTCATGGACGATGTTGTTGAGGATCCGGCCGTCGTCGACGTTCTGGCCAACCCAGATGCCGCCCGAATAGTTGCCGCTGACATCGCTGTTGCTGAGCGTGAAGCGGTGGGCCGTCGAGTTGTCGCCGACGACGAAGCCGTACTGGCCGCCGGTCAGCGTTACGCGGTCCAGCGTCACGTCCGTGGCGCCGGTGCCGAGGAGGAAGGCGTACTGGCCGCTGTTGGTGTTGCCGCGGTTCAGGATGGACGCGTGGTTGACCGCGCCGCGGATGATGACGCCGCTGTCCTGCGCGTCGACGATCAGGTTGGTCGACAGGTTGTAGACGCCGGTGTCGATGAGGATGAGGTCGCCCGGCTTGAAATCGTAGGCGTTAAGCAGGGCCTGCAGCGAGGCCTTGGGTTTGGACGCACTGCGGCCGTCGTTGGCGTCGTTGCCGATCGCAGTGGTGTACTCGTCGCCCGTGGTGGTGCCGTCGTTGACGTAGAAGATGGTGACGGTCGATGCAAGGTTGAAGCTCGCGTCGGAGGTGTCCTTGACCGACGGCTGGGCGGCCGAGCTGACACGCAGCACGTAGTCACCGCCCGGGAACTGGCCGGGACCCGGCGTCCAGCTGTAGACGCCGTCGTTGGCCTCGTTGGCCGCGACCGAGAACCAGGTGTTGCCGTCCTGGCTTATGTCGAGGTTGACGTTGCCAGCAAAGCCGTCCGAACGCCAACGCACGGTGAAGGTCTCGCCCTCGGCCACGGTCTCGCCGCCGTTGGGCGTCATGACGCGGACGTAGACCGCCGGGCTCAGCGAGGCGTAGGCGGTGTTGCTGTCCGAGCCGATGTTGGCGTAGCCGCCACGCGGCGCAGGCTCCTGGTCGAAGGGCTGGTCCAGCGCGCCGCGATCGATGCCTGGGCTGTTCTGGGCGTCGTTGGTCAGCGTGCCGGTCAGCAGCATGGGCAGCCCCCCCGCGCCGACGATGGGCGCGAGCGAGGCGCCGTGGAAGCTGCCGTAGGTGCTCTGCAGGTGGAAATCGTCGTCACGGCCGTCGCTGGCCACGCTGAAGTACCCGAGCTTGCCGTCGGCGCCGTCGATGTCGACGAAGAGCGGGTCGGTTGCCTGGCTGTCCAGGTCCTGGAAGTTGGCCTGGCGCCATGCCGTCAGCGTGGCGCGCTGCGTGCCCTGCCAGATGCCCACCGCACCCTGGAAGATGTTGAAGTTGGACGAGAAACCGTTCTGCGAGTTGGCGTCGACGTTGAGCGCCACGCCGCCGGTGCCGGCCCAGAGGATGTTGTCGAAGAACCGGGCGCTGCTGGCCGAGCCGTATAGCTGCACGGCGTCGCCCGTGGTCTGGTAAACGGTGTTGCCGATGAACTGCGGGGCGCTGCCCTGCAACTGCACGCCAACGGACATGTTGGCGTACACGAGGTTGCTCCGCAGCACGCTGTTGCCCTGGCTGTAGATGCCAAGCAGATTGCTGTAGACCGTGTTACCGATCGCGGTGGAGGTGCTGAGCCACAGGCCTGTGCCGTAGCTGTAGCCGGTCGCCGGGTTGTTGTTGTAGATGCGGTTGTCGGTGGCGATGCCGCTGGCCACGTACAAGCCGTTGGCGTTGCCGTAGATGACGTTCTGGCGGGCTTCGCCGCTGCTGACGGCCAGCCCATAGTTGCCGCTACCGAGGTTGCCGCTGGCGACGTTGCCCTGCACCAGGGCATTGCCATTGATGCTGGCGCCGCCGCCGGCGTTGTTCAGGAAGCGGTTCCCAAGGCCTGAACCGAGGACGCCGCCGACCAGTGCCTGCGTGCTGCCCCCCACGTTGTAGACCAGGCCGGTGTTGGTGTTGCCCTGGAACAGGTTGCCCTGCACGCGGACGGCACCGGGGTAGTAGAAGTAGGCGCCATAGCCGATGTTGTCGGTCAGCTGCGAGTTGGTCAGGAAACCCAGGCTTGTGTCGACATACAGGCCGCCGTAGCCGCGGTTGCGCGTGGCGGTGAACTGGTCGATGCCGCCCAGCGTGCCGCTGAAGTACAGGCCGGTCTGGCCGTTATCGTGCAGGTTCAGGCCGGTCCAGGTCTGCAGCGGTGCGTTGACTTGGGCTGCGTAGATGCCTTCGTTGACATGGCCAAAGGCCTCGATGCGGTCCAGCTCGACGGCGTCGGCGCCGCCACTCAGCAGGATGCCCCGGTTGGCATCGCGCAGTTGCAGGTTGCTGATGGTGACGAAATCGGTGTCGGACAGGTCCAGCAGCGCCCAGGTGCGCTCGTTGGGCACGATGGGGAAGAGCGAGGCGGTGTGGCCCGGCTGGGTCGGGCCGGTCATGACGAAGCCCTCGTCGATGCCGAAGCCGCGCGTGGCGGTGCCGGACAGCGTCAGCGACTCCAGGAATGCGTAGTTGCCGGTGTCGACGTAGAGCGTGGCGCCGGCCTGCAGGTCGTAGGCGCGGAACAGGTTGGTGACGTTGGGCTTGGCTGCGCCCGGCGCCTTGCCGGTGTTGCGGTTGTCGCCCACGGCGGTGGCGTACTCGTCGCCAGAGGTCGAGCCGTCGTTGACCCAGTAGGTCAGTCCATCCTCGGGCACGGTGAAGGGCTCCTGGCTGCGGTCCAGCACGGCCGCGTTGGTCACCAGGCTGACCTGGATGCGCAGTCCGTGGGTGCCGAAGTCGATGCCGCTGTTGCCAGGGATCCAGGTGAACTGGCCGGAGTCGGGCGTCGCACCCACCACGTTGGCGACCCACTTGGGGCCGTCTGCCGTGTCCTGGTAGACATCGATGCGCACGGGCGAGTCGTCGGCGTTGCCGAAGGTTTCCCAGGTGATGTTGAGCGGCTTGAACTTCTCCCAGTCGACGTAGAAGTCAGGCGAGCGCAGGTTGATGCGCGGCGCACCCGCGACGGGAATCGGCAGGTCGGTCGCCGCGTGGCCGTAGGCGCCGAGATCGCTGGCCTGTTTCTCGGTGGTCTTGTAGAGGAAGGCTTGGTCGAAGTAGCCGTCGGCATTGCCGCCGGTGATGCGGTTGGTCTTGAAGACGTACTCGACCGAGCGGGTCCCGAAGGGCACGTCGGCGCGCTGGCCGACCAGCTCCCACCGGTTGGTCGTGCCGCTGGCCTTGGCCACGGCCGTGGCGATGACGTCGCCACTGGCGTTGCGGAAGATCAGCTGCACCTCGGCGGTGTCCACCGGGCTCTCGACGCCCAGCCGGATGCGGCCACCGAACAGCAGCTCGAAGTCCTGGCTGTCGGCCTGCGCGGCGGTGATGCCCAGCTGGGCCAGCGTGAAGGTCTGGCGTGCAAAGCCGCCGGCCACGCCGCCGGCGAAGAAGAAGTTGCTGCCCTCGTAGGCCAGCGGCGCGGAGCCGCTCGGCGTGACAAAGGCCTGCGACCCGGCGTTGACCTCCCATCCCGTCAGGCCGGTCTCGAAGCCGGCGTTGGCGATGAGGTTCTGGTCGGCCGGGTTGCGGCCGTTGTCCACCAGCACGTTGCCCATGTCGATGCCAGGCGAGCTGAAGCGCTGCAGACCCACCGGGTCACGCAGCCGGAAGTCGTCGGCCAGCAGGCTCACGAACTCGGGTCGCGCCCAGGTCGGGTTGACGACGGTGGCGCCGATGGAGTGCAGGTCGAAGCGGGCGATGTCCGCCTGCCAGTCGAGGATGTCGCTGAAGTCCTTGGTCCAGAAGCCGACCTTGCCAGTGCCGGATGTGAACAGGTTGTTGTAGTCGGAGTAGAAGCCGTAGCGGCTGTCGTTGGCGATGTAGAGGTCGTAGCCGCCCATCGCCCACATCAGGTTGTTCTGCACCTCGACTTCCGTGCTGCCGCCCTCGCTGCGCAGGTTGTCGCCGGTAACGGCGTAGAAGGTGTTGTTGAACACCCGCACGTCGTTCCTGCCGTTGATCTCGACGCCGACCAGCGTGTTGCGGTAGAAGAGGTTGTGCAGGATGCGCTGCTCGCTGGCGGCGTTGATGGCGGTCGTGTTGGCCGAGAAGCGGTTGAACTGCAGCGTGCCGTTGAAGGCGTTGACGCCGGTGACGTTGCCTTCGATGAGGTTGGCATGGACCAGCGTCTCGCCGCCGATCTGGCCGGTGCCGGTGATGCCCACCGTGTTGCCCCGCACGACCTGGCCTTGCATGAACGCGCCGCTGAGCAACTGCACGCCAGTGGCGTTGCCCTCGAAGGTGTTCGGGCGGTCCAGGGACGCACCGACCCAGCCCAGCGCTGCCGTACCGGCCAGGCTGCTCTTGAGGCCGACAGTCGCACCCGTGACGGTGTTGCCGGCGAGCTGGTTGCCCGCCGCGTAGTTGACGCCCAGCGCGCCGCCCTGGATGCGGTTGGTCTCAATGATGCCGTCGAACGTCGCCAGCAAGTCAAGGCCGGTGCCTGTGCCGGTGGCGACGACCGTGTTGCCGGCGATGCGGCCACTGGCGGCGGAGCCGCCGACGAGACGCAGCGCGGCCGCCGTGCCGGTGATGCGGTTGTCGCGAACCTGCACGCCGACGGCGCTGTCCAGCAGCAAGCCGACGACGCCCGAGATGGTGTTGAAGCGCAGGCTGGCATTAGCCACGCCGGCCGCGACGCTGACGCCGCCGGTGAAGGTATTGCCGAACAGCTTGGCACCCTGCCCTGCAGTGAGGCTGACCGCGCCGGTCGCGCTGGAGTCGCTGATCCCGACGCCGTCGCCGGCGATCGCCAGCGTGGACTGCAGCTTGAGGTTCTGCAGCGTCACGTTGGCGCCGTTGACCGTCACCGCGCCAGTGATGGCACTGCCCGGAGCACCCCAGATCGTCACGCCGGCGTCCAGCGCCGAGACTGTGAAGCCGCCCTGGCTGCCGTTGACGACGATGACGTCGCCCGCCCCCAGGATCTGGGCGTCGAGGATGTTCTGCACCGTGTTGCCAGGGCCGGCGGTGAACACGCGGTTGACCGGTGCCGCATCGGCGCGGACGAGGATCTCGGGTGAACCCGAGGCCCCCCCGCTGCTGGCGTCCTGCCAGGCCAGCACGGCACGGCCGCCGCTGTCCACGGCCAGGGCCAGTTGCTGCGGATCGCCGCCGGTCTGGCTGATGCCGCTGCCGGAGCCGCTGCCACTTGCCTGACCGGGCAACACCTCCTCGAAGTGCTGCGAGGTCGCATTCCACTGACGCTCGTACAGGCTGCTGGCCGCGTCCAGCAGTGGCGTGTTGACCCACACCAGGCGCAGCGACGCGCCACCGGCCGCCAGCTGCGGCAGGCCCGGGCGGCTCTGGTCCTTGATGACGTCGCGTACGGTGACGCCGCCCGCGCCCAACTGGGCGGTGACGACGGTGGCGCCCTGGTCGGCCCAGGCCTGCCAGGCGACGAAGAGCCCGCCACCGAAATAGGCGACGCTGGGTTGGGCGTGGTAGGTCGTGTCGAGGCCGAGGGCCGTCTTGACAGGCGTACCACCGCTGACGCCGGCGCCTGTGTCGGAGCCCGCCAGGCCAGCCCAGGTGCCGGTGCCGGGCGTGCCACCCGGCGTGAATTCGGTGACGTAGACCTGGCGCGACGAGCCGCCGGTCTGCACGGCCGAGTAGCCGATGGCCACCTTGTTGACGTTGGCCGCGACGCTGAAGTCGCGCAGCTCTGTCCCCTGCCCCAGGCCGGTGCCGGTAGCCGCAGCCTGGGCGCCCAGGGCGACCCAGCTGCCGCCGGTGTAGAGCTTGGCGTACAGGCGCAGGTTGCCGACGGAGTCGTCCGTGTAGACGACGACCGTGCCGTTGGTCGTGTTGACCAACTTGGCCTGCACGGCGTGGCCGTTGCTCGTCGCATTGCCCAGGCTGACCCAGGTGTTGCCGTTCCAGCGCCTGACGAGGATGTCGTGGCTGCCGTCGGCCAGCGTCTCGGTCCAGGCGACGATGGGCGCACCTGTGCCATCGACGGCCAACGTCGGCTTGGCCGAGGCTGCTGCGCTGCTGCCGGACACACCGCCCTGTGCGGCGCTGGTGCCCAGCGTGACCCACTGCGTGCCGTCATGCTTGGCGACGTAGATCTCGAGGTTGCCGTTGCGGCTGTCGCTCCAGGCGACGTAGCGCTCGCCGCTGGCGCCGGTCGCAACGGCGGGTTCCTGCGACAGGCCCGGGTCGCCGGCGAGCCCGCGCAAAGCGGCAGAGTCGGCGGAGCTGCCGTTCAGGTCTGCCCAGCGGCCGCTGCCGACGACGCCGTCCGGCAGGTTGCCGGCCGCGCGCGGACTGGTGTCATCCACCGGTTGAATGGCCGGTGCCGGCGTGGCGGTGACAGCGCCGTTGAAGCTCGCGTCGTCGCCCGCGCTGCCGAAGTCAATCAGATTGGTCGTGCCGCCGCTGGCCTCGGACACGGCCATGCCGGCCACGCCCTGGATGAGGTCGTCGCCACCTTCGCCGTAGAGCAGGTCGTTGCCGCCCTGGCCGTAGAGCTTGTCGCGGCCGGAACCGGCTTCGTTGCCGTTGGTGCCAAAGTCCCCGTAGAGGTAGTCTGCCGCGTTGTCGTCGCCCGCGCCGCTGACGGCGTGGCCGTACAGCGTGTCGTTGCCGGCGCCGCCGACCATCAGATCGGCACCCGCCCCACCTTCGAGCAGGTCATCGCCCTCCCCGCCTTCGAGGATGTCGGCGCCCGCGCCGCCGTCCAAGTGGTCGTTGCCGGCCAGGCCTAGCAGCCGGTCCTCGCCGTCGCCGCCCAACAGCGTGTCGTCGCCGTCGCTGGAGCCTTCCAGCAGATCGTCACCGGCGCCGCCGTCGATGAGCCCACCCTGGCCATAGCCCTGGTGCAGCTCGTCGTTGCCGGCCTCGCCATAGATCTTGTCGGCGCCGAAGCCGCCGTCGATAAAGTCGTCGCCCCCGTTGCCGTGGAGCGTGTCGTCGCCCTGCTCGCCATAGATCCAGTCGGTGGCGTTGTCGTCGGCCACCGCGGTCTGCTGCGGCGCGTAGTGGCCGTAGATGGTGTCGTTGCCGCGGCCACCGTAGAGCTTGTCGCTGCCCGCGCCGCCGGCGATGACGTCGGCACCATCGCCGCCGTCGATGAAGTCGTCGCCCGCGCCGCCGTCGATGCTGTCGGCGCCGCCCAGACCCCAGATCTGGTCGTTGCCGGCGCCGCCGTCGATTGTGTCGCCCAGGCCAGGCAGGCCCTCGGGGCTGGGGTCACGGCCGTCATCGCTGCCGAAGATGCGGTCGTTGCCGTCGCCACCGCTGAGCGTGCCGCCAGCGCCCGCGCCGGCCACGAGGAGGTCGTCACCCGCACCGCCGGCGATGGTGTCGACACCGTCGTCACCGTAGAGATCGTCGGCACCGGCGCCGCCGGTGATGGCGTCGTCGCCGCCGCGACCATAGACCGTCCAGCCCTGGGACTGCGCCGACACATCCAGCGTATCGGCCTGGTCGTCGCCATACAGCTCGGGGCGGTCGCCCGTGACGGTGCCGCCGATCAGGGCCGTGCCGCCCTCGCCATCGGCGCTGTGATAGTCCACGCTGAAGAACAGTCGGTCGCCTGCCGACACCGTGCCGTTGATGGTCAGGTTGTCGGCCGCACTGAGCGTGACGCTCTTGCCGGCCTGCACGCTGCGCCCCTCGCCGACGATGATGTCTTCACCACTGGCCTGGCTGTCGCGCGAGGTCAGCCGCACATGGCCAGCACTGCTGACGATGGCACCCACATACAGCGCCTGCACAACCTCGGTCAGCTGCACGCCGGAGTTGCCGCTGGCGTTGACGAAGCCACCGGCCGCGCTGAAGCGGCTGTCGATCTCGACGTCGTTGTAATAGCTGCCGATGCTGCCGCTGACCGTCAGCGTCAGATTGTTGCCCTCGACGTCGGCCATCAGGTCAGACAGGTCGTCGACCAGGTCACCGGACAACACGCTCAGTTCGACGTCGGCGCTGCTGGAGCGCACGCGGTCAAGGTTGAGATCGCCCGCTACCTCGGTCATGAAGATGCTGCCGTCTGCCAGCGCCCAGACGTTTCCGTGACTGGGGCGCGAGGAGTCGATTTCCAGCGCGTTGGCGTTCGTGCCGATACCTGCACCGCCCGCGGTCAGACGCAGGTTGATGCCCAGCACGTCGGCAGCCGCATCGCTGCCGATCTCCTGGATGCCGCCCTTGGCCGCGGAGATAGTGACGTCGTTGTTGGCCGCCTCGACCCGCTCCAGCAGCACGCTGCCGCCGGTGGAGGTGATGCTGATCGGCCCGGCCAGGGCCAGCACCAAGCGGGGCAGCGTGATGTTGCCGCCGGCCAGCAGCGTGATGCTGTCGCCTGCGGTGATGAGGTTGTTGGGGTAGAGGTTCAGGCGCGTGCCGCTCTGGCCGCCGGTCACGTTGGAAATGCTGCCCTGGGCGGCCGTGATGCTCACGTCGCTGCTGGCAACCACATGGTCGACCTGCACCGAGCCGCTGGTACTGACGATGGTCACGTCGGCGTTCTGCGACCACAGCGAGGCCGGTGCCAGCACCTGCTGGCCGGCCTGGATGCCGAGGTTGCCGCCGGACTGCACGATGCGTGGCAGCGTGACGTCGCGGCCGGCGGTCAGCTGGGCCGTGCCGCCTGCGGTCAGCAGGTTGTTGGTGTACAGCGCCAGCCAGGTGTGGGCGTACGAAGCCAGCACGTTGGAGATGTCCAGCGCGGCCGTGATCGTGGCGTTGCCGCCGGCGATCAGGTGGTCGGCATAGACCGAGTTGTTCAGGCTCTGCACGGCCAGGTTGCCTGTGCCGGCCTGCACGGTGCTGGGCAGTGTGATGTCGCCGTTGGAGCGGATGGCGGCATTGGCGCCGGCCGTCCAGGTATTGCGCTGGAACAGGTCCATGCGCTGGGCCGGTGTCTGCGCGATGACAGACAAGTCGGTGCCCGCATCGAGCTTGCCGAGGGACGTCGTGGACGCGATGGCATCGTTGCCGGTGCCGAAGTAGCCAACGGGGAAGTCGACGATGGCGCCGCCGGCCTGGTCGGGGCGGAAGTGGCGGATCCAGTTCGTCGTGCCGAGGTCGATGCCGCGGCTGGCGTAGTCGATGTTGACCTGGACCTGGTAGGTCGGCGGCACGCCGTTGACCGTGACCTGGCGCTTGGCCTCACGCAGCAGCAGGTTGAGTTCGCCGCCCGCGGACAGGTTGCCCAGGGACAGCGAGAAGGCGCCCGCCGCAGGGTCGCGCAGCAGGCCGCGGATCCCGAGGAAGGTGCTGCCGCCGGACTGGCTGGTGAGCGCTGCGTCGCGGCCGGCGCTCTGCACCAGCTCCAGCTCCAGGCGCTGGTTGACCAGGCCGATGGCACTGCCCGCGCTGAGGTTGGCGGTGTTGGTGCGCACGAGCGCGCCAGCGCTGAAGGGCACGATGCTGCCGCCGACGGCGGCGATCAGCGTGGAGCCCAGCGGGTTGTCGATGACGCCATTGAGCTGAATGTCCGCACCGTTGAAGGTGTTGGTGTCGCGGATCAGCAGCTCGGTCGCGCCGTAGCTGTGGCGGATGTTGAACTCGAACGGCGTCGCGTCGGTGGCCGGGCCGCTCACGTTGTCGACGTCGATGTGGACCTGCGGAATCGCCGTGGTGTTGACCGGCGCGATGTTGTTGATGCGCAGGTCCTTGGTCGACTGGTTGGTCAGCGTGATGCGGTTGAAAGTGTGGACGAAGGTGAACGTGGACTGCGTGCCGGCGATGGTGCCGGGCTGGATATCGTGGCCCGGGTCGTACACGCCGTTGGCGCGGAAGTTGGCCGTGCCGACGCTGTTGTTGGCGATGTCGTTGACGATGACCGTGGTGGCCGTGTTGTTGACCGTCACGTTCTGCGCGGTGACGACGTTGCCGGCGCCGTCGACCAGCAGCACAGGATTGGGGCCGGACGACAGGCGCGCATCGGCGTTGAAATCGATGTGCTGGTTGTAGGTGTGCGGCGTACCGACGTTGACGTCGCCGTCGTCGACCCAGGCACCGTCCTGCACGTAGCGGTAGCTGGTGGAGTAGCTGCCCAGCTCGGAGCGCACGTCCAGCGCATGGGTCTCGAAGGTGGCGCCCGCCTCGGCATTGACGAGGGAGTTGAGCCGCTGCTCGATGCTCAGGTCGACGTCGGTGTCGCCGCCGGCCGCATCGGCCTCGCCCTTCGAGTAGGCGTAGGCGTTCAGGCCGCCATGGAAGGCCTGCACGTTGATGTTTTCCAGCGAGCTGACCAGGGCGCCGGCGCGGACGTTGACGACCGCGTCGGAGAACATGCGCGAGTAAGCGTGCGAGTCGGGGTTGGCACCCACCGCGGCCGAGTAGGCATCGGCCGAGACGCGACTCCTGGCATGCGACATGGTGGCGTCCAGCGTGATGTCATCGCCCGCCTTGACGACGGCGTTGTTGCCCACGTTGACGGCCGTCTGTTGCTGGTTGCCGCTGCTGCCCACCTGCCAGGTGATATCGGAGTCGGAGTCGGCGCCCAAGCCACCGCTGGAGGCTTTGCCATGGGCGTCGCCGTCAAAGCTGGCATCAGCCCCGATGCTGACGTTATGGGCCGCGACGATGCTGCCGCCGTTGCCGATGCCGGCCGCAGTGCTGTGGTTGAGCTGGACGCGCCCGTCCACCTCGGAGGAGTTGATGAAGCCGCCCCCCTTGGAGTTGGCGTCCAGCGTGCCGCCCTGCGTGCTGGTCGACTGCAAGCTGACCGAACCGCCGGACGTGAGCTGGGCGCCGTTGCCGGCCAGAGCCTGCACGGTCTGCGTAGCGTTGACGTTGGCGACGGAATTGCCAACGGCGATGAAGGCACCGCCCGAGGAACCTGCAGTGCCGGCGCCATTGGCGGCCGAGAATGCTTTGAGTGTGATGTCGCCACCCGCCTGCACGACTGCGTTGTCGCCCACGTTGGCGCGCACGTTGGTCACCAGGTTGACCTCGGCGTCCGACCCGGTGTGGGTGCCGAACAGCGCACCCGAGGCGCCCGTGGTCTTGGCGCTGGAGACGCCGTTGTCGGTCACGCTGTTGACGAGCTGCAGCGCGCCACCGGCGCCCAGCAGCTGATGGCCGCTGCCGCTGCCGGTGCCGGTGATGTCGACCTCGAGCTGGTGCATGCCGGTGGTGCTGGCGCCGGAGAGCTCGATGCCCTCGACGCCGATGGTGTGCTTGCCGCCGCCCGCGCCGATGTCGATGGCCGCGCCGCCCGCCGTCGCGGCGAGCTGGAAGGTGTTGGCGTCGATGAACTTGACGTAGTAGGTATTGCCGCTGACCAACCCGGACAACGCTGCGGCGCCGATGCGCGTCAGCACATGGCCGCTGGCCGCGGACTCGGCCGTGTTGCTGATGTCGATGGCCGTGCCGCTGGTGGCATTGCTGGCCGTGGTCGCCAGCTTGATGTGGTTGGCGTCGACCCGGATGACGTAGTAGGTGGCGTCGCCGGCCAGGCCCGTGATGGCCGCTGGCGGCTTGTTGGGGCTCTCGATGACGAGGTCGCGCAGGCTGTACTTGACCTGGTCGCCGGTGTTGAGGCCGTGGCCGCTGATGGTGATCAGGTCGGCGCCGTCGGCCTCCACCGCCGAGCCCTCGAACTGCTCGGCACCCGCCGTGCGATACGTGACGGCCTGGCCGTCGACGAAGCCATGGCTGTTGACGGTGATGCGGTCGTTGGTCGCGTCGACCGCACCACTGAGGAAGGTCCTGGGCGCCGCCGTAGCCGCGCCGGCGCTGGTGGCCAACTTGATGGTCTGCGCATCGATGACGCGTACGAAATAGGCCTGGCCGTCGTTCAGGCCGCTGATGGCCGCGTTGCCGGCTGAGTGGTAAATGACGCGCTGACCATTGACGAAGCCATGCTCGACGTCGAACTTGATCTCGTCGCGCGCCGCGTCGACCGTGCTCGACTTGAACACCGAACCCAGCTTGACGCTGGTGGGTGACTGCACGATGACCTGGTAGTTGCGCCCGTCGCTCAGGCCCCCGACGGCGGCGTTGCCGTCCAGACCGATGCTGTAGGTGACGGTGTCGCCGGTGCTGAGGCCATGCTCGCCGTTGAGGGTGATGACGTTGCTGCCGGTGTTGACGCCACCGGCACCGAAGGTGGTGTCGCCACTGCTGACGGTCTGGCCTTGGTCGGCCTTGAGCTCGACGCTGCCGCCCGCC
>JACPYV010000197.1 GCA_016195825.1 Burkholderiales bacterium | reverse complement strand
GAAAAGCACAAGGCCCAGTTCAACGCCTACCGCGGCAACCCCGGCGTCGAGGAGGCGCGGCTGGACGAGGTGGTCGGGCGCATCGACGGTGCCTTCCAGCGCCTCAACGCCGTGTCCGGCAAAACCGGCACGGCACTGACCGGCAACGACTGGCTGATGAGCATCCGCAGCCGCATCAGCATCCCCGGCGGCACCTGCGAGTTCGACCTGCCGGCCTACTACAACTGGCAGCAGTTGCTGCCAGTGCGCCGCCGCAAGGACTTGATGACCTGGGCGCAGACGCTGATGCCGATGGCCGAGGCGCTGCAGCTGCTGCTGGGCCTGCTGCGTGACTCGGGTGCACCGCACAAGGTGGCGGCCACGGCCGGCCAGTTCCAGCAAAGTCTGCCGGCCGGCCGCGTCTACCAGCTGCTGCGCATGCGCATCGACCCGAGCCTGGGGCTGATCCCCGAGATCTCGGGCCACCGACTGATGATCTCCATCCGGCTGATGCGCCAGGACGAGGAGGGCCGGCTCAAGCTGGCCCCGGAAGACACCGGCTTCGAGCTGGCCCTGTGCCAATGAAGAAAACCAACGACCAGGGAGAGCGCCTGGTGCGCTGCCCGCAATGCGGCGGCGACAGCGTCTTCGCGCCCAGCAACAAGTGGCGGCCCTTTTGCAGCGAGCGCTGCCGCCAGATCGACCTGGGAGCCTGGGCCAGCGAGAGCTTCCGCGTGCCAGCCGCGCCACCGCAGGACCCCGACGAGATGGGGCCCGGCGGCGAGCCGCTGATGCACTGATCGTTCGCTGATCTACGCGTTCAGCAGACGCCGCGATACCAGTTCGCGCCGCGCGCTGGCAGCGTCGGTGAACAGGAAGGCCTGCCAGTCACGGGCCAGTGCCGCGTCGACATTGGCCGGGTGATCGTCCAGGAACAGCAGCTCCTCGGGCTGGGCCTCGAAGCGCCGCTCAGCCATCGCGAAGATCTCGGCGCCGGGCTTGATCTGCTTCACATGGCCCGAGAACAGGCCCGACACGAACCACTCGTTCAGCGGATGGCTGCGCACCAGATGCTCGGCGAAGGGCACCGGCATGTTGGACAGGAAGTGCAACTGGTGCCCGGCCGCGCGCAGGTCGCGGATCAGCACGACGGTGGCCGGGACGGGCATCAGCTCGTCCGGCACCGCACGCACGACGGCCGCGACGTCGCTGAGCGACCAGCCGGTGCGGGCCGAGATGCGCCGCACCACTTCGTCGGCGCCAATCAGGCCCTGGTCGAACAGGCCCCAGTCGCCGCCGTAGTTCTGAAAGAACACCGCTGCTGCGGCAGCGCCCTGCTCCAGCGTCTCGATGCGGTGCGGCCAGACGCGTGCGAGGAAGCTCGCGGGGTGCCAACGGAACACGACGCCGCCGAAATCGAAGACGATCTTCATGCGATCAACCGGGTCAGCAGGCCGGCCGTGGAGCCATCCAGGCCCACCGTGTCGCCAGAGTCCAGCCGCGGCAGCAACTGGTTGCACAAGGCCTTGCCCAGCTCCACACCCCACTGGTCGAAGCTGTTGATGCCCCACAGCGCCCCGGTGACGAAGACACGGTGCTCGTAGAGGGCGATCAGCGCGCCCAGCGAGCGCGGCGTCAGCGCGTCCAGTACCAGCGTCGTGCTCGGACGATTGCCAGGGAAGCTGCGGTGGCGGGACAGCACGTCACGGTCCAGCGTGGCCGAAGCGGTGGGCGCTTTCTCGGTCAACGCCTCGGCGGCCGTCTTGCCCTGCATCAGCGCCTGGCTCTGCGCCAGGCAGTTCGCGAGCAGCTTGCGATGCTGGTCCGCCAGCTTGGTGGCCAGCTCGCCACCGACGCCGTGGTTGGGGCGCTTCACGGCAATGAACTCGACCGGGATGACGTCCGTGCCCTGGTGCAGCATCTGGAAGTAGGCATGCTGGCCATTCGTGCCGGCTTCGCCCCAGACGACAGGCGACGTTGCGATGGACAACGCATTGCCGTCCAGGTCCACGCCCTTGCCGTTGCTCTCCATCTCCAGCTGCTGTAGGTAGGCCGGTAGGCGGCGCAGGCCCTGGTGGTAAGGCGCCACGCTGCGGCTGGTGAAGCCGTGGAAGTTGCGGTACCAGATGTCAACCAGGCCCAGCAGCACGGGCAGGTTCTGCGCCAGCGGCGTGGTGGCGAAGTGCTGGTCCATCGCATGCGCGCCGGCCAGCAGTTCGCGGAAGTTGTCGGCACCCACCGCAATCGCGATGGGCAGGCCGATGACCGACCACAGCGAGTAGCGGCCGCCCACCCAGTCCCAGAAGCCGAAGGCCGTGTCGATGCCGAACGCCGCAGCGGCGGCGGTGTTGCTGCTGGTTGCAACAAAGTGGCGCGCCACGTCCGTGCCGCCTGCGGCCAGGAACCAGGCCTTCGCCGCCTGTGCGTTGGCCAGCGTTTCCTGCGTCGTGAAGGTCTTGGACGCGATGACGAACAGCGTGTGCTTGGCGTCGAGGCCGGCCAGCACCGGCGCCAGGTCATGGCCGTCGACGTTGGAGACGAAATGCAGCTTCAGGTCGCGGCGCGTGAAAGCCTGCAGCGCCTGCACGACCATGGCCGGCCCCAGGTCGCTGCCGCCGATGCCGATGTGCACGACGTCGGTGATCTCGCCCCGTTCACCGCGGCGCACGCCCTCGGCAAATGCCAGCATCGCGTCCAGCGACGCCTGCACGTCGGCGTTGAACGGTGCATCGCTGCCGGCCGGCGCGCGCAGCGCCGTGTGCAACACCGCGCGGCCTTCGGTGTGGTTGACCGGGTCGCCACACAGCAACGCATCGCGGCGCGCTTCCAGGCCGCAGTCGCCCGCCAGCTTCAGCAACAACGTCAGCGTCGGCGAATCGATGCGGTTCTTGGACAGGTCGGCAAAGACTTCGGGCGCCTCGAAAGACAACGCACCGAAACGGCCCGCGTCGGCCTTGAACGCGTCGCGGATGTCGAAGCCGCGACCGCTCGCGGCGTAATGGGCCTGCAATTCGGCCCAGACGGGAGACTGGTCGCAGCGCGTCGTCATGTCAGGCGGCCTCGATGAGCTTGTCGAGCTTGCCGGCATCGACGGCGAACAGGCGGATGCCTTCGGCCAGCTTCTCCGTCGCCATCGCGTCCTCGTTGAGCGCGAATCGGAAGGCCGCTTCGTCGAGGTGGATGGCGGGCGTCGCGGCCGACTTGGCGGGGTCCAGAGCACGCTCCAGCTCGGCGTCGGTCGCCTGCAGTTGCGCGAGCAGGTCGGGGCTGATGGTCAGCAGGTCGCAGCCGGCCAGCGCCTGGATCTGGCCGATGTTGCGGAAGCTCGCGCCCATGACCTCGGTCTTGATGCCGTGCTGCTTGAAGTACGAGTAGATCTGGCTCACTGACTTCACGCCTGGGTCGTTGGCGCCAGCCATGGCCGCCTCGTCCCAGGCCGCGCCGGCCGACTTCTTGTACCAGTCGTAGATGCGGCCCACGAAGGGCGAGATCAGCTGCACCTTGGCCTCACCGCAGGCCACGGCCTGGGCGAACGCGAACAGCAGCGTCAGATTGCAATGGATGCCTTCGCGCTCCAGTTCGGCGGCCGCCTGGATGCCCTCCCACGTGGAGGCCAGCTTGATCAGCACGCGCTCGCGGCCAATGCCGGCAGCCTCGTACAGCGCCATGATGCGGCGCGCACGCGCCAGGCTGGCGGCCTTGTCGAAGCTCAGGCGCGCGTCGACCTCGGTCGACACGCGGCCCGGCACGACCTTGAGGATCTCCAGGCCGAAACGGACCAGCACCTGGTCGACGATTTCATCCAGCGGCTTGCCTCGGTGGGCTTGGACGGCCTCCTTCAGCAGCGGTGCGTAGTCGGGAGACTGCACGGCCTTCAGGATCAGCGAAGGGTTGGTCGTCGCATCCCGCGGCGCAAACTGCGCGAGCTGCAGGAAGTTGCCGGTATCGGCCACGACGGTGGTGAAGGCTTTGAGCTGGTCGAGCTGGTTCATGGTTGGCCTGTCTTCGGGTCGACTGGATTGACCCGGCGAAGAAACTGCTGCATAGTATTTCACGAAACTTAGTTACACAACGGTTCGCGCCCCATGGGGAGCGCCGACTTGGAGACTCCGCAGATGTCCTTCGATCTCGTGTTCTTTGGCGGTACCGGCGACCTGACATGGCGCAAGCTGATGCCCGCGCTGTTCCAGGCCTTTCGGCACGGCAAGCTGCCCGAAGGCGGTCGCATTCTCGCCGTCGCGCGTGACGACCAGACGGACGAGCGCTACCGCGACTGGCTGAAGGAGCGCTTCCGCGAGGTGGACGGCGCCAAGCGGCCCAGCGACGAGGAGTTCGAGCGCTTCGCGGCGCTGATCCATTACCGCCGCATGGACTTGTCGCAGCCCGAGCACTACGCCGGTCTCAAGGACTGGCTGGACGCGCGCAACGCCGACACCGTCGTGCTGTACCTGGCCACCAGCCCGCATCTGTTCACGCAGGTCTGCCAGCAGCTCGGCGCCGTGGGCCTGAACCACGACAAGGTGCGCGTGGTGCTGGAGAAGCCGCTGGGCCATGACTTGGCCAGCGCTCAGGAGATCAACCGCGCGGTGCGCAGCGTGTTCGCCGAAGCCCAGGCCTTCCGCATCGACCACTACCTCGGCAAGCCCTCGGTGCAGAACCTGATGGCGCTGCGCTTCGGCAATGCCCTGTTCGAGCCACTGTGGCGGCGCGAGAGCATCGCCAACATCCAGATCACGCTGGCCGAACGGCTGGGCGTGGGCACGCGCGGCGCCTTCTACGACGGCACCGGCGCGCTGCGCGACATGATTCAGAACCATGCGCTGCAGCTGCTGACGATGATCGCGATGGAGCCCCCGGCGCGCAACGACGCCGACGCCATCCGCGACGAGAAGCTCAAGGTGCTGCGCTCGCTGAAGCCCTTCACGCCGGACAGCGTGGCCCGCGACGTCGTGCGCGGCCAGTACCGCGCCGGCAGCATCGAGGGCGCCGCCGTGCCGGGCTATCTGGACGAGGTCAAGGTGCCGCCCGACAGCGCCTGCGAAACCTTCGTCGCGCTGCGCACCGAGGTCAACAACTGGCGCTGGGCCGGCGTGCCCTTCTACCTGCGCACCGGCAAGCGCCTGGCCGAACGCGACGCGCAGATCGTCGTCAACTTCCGCCCCGTGCCACACAAGATCTTCCCCGGCGCCAGCCAGCCCAACCGCCTGGTCATCAAGCTGCAGCCCGAGGACGGCCTGGAGCTGCAATTGCTGGCTCAGAAGGGCGCCGGCCACGGCGAGCAGCTGACGCCGGTGTCGCTGGACCTGGACTTCGACAAGGCCTTTGCGACACAACGCGTGGGCGCCTACGAGCGCCTGCTGCTGGACGCGATCGCCGGCCGGCTCAACCTGTTCGTGCGCAGCGACGAGCAGGAGCAGGCCTGGCGCTGGGTGGAACCCATCCTGGACGCCTGGGCGGCCGACGCGAGCGGACCTCGCCCCTATTCCGCCGGCTCCTGGGGCCCGGCGGCCGCGAGCGCACTGGTTGCGCGTGATGGTTTCAGCTGGGCGGAAGAACAATGAGCATCCTCGAGCGCGTGAAGGCCGCACTGCCGGCACTGCCGCCAGCCGAACAAAGGGTGGCCAAGCTGCTGCTGCTCGATGCACGCAGCTTCGCCAGCTTGCCGGTCAGCGAGTTGGCGGACCGCTCGCACGTCAGCAAGCCCACGGTCGTGCGCTTTTGCCGCAGCGTGGGCTACGACGGCCTGGCCGACTTCAAGCTCAAGCTGGCCGGCAGCGTCAACGAAGGCGTGCCCTTCGTGCACCGCGCGGTGGACGAGGACGACAAGCCGCAGGACATCATCGTCAAGGTGGTCGACAACGCTGTCGCCGCCCTGCTGCACTACCGCAACGATGCGGCCAGCCATGCCTTCGAGCGCGCCATCGAGGCGCTGGCCGATTCGGCCCGCCACAACCGGCGCATCGAGTTCTACGGTGTCGGCAACTCCGGCATCGTGGCGCAGGACGCGCAGCACAAGTTCTTCCGCCTGGGCGTGAACACGGTGGCGACCAGCGACGGCCACGTGCAGTTGATGAGCGCCACCATGCTGCAACCGGGTGACTGCGCGGTCATCATCAGCAACTCGGGGCGCAGCCGCGACCTGCTGGACGCGGCCGAGATCGCGCGCAAGAAAGGCGCGACCATCATCATCATCACGGCCAGCGCGTCGCCATTGGCGCAGCTGGCGCTGGGTCCCAGCCAGATCCTGCTGGCGGTGGACCATCCCGAGGACTTCGACCGCTACAGCCCCATGGTGTCGCGGCTGCTGCACCTGATCGCGGTGGACATCCTGACGACCGGCGTCGCACTGAAGCTCGGCCAGCAGTTGCGGCCCATGCTGCAGGAGATCAAGAAGAACCTGCGCGCCAAGCGCTACGCAGGGTAGACAAGCAGCTCATCCCCTACCGGCCGACGCGGCCGCCGGGGGGGACCAACGCCCTTCGGCCAGGCCTGGTTGTTTCCGAACTCAGGCGGCAGGGGTGCTGGGCGGCCAGAGCAGTTCGGCTACGCCGTAGACGCGGGCCAGTTCGCGCAGCTTGTCGGGCGCGTCATTGAGCTTGAGCGTGGCGCCCTGCTCGCCGCACTGGCGCGCGGCGGACAGCAGCAGGCTCAGCGCGGACGAATCGAAGTCCGTCAACTCGGCAGCCGACAGCCGGACTTCCCGGCCAGCCGCGGCCAGCACCTGGGCGGCCTCGGCGCGCAGGGCCGGCGACATCAGCGCCCAGGCAGCGCGAGCACCGTCCGTGCGCAGCCGCGCGGGCAGCTTCAGGCCGCTCATGACTGATACACCCTTCGCGCCGCGCACTGCATGGCCGACAGAGCGGCCCGGCGTTCACCAAGCCTGCAATGCGCGCAGGGGCGTTGCATGTCCCGGCTCACTCCCGCCAAGCGGGAGCGAGCCCCTTCGGGCAGCCGTGCGGAGCTCATCAGCCCTTGGCCGATGCACCGGCCTTGGCATTCTTGTCGGCCAGGCTCTTGATCAGGCCGTCGATGCCATTGGCACCGATTTCCTGCGCAAAGCTGTTGCGGTACTGGTCTGCCAGCCAGATGCCCAGCACGTTGACGTCGTAGATCTTCCACTCGGCGCCGGCCTTCTCCAGGCGGTAGTCGAGCTGGATGGGGTCGCCCTTGCCACGGATCTCGGTGCGCACCACGACCTCGGTGTCGGTCGGCTGGGCGCGCAGCGGCTTCAGGCCGATCTGCTGGTCTTTCACCTGCGTCAGCGCGCCGGCATAGGTGCGCATCAGCAGCGTCTTGAATTCGGCCTGCAGCTTGCCTTGCTGGTCAGGCGTGGCCTGGCGCCAGAAGCGGCCGACTGCAGACGCGGTCATGCGCTGGAAGTTGACGTGCGGCATCACCTTGGCATCGACCAGGGCGATGATCTTGGAAACATTGCCGGCCTGGATGTCCTTGTCGGCCTTGACGGCTTCGATGGTCTCCAGCGACAGCTGGCGGATCAGCTGGTCGGGCGCGCTCGCGTCGACGGCATGCGCGGCGTGGACAAAACCGAGGCCCAGTGTGGCCAAGGCGAGCAGGCGGCGCAGGGAAGTCAGCAAGGTCATGGTGTCGCTTTCTCTGAACGGGACCGTCGCTCAACGCGCGAGCCCTGGTTTTGGTTGGCTCAACGCGTCGCGGCGGACGCGGGTTCTGCGGGCTTTTTTACCGTCGCGGCGGGTTCCGAGGCGGCGGGCTCGCTCACCGCAGCGGCCGAAGCGGCAGCGGCGGGCGCCGAAGCCGAAACGCCCGGCACCAGCACCTCGACCTCATCGTCGTCGTCGAAGCTGCCGCGGCGCTGCAGGTAGGCGTCGCGATAGAAGGTGTACTTGTCCAGCGCGATACCTTCCAGCATCTCGCCGGCGCGCAGGAAGTTGGCGCGGGTGTTGACGAGGCTCAGCCCGGTGATGACGACCTTTTTCCTGCCGTCGTCGAAGATGACCCCTGGCGAGGCCTTCCAGTCGAGCGGCAACGCGAGCGAGTCGCGCACCGATGAGGGCCCGAACAGCGGCCAGACAACGTAGGCCCCGGTACCCATGCCCCATTTGCCCAGCGTCTTGCCAAAGTCCTGGCTGTTCTTCTCTAGCCCGGCCTCGGTGGCGATGTCCAGCACACCGGCCAGCCCGATCGTCGAGTTGACGGCAAAGCGCATGCCCTGTTCGACGCCGGCCTTGAAGCGGCCCTGCAGCATCAGGTTCACGGCGGACCAAGCGTCGCCGATGTTGCCGAAGAAGTTGTCGATGCCGGTGCGGATGGGGGCCGGCACGATCTCGGAGTACGCCGTCGCCACGGGCTTGAGCACGTTCTCGTCGAGGCTCTCGTTGAAGGTGAAGACCTTGCGGTTCCAGGACTCCCAGGGGTCCAGCCGCTGGCCCTTGGAGCCCATGACCTTGTCGACGGCACGCTCAAGACGGGTGCCGACGCCCTTGACGGTCTGGCAGCCCGCCAGGCCCAGCACCAGCGCCATCAGCGTCAGCATTCGGATAACTCGGCTCACGGCTTGCTCCCAGATGCCGGCGCGGCGCTGCCCATGTCGGAGGCCTTGCTGTTGATGAACTGGCCGATCAGGTTCTCCAGCACGACCGCACTCTGCGTCTGCTTGATGAGGTCGCCGGCGACGAGGTTCTTCTCGTCCGCGCCCGGCTCCAAGCCGATGTACTGCTCACCGAGCAGGCCTGCGGTCAAGATCTTGGCCGAGCTGTCCTTGGGGAACTGCGTGGCCTTCTGCAGGTTGATGACGACCCTGGCCTGGAAGGTCTTGTCGTCGAAGGCGATCGACTCCACCCGGCCCACGACGACACCGGCGCTCTTGACCGCCGCGCGGGCCTTCAGCCCGCCGATGTTGTCGAAGCGCGCCGAGACCTGATAGGTCTCGTCGAAATTGAGGCTGAGCAGATTCCCGGCCTTTAACGCGAGGAAGAGCAACGCCGCGCCGCCGAGGAGCACGAAGAAGCCCACCCAGGCGTCATGTCGAGAGGCTTGCATGTGTACTCCCTGACTCCATCAAATCGAAAACATCATCGCGGTCAGCATGAAGTCCGCCGCCAGCACGGCAAGGGACGACAGCACGACCGTACGTGTGGTGGCCGCTGACACGCCTTCGGGCGTGGGGCTGCAGGTGTAGCCCTGCAGCAGCGCGACGAAGGTGACCGTCACGCCGAACACCAGGCTCTTGATGACGCCGTTGCCGACGTCCGCGAACACATCCACGCCACCCTGCATCTGAGACCAGAAGGCGCCGGCGTCGATGCCGATCAACGGCACGGCCACCAGCCAACCACCGATGATGCCGACCGCCGAGAAGACTGCCGCAAGTAAGGGCATGGCGATGAAGCCCCCCCAGAAGCGCGGTGCCAGCACGCGCTGCACCGGGTCCACGGCCATCATTTCCATCGCCGTCAGTTGCTCGCCGGCCTTCATCAAGCCGATCTCGGCCGTCAGCGACGTGCCGGCACGGCCCGCGAACAGCAGCGCCGTGACGACGGGCCCGAGCTCGCGCACCAGGCTGAGCGCGACGAGCAACCCCACCGCCTCGGCCGAGCCGTAGCGCTGCAAGGTGTAGTAGCCCTGCAGCGCCAGCACAAAACCGACGAACAGGCCGGACACGCCAATGATGGACAGCGAGCGGTTGCCCAGATAGAACACCTGCTCGCGCACCACTACGAAACGAGCCAACGCCTTGGGCGAGCGCGCCAGCAGCGCGAAGAACAACCGCGCCGCGCCGCCGACGTCGGTCAACGCCAGCCGGACGCTGGCGCCGATGCGGGTTGCCAGGGCCATCATGCCGACACCCCGAAATCCTCGGCCACCGGGACGGCCGGCTGGTGAAAGCGCACTGGCCCGTCGGCCTCGGCACCGACGAACTGGCGCACCAGCGGGTCGTCGCTGTGGCGCAGTTCGTCCGGTGTGCCCTGGGCCACGACGCGGCCGTTGGCGATCATGGCCACCTCGTCGGCGATCTGGAAGGTCTCGTGCAGGTCGTGCGACACGATGACGCTGGTCAGGCCCAGCGCGTCGTTCAGGTCGCGAATCAGGCGGGCGGCGATGCCCAGCGAAATAGGGTCCAGGCCGGCAAAAGGCTCGTCGTACAGCACCAGATCGGGGTCCAGCGCGATCGCGCGAGCCAGCGCCACGCGGCGAGCCATGCCGCCGGAGATCTCGCTGGGCAGCAGGTCGCGTGCGCCTCGCAGCCCCACGGCGTTGAGCTTCATCAGCACCAGGTCGCGGATCATGGCCTCGGACAGGTCGGTGTGCTCGCGCAACGGGAAGGCCACGTTCTCGAACACGCTGAGGTCGGTGAACAGTGCGCCGAACTGGAACAGCATGCCCATGCGCCGCCGCACGGCATACAGGCCCGCCAGGTTCAGCGGCGCGAGGTCCTGACCGTCGAACAGCACCTGGCCCGACAGCGGACGCAGCTGGCGGCCCAGCAGGCGCAGCACGGTGGTCTTGCCGCCACCCGAGGTGCCGATCAGCGCCAGCACCTTGCCGCGCTCCAGCTTCAGGTTGACGCCGTCCAGGATCACGCGATCGCCATAGCCGCAGCTGACGTTGCGCAGTTCGATCAGGGATGTTGCGGTGGGCAAGGGATTCACGCGGGCGGGCCGAAGCCGGGCGGGAAGAAAGGGCGCCATGATGGGGGAAACACCGAGTCGCCCTGGGGTGCACTGGGCAATATCCGGCGGCGGCCGACAAAAGACCCGTCAGCCCGGCGTGACCCGGCCCCGTCGCTTACGTCTGCTTGCGCCCCACAACCCATGGAAACGACAAGCCGGAGCGGCAAACGTGCGCCAGTTCACGAATCGCGACGCGCCTGCGACCAGCGTTCGCGGCGCAGCGACGAGCGGTAGCCCCACCCCTGCCCGTGAGCCCAAAATACAACTCACCTGCCATGCCAACTGCCGCCATGCCCCGCCAATCTCGCCTCACTGCCGCCCGCGGCTTCACGCTGATCGAGCTGATGATCACGGTGGCCATCATCGCCATCCTGGCCGGCGTCGCCGTGCCGCAGTACACGGGTTACATCACGCGCGGCCGCATTCCGGACGCGACGGCGGGCCTGGCGTCCAAGGCCGTGCTGTCCGAGCAGTACTTCCAGGACAACCGCACCTACGCGAGCACTTCCTCGGTGAACAACCCCGGTTGCGTCTCGGACTCCTCCGGCAAGTATTTCAATTTTGCTTGCACGTCCGCGAACGCCACCGGCTTCGTGCTCCAGGCCACCGGCAAGGGGCCCATGGCCGGCTTCTCGTACACCATCAACCAGGCGGGCGCTCGCGCCACCACGGCCCTGCCGACCGGCTGGACGACGACCAGCGGCTGCTGGGTCACCAAGAAGGATGGCTCGTGCTGATGCATTCGCGGCAGCGCGGCATCAGCCTGATCGAAGGCATGGTGACCCTCGTCATCGCCGGCATCTTGCTGGCCTTGGCGATGCCCAATTTTTCCGCCTGGCTGGCTGGCACACGCATCCGCTCGACGGCCGAGGGCGTGTTGGCCGGGCTGCAATACGCGAAAAGCGAGGCGACGACGCGCAACACCCAGGTGCGCTTCCAGCTGACCACAACGCTTGATGCCGAGTGCAAGCGCAGCGGCACCAGCGCGAACTGGGTCGTGGACGTCGTCGATGCGGCGAATGATTCCGTCGAAGGCCAATGCAATGCCGCGCCGAGCGACACCGTGGCGCCCAGCATCTTGCAGGTACGCGCCGCGACGGAAACCGGGGCCGGCGTACAGATCAACTCGGACTCCGCCGAGGTGATCTTCAATGGTCTGGGCCGCCAGGCGCCCATCTCACCGACCACCCCGATCAGCGCCGTCACCATCGACCTGACCCCCGCCAGCAATGTGGGCCGCTGCGCCAGCAGCGGCGGCAAGATCACCTGCCTGCGCATCGTCGTGTCACCGGCGGGTCAGGTGCGCATGTGCAACCCCAGCGTTGCCACGGGAGACCCGCAAGCATGCTGAGCCGCCCCCATCTCCGCACCCAGTCAGGCTTCCTGCTGCTGGAAGTGCTGATCGCGCTGCTGATCTTTGCACTTGGCGTTCTGGGCCTGGTCGGGCTCCAGGCGAACGCGATCAAGCAATCCAGCCAGGCCAAATACCGCGCAGACGCGACGCTGCTTGCCAACGAGTTGATCGGCCAGATGTGGGTCAGCAACCGCACATTCGCGGCGCTTTCGGCCGCCTACAGCAGCGGCGGCTCGGGCGGCCCGCAATACAACGCATGGAAAACACGCGTGGCTGCGACGCTGCCGGGTGCTGACACCACCCCTCCCACGGTAGTTGTGGCGGCCATCGCACCGCTGCCCATGCTGGTGGCCGGCGTCGCAACAGCGTCCACCGCGCCGCCCAGCAGCCGCGTGACCATCACGATGTTCTGGAAGGCCCCCGGTGAAAAGGCGGGTGACCCGCCTCACAACTTCGTCGTGGTCAACGAGATCAAATGATGCAGCGCCCTGTTCTTCATCGGCCACGCCGGCCCTCTGGCTTCAGCCTGGTCGAGCTGATGGTCGGCATCGTCGTCGCCATGGCCGCCGTCATCGTCGTGATGCAGGTCTTCAAAGTCTCCGAAGGTCAGCGCCGCAACACCACGGGTGGTGACGATGCAGCAACGACGGGCGCCATCGCGCTCAGCCTGATGCAGCGCGACTTGCGTCAGGCTGGCCAGGGATTCACGACTGCCCAGTTGCTGGATTGCAAGCTCAACCTCGGCAATGGCCGCAGCATCGGCGAACTGGTGCCGGTGCAGATCAACCCGACGGGCATCCCTGAGGGTGACGACAACACCGATGTCCTGCAGGTCAGCTATGGCTCGGGATGGGGAGCCCCGGAAGGCGCCCTCATCTTCTCGCAGCCCGGTGCCGCCACGTACAACGTCGGCGCTCCGCAGGCCTATCAGGTGGGCGACCGTGTCGTAGCGACGCCCCCGTCTCGCCCGGCGACGTGTGTGCTGGACCTGACAGGCCTCACCGCCGCACCGGCTGGCAATGCGGTGGCCGTGGGCTTCGGCACCGCCGGTGTTTCCGGTGGCACGTTGTTCAACCTCGGTCGCACGCCTCGGTTTGTGTTCTACGCCGTGCGCTCGGGCCGCCTCACCGTCTGCGACATGCTGACCCAGAACTGCAACAGTGCATCGGCAGACAACTGGACCGAGGTTGCCGACAACATCGTCAGCTTGCGCGCCGAGTACGCGATGGACACGACCCTCACACGCGACCTCGTCGCAGACCAATACTCGCAAGATCTCGGCAACAGCGTCTTCAGCCGCGTCTGCGTCTGGTCGCGCATCGTCGGCGTGCATTTCGTCCTCGTGGCCCGCAGCCGCCAGGCCGAAGCGAGCGACGTGCCGACGGCCGCACCGACCTGGGCGGCCTCCAGCGCCTCGGCGCCCACCATCGTCCTGGACGATGGCTGGCAGCGCTTCCGCTACAAGACCTTCGAAACCACGGTGCCGCTGCGCAACATGCCGGCCAACTTCACTGGATGCTAGTGAACATGCGCGCCTATCCCCGCCGTCAGCAAGGCCTCGTGCTGGTGCTCGCCCTGGTCGTGCTCGTGGCCATGTCTCTCGCCGCCATCGGCCTGATGCGCGGGGTGCTGGGCAGCAACCGCGTCGCCGGCAACCTGGCCTACCAGCAGGCAGCGGTTCAGGCTGCCGATGTCGGCGCCGAGACTGCCATCGCCTGGCTTGAGCAGATGACCAACGAGAAACTGGCGGGCAGCGCCGCGGGTGCACCGCCGGTCAATGCCAACCGGCTCTACGGCAATCTCAAGACCACGACGGGCGCCGCCTACAACTATGTGGCCACACGTGCGGACCCTGGGGTGAACCAGAGCTGGGAAGGCTTTTGGCAGACGCTGTCGGCCGCCAACCAGGTGAACGACCTGGCCGTCGATGCCACCGGAAACCGTGTGTCCTTCGTCATCCACCGTTTGTGCGCATTCTCGGGCGCGCCCAAGGATGCGGTTTGCGAAACCTCTCCGGTGGTGAGCACGGGCGAAAAGAATTACGGCATGCAAGACACGCCGCAGCCCAAAGCCCTCGGGCAAATCTATTACCGCGTCACGGTACGGGTCCAAGGGCCACGCAACGCCACCAGTTTCATCCAGGTCATAGCTGCGATCTGAGCGGCTGATCCCCTGACGACGAGGTCATCATGAATTGCAGTCTGTCCCGCCAACTCATCACCCTGGGTCTGGGTCTGTTGGCCGCCAGCCTCAGCTCGCTGAGCCTGGCCGCCGCCACCGACATCTCCCAGTCACCGCTGATCGTCGCCTCGCCTGACGCGGTCAAGGCCAATCTGCTGTTCATCATCGACGACTCGGGTTCGATGAACTTCGACTTTCTGCCCGATCACATCAACGGCGATGGCAGCCCGGACCCCGCCTTGTGCCGCAGCACCGGCGCAACGCCGGTCAACAGCGGCAGCTTCGGCAACACCTGCTGCATCGGCGGCAACAGCTCCGCCGCATGCTGGACGGGCGCAGCGCCCTTCGGCTCCATGCGTGGCCAGCCTCCGTTCCTCGCGTCCAGCTTCAACGGCCTGGCCTACGACCCCACCGTCTACTACAAGCCCCCGATCAAGGCCGACAACAGCTATTGGGGCAGCCAGACGCGCACCGCCACCACCGGATGGACCCTGGTCAAGAACGACGCCTACAACATCCAGAACACCGGCAGCATCGACCTGACGACCCAGTACCCCGACACCGAATGGTGCACGGACACGAACTACACCGACTGCCTGCGCAACGACAACTACGTGCTGCCGGGCACCGTCGGCGGCAAGGACTATGTGAAGTTCCATGCCGTGCAGGCCACAGGCTCCGGCCTGGCCGCCACGGGCGCGCCTGACAACGCCACGACGGCCTTGCGCGACTTCGGCCCCCACTACTACAACATCGTCACCGCCGAATACTGCAACAACGTCAACCTGCGCGACTGCCAGGCCACGGCGGGCGGCGCCTACACCATCCCGGCACCGCTGCGCTGGTGCAAGACGGACGCGGACTCCCGGGCCTCCAGTCCTGCGGTTGCGGCCTGCCAGGCGGCTCGCAACAGCACCTTCACCTACGCCCGCTACCCGACCAAGTTCTTCACCGCTGGCGTCGCCAGCTCCCCGGGCCACGGCTCGACGCTGACCTTCACCCTCGGCGTCGCCAGTTGCACCGGCAGCAAGACCACCGGCGTGGGCTCGCTGAAGATCAACGGCGTGGAGATGCTGACCGGCGCGACCGCGCTGAGCAACAACGCGACCACCATCGCCGGCTATGTGGTCGGCAAGTTCAAGACCGGCACCGGCTACACCGCCGTGTCCAGCAGCAAGTCGGTCACGATCACGGCGCCCGTGTCGGCAGGCAACATCGCCGGCACGCCGGTGACGCTCACCCAGGCCTCCGGCGCCACCTGCACGGTCACGCCCACGGGGGCCATCGGCAACTTCGCCAACGACTACACCGCCCCCGTGACCGCCCAGCCCGGCGCCTACGGTGGCAGGTTCCAGCGAGTCGACATCGTGCCATCGCGCACGGTCTATCCCAAGGTGTCGACCCGTGTTGACTGCACGACGACGGCTGGCGTCTGCACCTACGACGAGGAGATGACGAACTTCGCGAACTGGTGGACGTATTACCACACGCGCATGCAGTCGATGAAGTCCTCCGCGGGCCTGGCATTCGGCGCCATCGGCAACAACCGCCGCGTGGGCTACATGAGCATCAACAACAACACCAGCAAGGACTATCTGAACCTCGACACCTTCGAGGATGTGGTGTCCACCGGCTACGCACAGAAGACCAACTGGTTTGCCAAGCTCGTTGCGGCCAAGCCGAACAACTCGACGCCGCTGCGCAGCGCGCTGTCGACCGCCGGCAAGCTGTACGCCGGCAAGCTCAACAACGCGACGCTGAACGGATCGACCGTGAAGGATCCGATGCAGTATTCCTGCCAGCGCAACTTCACCATCCTGTCCACCGACGGTTTCTGGAACGAGACGGCGACGCCGACCAAGCTGGACGGCACCGAGATCGGTGATCAGGACGGGGCGCTGGACCGTCCGAAGTACGACGGCACGCCCACCTCGAACACGCTGGCGGACGTGGCGGCCTACTACGCCAACACCGACCTGCGCACCGGCGTCACCGGCAGCGCGGCCTGCCTCAGCGGCAGCACCACCGGCGCGGATGTCTGCGGCAACAGCACCAACACGGCGGTGAAGCCGGACGAGCAGCAGAGCATGAAGACCTTCACCCTCGGGCTGGGTGCTTCGGGCTTCATGCAGTTCTCGCCCAGCTACCTCACCGATGTCAGCGGTGACTTCTATTCCGTCCGGGAAGGCGTGACGCCCAATGCATCTGCCGGCGTCTGCAGCTGGCAGACCAGCGGCAGTTGCAACTGGCCGGCGCCGGTCAGCAACACGTTGACCACCGTCGACGACCTGTGGCACGCCGCCGTCAACGGGGGGGGCACTTACTTCAGCGCCTCCAATCCCACCTCGCTCTACACCGGCCTGTCCAGTGCCATCAAGGCGCTGGACGGCCAGACCGGCGCCGCTGCCGCTGCCTCGGTGAGCAACCCCAACGTCGCGACCGGCGACAACAAGGTCTTCGTGTCGAACTTCATCTCGTCGGAGTGGTCCGGCGAGGTGCGCAGCCTGGAGATGAACGTCGAGACCGGTGCCATCAACATCGACGAGCCGAACTGGTCGGCGCGCGCCCTGCTCGACGCCAACACCTCGCGCACCCTCTACGTGTTCTCCAGCACGGCGACCACCAAGCTCAAGGCCTTCACCTGGGACAACTTGAACGCCACCGAGAAGGCCTACTTCGGCCTGGCCAACGTGACGGCCAGTGGCCGCGCACTCAGCCAGTTCTGTACCTTCGGTCCCTACTGCGTGAGCGCGGCCGATCAGCTCATCGCAGCCGGCGAACCGTTGGTGAAGTTCCTGCGCGGGGAGCGCGGCAACGAAGGCGATTTGACCGATCCGGGCAAATACTTCCGCCAGCGCGCGCACGTGCTGGGCGATATCGTCAGCTCCGAAGCCGCCTTCGTCTCCAAGTCGCTGGTGACTTACGTTGACGCAGGCTACGACAGCTTCAAGGCGACTGCAGCGAACCGCACCGGCATGGTCTATGTCGCGGCCAACGATGGCATGCTGCATGCCTTCAACGCACAGACGGGCGCCGAGGCCTGGGCCTTTGTGCCGACGGCCGTGCTGCCCAAGCTCTACAAGCTGGCCGACAAGCAGTACGCCACCCAGCACCAATACTATGTCGACGGGTCACCCATCGCCCGAGACGTCTACATCAACGGCCAATGGCGCACCATCCTGGTCGGCGGCCTGGGTGCGGGTGGCCGCAGCTATTACGCGCTCGACGTGACGGACCCGGGCTCGCCCAAGGGCCTGTGGGAGTTCACCGACAACAACCTCGGCCTGACCTTTGGCAAGCCGGAGATCGGCAAGCTCAAGGACGGCACCTGGGTGGTCATGTTCGGTTCCGGCTACAACAACGTGTCGCCCGGTGACGGCATCGGTCGCCTCTACGTCGTGGACGCTGCCACGGGCACGCTCATTCGCAGCATTTCGACCAACGCCGGTGACACCACCACCCCGGCGGGTCTGGCTCACATCACGGCATGGGTCGACGACGGCGAAAACGACAACACCAAGCAGCGCGTCTATGCCGGCGACAACCTGGGCAACGTCTGGCGCTTCGACATCAACAACGTGCTGGGTGCTGCAGGCTATGACGCCCAGCGCATCGCCACGCTGCGCTCCAAGACCGGCGTGCCCCAGCCCGTCACGTCGCGCCCGGAGCTCGGCCTGGTGGGCACCTATGCGATGGTCTTCGTCGGCACCGGGCGATACCTTGGCCAGACCGACCTGAGCGACACCAGCTCGCAGAGCATCTACGGCATCAAGGACAGCCTGGACACGACCGATATCGGCAACCCGCGCAATGGGGGCAACAGCTTCGTCGAGCAGACGCTGACCGCCGGCGTCTGCCCCTCGGGCCTGAGCACCTGCCGCGCTGGCCAGGTGATCCGCACCAACAATGCGCCCAAGGCCGTGAACCTCGCCGTGAACGGCGGCTGGTTTGTCGACTTGCCGCAGAGCCGTGAACGCGTCAACACCGACCCGCAGCTCATCCTCGGCACGCTGATCGTGACCTCCAACGTGGTCGATGCCGGCAACATCTGCACGGCGGACGGCAGCAGCTGGATCAACTATTTCGACTACCGGACTGGCGCACCCGTGGACACCAAGGGCGTGACCAGCGTCTACGTGGGAGACGCGACGGCCACACGCATGACGGTCAGTCGACTCGTCAATGGCAGGCTGCACGGCACCGTCGTTCTTTCCAAGGGCGGCATCAGCGATGGAGATCCGCCGACGCAGCAGCAAAGTGCAGGCACTCGCCGCGTCTCCTGGCGCGACCTGCTGCAGCAGTGATCCCATGAGCCCGGCCCGGCCCGTGGCGGTCTGCGCCGTGCTGGCGCTGGCCGCCCACGCGGCACTGCTGTTGGGGCCGCCCGTCCCGGGCCACGGCCAGAGGGCGGCCGCGGCGCCGACTGCAGCGCCGGCGCTGGACGTTCGGTTGCAGACCGAGCCTGGGCCGGGGCCGGACCCGACGCCGCTTGCGGCACCCCAGGTGCCCGAGCCCGCTGTGCAGCCTGATGCGGCCGCGCACACCGCAGCGCCCGAGCCGCCAGCGCCTGCCGACTCAGGCCAGCCAAACTTTGACGGCGGCCCGCCCGATCTCGGATTCCCCGATGCGCCGCTGCCACCTGGCGGCGTGCAGTTGCTGGCCTTCGTGCAGGTGAGCGCCGAGGGCCAACCGGAGACCGTCAGCAGCGCCGCCCTGCCGGGCACCAACGCACCGGCCGCGTTCCAGAAGGTCGCGGAATACGCATTGCGGCAGGCGCGCTTCGGCAGCGACGCCGCGCCGCGAACCTACTGCCTGCTGGTGCGCTTCGCGCCCGAGGCCACCGCACCGCGGCTGGCCTGGCTGCCCGGCGCAGCGCGTGATGCGAGCCGCTGCCTTGCGGGCGCAATGCCATTGGCGCCGCGCGAGATTGAACTCGCCGCGGCGCCGCGTTGACGCGTTGACGCGTCAGCGCGGCAGCGTCGTCGCGCCCATCAGGTATTCGTCCACCGCGCGAGCCGCCTGGCGACCCTCGCGAATGGCCCACACGACCAGGCTCTGGCCGCGGCGCATGTCGCCAGCGGCGAAGACCTTGTCGACGTTGGTCTTGTAGGCGTTGGCACCTTCGGTCGAGGCCTTGCCGTTGCCGCGCGCATCCTTGTCGACGCCGAAGGCTTCCAGGATCGTCGCGACCGGGGACACGAAACCCATGGCCAGGAAGGCCATGTCGGCCTTGAGGACCTGCTCGCTGCCCTCGACCTCGGTCATCTTGCCGCCCTGCCACTGCAGGCGCACGGTCTTGACGCCGGTCAGCTTGCCCTTCTCGCCGATGAATTCCTTGGTGGCGATCGCGAACTCGCGCTCGCAGCCCTCTTCGTGGCTGGACGAGGTGCGCAGCTTGATCGGCCAGTAGGGCCAGGTCAGCGGCCGGTCTTCCACTTCAGGCGGCTGGGGCATCAGCTCGAACTGCACGACGCTCTTGGCGCCATGGCGGTTGCTGGTGCCGACGCAGTCGGAGCCGGTGTCGCCGCCGCCGATGACGATGACGTGCTTGCCATCGGCGCGCAGCTGGCCCTTGAGCTTGTCGCCCGCGTTGACCTTGTTCTGCTGCGGCAGGAACTCCATCGCGAAGTGCACGCCGGCCAGGTCGCGGCCGGGCACGGGCAGGTCGCGCGACTGCTCGGCACCACCGGTCAGCACGATGGCGTCGAACTGGCTCTTCAGCTCGTCGGCGCTGATCGTTTCCTTGGCCCAGTTGGTGACCTTGGAACCCTCAGGCAGCGCACCGATCAGCACGCCGGTGCGGAACTCAACGCCCTCGGCCTTCATCTGCTCGACGCGGCGGTCGATGTGCGACTTCTCCATCTTGAAGTCGGGGATGCCGTAGCGCAGCAGGCCGCCGACGCGGTCGTTCTTCTCGAACACCGTGACGCTGTGGCCCACGCGGGCCAGCTGCTGGGCTGCAGCCAGGCCGGCCGGGCCGGCGCCGACGACGGCCACCTTCTTGCCCGTTCGGGTCTTGGCCGGCTGCGCCGTGACCCAGCCCTCCGCACAGGCGCGGTCGATGATGGCGTGCTCGATGGACTTGATGCCCACCGCATCGTCATTGACGTTCAGTGTGCAGGCGGCCTCGCAGGGCGCGGGGCAGATGCGGCCGGTGAACTCGGGGAAGTTGTTGGTGCTGTGCAGCACGGTGATCGCGTTCTTCCAGTCCTCCGGCCGGCCCTTGTAGACCAGGTCGTTGAAGTCCGGAATGACGTTGTTGACCGGGCAGCCGCTGTTGCAGAACGGCGTGCCGCAGTCCATGCAGCGCGCGCCCTGGACCTTCGCCTGCTCGACGTTCAGGCCGATGACGAATTCCTTGTAGTTCTTGACGCGAGCGGGTGCGGGCTCATAGCCCTCTTCCAGACGCTCGTACTCCATGAAGCCGGTGACTTTTCCCACGAGCTTTCTCCTTAGACCTTGGCGGGCTCGGCCTGCTTGGCCTGAGCAATGGTGGTGGCAGCTTCCTTGGCGGCGTTGAGCTCGCCCAGCGCACGGCGGTATTCGTTCGGGAACACCTTGATGAACTTGGTGCGCGCCTCGGCCCAGTGGTCGAGGATGTCGCGCGCACGCTGGCTGCCGGTCCAACGGTGGTGGTCCTCCAGCATCTTGCGCAGGATGGCCTCGTCGGTCTGCGCCTCGCGGTCCACGCCGTCCACGCCCTTGGTGCGGTGCCAGATGGCCTTGTCGACTTGCGCCTCCTGCTCCTGCGCGGTCATCAGCTTCTCCAACGACACCATGCTGGTGTTGCAGCGCTTGGCGAAGTGGCCGTCCTCGTCGTAGACGTAGGCGATGCCGCCGCTCATGCCGGCTGCGAAGTTGCGGCCGGTCTTGCCCAGCACGGCGACGGTGCCACCGGTCATGTACTCGCAGCCATGGTCGCCCGTGCCTTCGACCACCGCCGTGGCACCCGACAGGCGCACCGCGAATCGCTCACCCGCCACGCCGCGGAAGAAGGCCTCGCCTCGCGTCGCGCCGTACAGCACGGTGTTGCCGACGATGATGTTCTTCGTGGCGTCACCGCGGAAGTCGATGCTGGGGCGCACGACGACGCGGCCGCCGGACAGGCCCTTGCCGGTGTAGTCGTTGGCGTCACCGATCAGGTAGAAGGTGATGCCCTGCGCCAAGAAAGCGCCGAAGCTCTGGCCACCGGTACCTTCCATCTGGATGTGCACGGTCTGGTCGGGCAGGCCTTCGGGGCGGCGGCGGATCAGCTCGCCGGACAGCATGGCGCCCACCGTGCGGCGCACGTTGGTCACTTCCTGCATGAACTGCACCTTCTCGCCGCGCTCGAACGCAGGCAGGCACTTCTCGATCAGCTTGACGTCCAGCGCACGGGCAAGGCCGTGGTCTTGCACGTCGTTGTGGATGCGCGCCACGTCGGCCGGCACGACCGGACGGTGGAAGATGCGCGCGAATTCCAGGCCCTTGGCCTTCCAGTGCGAGATGGCCTTGCGGGTGTCCAGCCAGTCGCTGTGGCCGATCAGGTCCTCGAACTTGCGCACGCCCAGCTGCGCCATGATCTGGCGCGCTTCCTCGGCGACGAAGAAGAAGTAATTGACGACGTGCTCAGGGCGGCCGGTGAACTTCTTGCGCAGCACCGGGTCCTGCGTGGCCACGCCCACCGGGCAGGTGTTGAGGTGGCACTTGCGCATCATGATGCAGCCCTCGGCCACCAGCGGCGCGGTCGCGAAGCCGAACTCGTCGGCACCCAGCAGCGCGCCGATGACCACGTCGCGGCCGGTCTTCATCTGGCCGTCGGCCTGCACGCGCACGCGGCCGCGCAGGCGGTTCAGCACCAGCGTCTGCTGCGCCTCGGCCAGGCCCAGCTCCCACGGCGTGCCGCAGTGCTTGATGGACGACCAGGGCGAGGCGCCCGTGCCGCCGTCATGGCCGGCGATGACGATGTGGTCGGCCTTGGCCTTGGCCACGCCAGTCGCCACCGTGCCCACACCCACTTCGGACACCAGCTTGACCGACACGTCCGCCTTGGGGTTGACGTTCTTCAAATCGTGGATGAGCTGGGCCAGGTCCTCGATGGAGTAGATGTCGTGGTGCGGCGGCGGGCTGATGAGGCCGACGCCAGGCACCGAGTGGCGCAGCATGCCGATGTACTCGGACACCTTACCGCCAGGCAGTTGGCCGCCCTCGCCGGGCTTGGCGCCCTGGGCCATCTTGATCTGGATCTGGTCGGCGCTGACCAGGTACTCGGTCGTGACGCCGAAGCGGCCCGACGCGACCTGCTTGATCTTGGAGCGCAGCGAGTCGCCTTCCTGCAGCTCGTAGTCGGCCTCCATGATCTTGTGGCCCAGCACGTCGCCGATCTTGCTGCCGCCGACGATCTTGATGCCCTTGAGCTCGTTGCGGTAGCGGGCCGGGTCTTCACCACCCTCGCCGGTGTTGCTCTTGCCGCCGATGCGGTTCATCGCGACTGCCAGCGTGGCGTGGGCCTCGGTGGAGATGGAGCCCAGCGACATCGCGCCGGTGGCGAAGCGCTTGACGATCTCGCTGGCCGGCTCGACCTCGTCCAGCGGCACGGCCTTGGTCGGGTCGAACTTGAACTCGAACAGGCCGCGCAGCGTCATGTGGCGCTTGCTCTGGTCGTTGATGAGCTGGGCGTATTCCTTGTAGGTCTCGAACTTGCCGCTGCGCGCGCTGTGCTGCAGCTTGGCGATGGCGTCCGGCGTCCACATGTGCTCTTCGCCACGGGTGCGCCACGCGTACTCGCCACCCGCGTCCAGCATGCTGTCCAGCAGCGGGTCGTCGCCGAAGGCGGCCTCGTGCATGCGGATGGCTTCCTCGGCCACCTCGAACACACCGATGCCGCCAACCTGCGTGGGCGTGCCACGGAAGTACTTCTCGACGAAGTCCGCCTTCAGGCCGATGGCCTCGAAGATCTGCGCGCCGCAGTAGGACATGTAGGTCGAGATGCCCATCTTGGACATGATCTTGGACAGACCCTTGCCCACGGCCTTGATGTAGTTGTAGCGGGCAGCTTCAGCGGTCAGCTTGTGCGGCAGCTCGTCCTTCATCGCCTCCATCGTTTCGAGGGCCAGGTAGGGGTGGACAGCCTCGGCGCCATAGCCGGCCAGCACAGCAAAGTGATGCACCTCACGGGCGGTGCCGGTCTCGACGACCAGGCCGGCCGTCGTGCGCAGGCCTTCACGCACCAAATGATGGTGGACGGCGGACAGCGCCAGCAGCGCGGGGATGGCCACGCGGTCCGCACCGAGGTAGCGGTCCGTGATGATGAGGATGTTGTGACCGGTCTTCAGCGCATCGACAGCCGATGCGCACAGCGAGGCCAGCTGCGCCTCGACACCGGCACGGCCCCAGTCGCGCGGGTAGGTGATGTCCAGCTCGCAGGGCTTGAACTTGCCGTTGGTGGGTGCCTCGATGCCGCGCAGGCGCGCCATGTCGTCGAAGTCCAGGATGGGCTGGCTGACCTCCAGCCGCATCGGCGGGTTGATCGCGTTGATGTCCAACAGGTTGGGCTTGGGGCCGATGAAGCTGTTCAGCGACATCACGATGTTTTCGCGGATCGGGTCGATCGGCGGGTTCGTGACCTGGGCGAACAGCTGCTTGAAATAGTTGTAGAGCGGCTTGTTCTTGCCCGACAGCACCGCCAGCGGCGAGTCGTTGCCCATGGAGCCGATGCCCTCTTCGCCGTTGGCGGCCATGGGCGCGAGCAGGAACTTCAGGTCTTCCTGCGTGGTGCCGAAGGCTTGCTGACGGTCCAGCAGGTCCGCCGGGAAGGCGGGCGCGGCGACGTCGGGCACGGCGATGTCGTCGAGCTTGACGCGGACGTTTTCGATCCACTGCCGGTAGGGGCGCGCGTTGGCGTACTGGTTCTTCAGCTCCTCGTCATCGACGATGCGGCCTTGTTCCAGGTCGATGAGGAACATCTTGCCGGGCTGCAGACGCCACTTCTTGACGATCTTGCTCTCGGGGATGGGCAGCACGCCAGACTCGGACGCGAGCACGACCAGGTCGTCGTCGGTGATGCAGTAGCGGGCCGGGCGCAAGCCGTTGCGGTCCAGCGCGGCGCAGACCTGGCGGCCGTCCGTGAAGGCCATGGCGGCCGGGCCGTCCCAAGGCTCCATCATGGCGGCGTTGTACTCGTAGAAGGCACGGCGGCGCTCGTCCATGCCCTCGTGCTGCTCCCAGGCTTCCGGGATCATCATCATGGCTGCGTGGGCCAGCGGGTAGCCGCTCATGGTCAGCAGCTCAATGGCGTTGTCGAACGTGGCCGTGTCGGACTGGTGCTCGAAGCTGATGGGATAGAGCTTCTTCAGGTCGTCGCCCAGCACAGGGGACTTCATGACGCCTTCGCGGGCGCGCATCCAGTTGAAGTTGCCCTTGACCGTGTTGATCTCGCCGTTGTGGCAGACCATGCGGTAGGGGTGGGCCAGCGGCCACTCGGGGAAGGTGTTGGTGGAGAAGCGCTGGTGGACCAGCGCGATGGCGGACACGACGCGCTCGTCGGCCAGGTCCAGGTAGTACTTGCCCACCTGGTCGGCCAGCAGCAGGCCCTTGTAGATGACGGTGCGGCAGCTCATGCTGGGCACGTAGTACTCGCGGCTGTGGGTGAGCTTGAGCTTCTGGATGGCCGCCGAGGCGGTCTTGCGGATCACGTAGAGCTTGCGCTCCAGCGCGTCGGGCACGATGACGTCCTGGCCGCGGCCGATGAAGATCTGGCGGATGACGGGTTCTTTCTCGCGCACGGTGGGCGACATGGGCATGTCGCGGTCGACCGGCACATCACGCCAACCCAAAAGCACCTGGCCTTCGGCCTTGACGGCGCGCGCCAACTCTTGCTCACAAGCCAGGCGCGAAGCGTGCTCTTTGGGCAGGAAGATCATGCCCACGCCATACTCACCGGGTGGCGGCAGCGTGACGCCTTGGGCGGCCATCTCAACGCGGTAGAACTCGTCTGGAATCTGGATCAAGATGCCCGCGCCGTCACCCATCAGCTTGTCGGCGCCAACCGCACCACGATGGTCCAGATTTTCAAGAATCTTCAGGCCCTGGGCGACGATGTTGTGGGCCTTCTGGCCCTTGATATGCGCCACAAAACCAACGCCACAGGCGTCGTGTTCATTCTGCGGCTGATACAAACCCTGCTCGCTCAAGGCGGCCTGTTCTTCTTGGCTGGCTGGGGCAACTGCGGGCAAACCGCGTGGCGAT
>JACPYV010000183.1 GCA_016195825.1 Burkholderiales bacterium | reverse complement strand
TCGGCGCCAACGCCGAGGCGGGCCCGCCGGACCTGTCCCCCAGCGACCCCAGCTACCTGATGACACGCCGGGCCGATGCGGTGGGCGCCCTGGGCCACACCGTCACCTGGGGCGGCATCAGCGCGCTGCAGGACGCGTCCGGCCACGAGATTGCGGACTGGCAGGTCCTGTCCGCTTCCGGCGCCGACTACGCCCACGCGATCAACGCCCCCATTCCCGAGCCGGCGACGCTGTCCCTGCTGCTGACCGGCCTGGCTTGGTTGAGCCTCAGAGGGGCTCGCTCCGCGCTGCGAACCTGGAAGCGCCCCGTCACCGGCGCCGCGCTGTGCGGTGTCATCCTGACGGCGCATGCGGGCTCGCACTCTGCGCTGCCCGGCGGCTTCTTCGCGCAGCTGCGCGAGGAGGCCTGGGTCACGGTGGACGTTGCCGGCCACCGGTGCCCGCTGAGCTGCTACGACGACGACGCGTGGTTTTATCAATCGTCGGCCACGGCCGATCTGCATCCGCCTCTGACGGCAGCCGTGTTGGATCCACTACAGCCCGCCAACCTCGCGTCAGTGAACAGCATCAACGGCATAGGCTGGATGCAGGCCAGCCTCAGCGCCTCGGTCTGGTCGACGCCGCCGCCGGGCAGCCTGCAGCGGCACGCCACGGCAAGCGCCACGGCCGATGCCAGCGCCGCGTTCGGCGACATCCTGCGCATCAACGCCGAAGGCATGGCCGACAGGCACGGCCTGGCCCACGCGCGCTTGCAGATCCGCAGTGATGCCTTCGGCGCGCTCGACAGCCAGCCCATCGGCAGCGCAGCCCGCGAGCGCGCCTGGGTGGGCACGGAGGTGTGGCTGGACAGTTTCCTGTGGCAGCAGCGCATGACCGAAGGTGGCGGCATGCAATGGGTGGCGGGCCCCACCTTCCAGGCCCTGCACTACCAGCTCGACGGACAGCAGGCCCTGGGCTACGACATCAGGAACCCCGTCACCGGCGGCGACCTGGTCTCGTACATTGGCCCCAGCCCGCCCGGCTGGCTCACGCTCGATGTGGTGCTGCCGTTCGTGTTCGGCCAGCCTCTGGAGCTGCAGGCGTTCGGGAGCGCCAGCGCCGACGTGCGGGTGGCGCCACCTGCGCTGGATGTCGCCGACCCGGCCTATGTGTTCCCGCGCCATGCCGCGGGCCGGGCGACGCTGTCGGTGCAATGGGGCGGGATTCAGTCCGTGGAACTCGATGCGCGGTACCCGTCGCTGCGGCCAGCGGCATCCAGCCTCGTTCCGACGGCCTTCCGCGTCGAATCAGCGAGTGGCGCCGACTACCTGCATGCACTGGCGCCGGTGCCCGAGCCAGCCACCGGGTCGCTGCTGCTGATCGGCGTCCTGCTGCTGGCGCGATGGCGCAAGCTCAGAGAAACAGCTGCTGCAGATCGCTGAGGAAGTCGAAGCCTCGCTCGGTTGGCTGGATGCGCGCCGGGTCGGTGGTCAGCAGGCCGCGGCTGCGGGCGGTCTCCAGGCCTTTGGCGATCGCAGACACCGGGAGCCCCGTGCGCTCCAGGAACTGCGTCATCGTGACGCCCTCCTTTAACCGCAGTGCGTTCAGCATGAACTCGAACGGCAGCTCCTTGCGCGCCACCTCCTGCTCGTTGCTGACCTTGTTGGCCTGTGCCATGAAGGCCGCCGGCTCGCGCCAGCGCACCTGGCGCAGCACGCGGTTGGGAAAGCTCAGCTTGCTGTGCGCGCCTGCACCAATGCCGAGGTAGTCACCGAACTGCCAGTAGTTCAGGTTGTGCGCGCAACGATGGCCATCGCGGGCGTAGGCGGAGACCTCGTAGCGCGCCAGCCCGCCCACGCCGGTGCGCGCGGTGATCAGGTCCAGCATGTCGCTGGCCAGGTCGGGGTCGGGCAGGCCTGCGGGCGTGCGCGTCGCGAACACCGTGTTGGGCTCGATGGTCAGGTGGTAGATAGACAGATGCGGCGGCTTGAAGCTCAGCGCCGCGTCCAGCTCCCGCGACAGATCGTCCAGCGTCTGGCCGGGCAGCGCGTACATCAGGTCGAGATTGAAGGTCTCGAACGAGGCCGCCGCCTCCGTCAGCGCCTCACGCGCCTGATCCGCGCTGTGCACGCGACCCAGCGCCTTCAACTGCGCGTCGTCGAAGCTCTGCACGCCCACCGACAGCCGTGTGACGCCGGCGGCACGAAATCCCTTGAAGCGCTCGCGCTCGAAAGTGCCGGGGTTGGCCTCCAGCGTGATCTCGCAGCCCGGCTCCAGCGGCAGCCGGGCGCGGATGTCCGAGATCAGCTCGGCGATCTGCTCCGGGTTGAACAGGCTGGGCGTGCCGCCACCGATGAAGATGCTGACGACCGGCCGGCCCCAGATCAGCGGCAGCGCGGCCTCCAGGTAAGCGCGCAGCGCGGCAAGGTAGGCCGCCGCGGTGTCGGGCGTGAGACCCGCCTTCATCTCGTGTGAGTTGAAGTCGCAGTACGGGCATTTGCGCAGGCACCAGGGCAGGTGCACATACAAGGCGAGCGGGGGCAGCGCGGGCAGTTGCAGCGTGCCCGGACGCATCAGATGCAGCAACTCAGCCATGGTGGTCAGCCGAGCCGCCAGACCTCGCGGAACTGCCCGATCAGATCGGCAGCGGCGAGCGCGCGGTGGCTGATCGAGTTCTTCTCGGCAGCACTCAGCTCGGCCACTGAACGCCCCACCGAGGGAATGAACATCAGCGGGTCGTAGCCAAAACCGCCCGCGCCGCTGGGGGCTGTCAGGATTTCGCCGGCCCAGCGGCCCATGGCGATTAGCGGCTCGGGGTCGTCGGCGCTGCGCACGGCCACCAGCGCGCAGACGAAACGCCCACGGCGATCGGCCTCATCGGACAGCTCACGCAGTAGGCGTTCGTTGTTGGCCGCGTCGCTCTTCGCGCCCCCCGCATCCAGCGCGTACCGCGCCGAACGCACACCGGGTGCGCCGCCCAACGCCTCGACGCTCAGGCCTGAGTCGTCGGCCAGCGCCGGCAGGCCACTCAGCCTGGCTGCATGACGGGCCTTGGTGAGCGCGTTCTCGACGAAGCTGTCGAAGGGCTCCTCGGCCTCGGGGATACCCAGACTGCCTTGCGTGACCAGTTCGATGCCCAGTGGCGTGAACAGCGCCTGCAACTCGGCGAGTTTCTTCGCGTTGTTGGAGGCGAGAACCAGCTTCACGACTTCCGCGCGGCCTGTTGCGCGGCCAGCAGGTCACGGATGCCCTGGTCGGCCAGGTCCAGCAGCGCGTTCATTTCAGGGCGCGTGAACACGACGCCTTCGGCCGTGCCCTGCAGCTCGACGAAGCCGCCTGATGCCGTCATGACGACGTTCATGTCCGTGTCGCAGGCCGCGTCTTCGACGTATTCGAGGTCCAGCAGCGGCACACCGTCGACGATGCCCACCGAGATGGCCGCCACGGCTTCCTTGATGGGAGAGCGGGCCAGCTTGCCGTCAGCCAGCAGCTTGTTGACAGCATCCTGCGCCGCGACGAACGCACCGGTGATGGCCGCCGTGCGCGTGCCGCCATCGGCCTGCAACACGTCGCAGTCCAGCGTGATGGTGCGTTCTCCCAGGGCAGCCAGATCGAACACGGCGCGCAGCGAGCGACCGATGAGCCGCTGGATCTCCTGCGTGCGGCCGCTCTGCTTGCCGCGGGCGGCTTCGCGATCGCCACGGGTGTGGGTGGCGCGCGGCAGCATGCCGTACTCGGCCGTCACCCAGCCCTCGCCCGAGCCGCGCTTGTGAGGCGGCACGCGCTCCTCAACCGAGGCGGTGCAAAGCACACGCGTGTCACCAAACTCGATCAGCACCGAGCCCTCGGCATGCACGGTGAACCCGCGGGTGATGCGCACCGGGCGCAATTGATGGGCTGCGCGGCCTGCGCTGCGCGTGAAGGTCTTGGTCATGAGGGAAAGGGAAAGTTAGCGGCGATTCACGCCGCGGCCTGACTGGCGGATGGCTTCATTGATCTCGCGCACCGAGCGCTCGATCTCCTCGTCGTCCATGCCGGCGACGAGGTCGACATCCAGCGCACCCTGGATGGTCGACGCGAAGCCGGAGTTGCCGAGGTTCTGCGTGGTCTCGCCGCTGGGCTCGCCCTCGCCTTCCCATTCGACGGCCAGCACGGTGACGTTGTCACTGCGTGCGCCGCCGCTGCGCAACGCCTGCTCGACGAGCTCGGGCGCCGCCTCGGCGATGGACTGGTCAGCCAGGTGCTGGACGATCTCGGCGTCCTCGACCGTGCCCCACAGGCCGTCAGAGCACAGCAGCAGGCGGTCGGATGGCTCCAGGATCAACGGGCCCTGGCAGTCCACCATGGGCTTGCCCGGGCTGCCCAGGCAGGTGAAGAGCACGTTGCGGTTGAAGGGCTCGCCATTGCGCGAGACGCGGCCGAGGGCTTCCTGCAGCTCGGAGTAGGAGTGGTCGCGCGTGCGGGCGATCAGCTTGCCGCCACGCACGAGGTACAGCCGTGAATCACCGCAATGCGCCCACCAGGCCTGGTTGCCTTGCAGGATGCAGGCAACGACAGTCGTGCGCGGCGTGTCGGTCAGGCCCTTGCTCGCCGCGTAGCGCAGCAGTTGCTGGTGGGCGATGACGATGGTTTCCTGCAGGAAGCGCTGCGGGTCGTCGAGCACCGGGCGGGCGTCCTGCTGGAACAGCGCTGCCAGCGTTTGCAGCGCGATCTCGGCAGCAACCTCGCCCTCCGGGTGCCCGCCCATGCCGTCGGCCAGCGCGAACAGGCCGGCCTCCCGCGTGAAGCAATAGCCCATGCGGTCTTCATTGGTCTCGCGGCCACCGCGACGACTGACTTGGAAGACGCTGAACCTCACGAAAGCTCCTGCCGGGCTGCCCCAAGGGAGTTTTGCGCTCCCTTAGGGGGCAGCGAAAGAACGCGAGCGCGGCGGCTCATGCCTTTGCCCCGGATTTGAGATTTTCCAGTTGCAGCTTGAGGCGTTCACTGAACGACAGCTTGGTGTAGCGCCTTTCGGTCTCGCGGGCGAGCTCCTTTTGCAGCGCGAACACGCTCTGCGGGCGCGACAAGGGGTCCAGCGACATGCACCACTCGGTCACTTCGAGCAGGTTGTCCGAATAGACATTGCGCAGGCGCGACAGGCTCAGGGACAGGCGGTCCTTCTCTAGACGCTGCGGCGCGTCGTTGGGCGGATAGCCTTGCATGCAGGCGTAGATGCACGCGCCGATGGCGTAGATGTCGGTCCACGGGCCCAGCGAGCCGTCGCGGCGGTACATCTCCGGCGCGGCGAAACCCGGCGTGTACATCGGTCGGATGAAGTTGCCTTCCTTGCTCAGCACTTCACGCGCGGCGCCGAAGTCCAGCAGCACGGCCTTGTTGTCGTTGGTGATGAAGATGTTGGCCGGCTTGATGTCCAGGTGCAGCATCTTGTGCTGGTGGACGATGCGCAGGCCGCGCAGGATCTCGTCGAAGAGGCTGCGGATGGTGGACTCGCGGAATACCTTGTCGCGCTTCATGTCGCGCGCGGTGACGATGAAGTCCTGCAGGGTATCCCCTTGCAGGTAGTTCATCACCATGTAGACGGTCTCGTTCTCGCGCAGGAAGTTCAACACCGAGACGACGCTGGGGTTCGAGATCTGCGCGAGCGAGCGGCCTTCCTCGAAAAAGCTCTTCAGGCCCAGCCGGTACAGCGGCTGCTTCTCGGGCTTGACGCGGGGCGTCAGTTCGCCCGGCGAACGCTCGGCCAGCGATGAGGGCAGGTATTCCTTCAGCGCGACCAGGTGGTGATCCGGGTCTTCCGCCAAGTAGACGACCCCGAAACCGCCCGCCGCGAGCCGCTTGATGATCTGGTAACCCCCAACCACCGTGCCTGCAGGCAAGGGCGCCGGCTTCGGCTTGGACATAATCGCGTTTTAGTCTGTTTTGCGAGTGCGAAATGCCAGTCTACAGCATGACCGGGTACGCCAATTCCCTGGCGCAACCCCCTAAAGCCGAGGACGGCAGCACGATATCTACGGCTTCCGTCAGCGTTGAGATTCGTTCCGTCAACGGTCGGTTCCTGGACCTGTCCATGCGCATGCCCGAGGAGATGCGCGGGCTGGAGCCGCAGTTGCGCGACCTGGTGGCCGCGCGCGTCAAGCGCGGCAAGGTGGAAGTCCGCATCAATGCCCAGCGCGAGGGTGATGGCGGCTGGCCCCAGCCGCAGCCGGAGCAGCTCAACCGCCTGGCCAACCTGGAAGCCAAGGTGCGCTCCTGGCTGCCCCAGGCTGCGCCGCTGTCGGTCCACGAGGCGCTGAACTGGTGTAAGAGCGGCGGCCAGGCGCCGGCCCAACTGGACGCTGCCACGTTGGAAGCGGCCCAGGCTTGCGTGCAAGGCCTGGTGGAGGCTCGCGAGCGCGAGGGCGAGAAGCTGGTCGCCATCCTCAGCGAGCGCATCAAGCGGCTGCGCGAACTGGCCGACGAAGCCGAGCCGCTGCTGCCGGCGGTCGTAGCGCGCCAGCAGCAGCGCTTTCTGGAACGCTGGCAGGAGGCCCTGGCCACGACGGGCGCGACCTCCAGCGTGCCCAAGGAGGCGCTGCAGGAACGCGCACTGAACGAGGCGGCGGCGTTCGCGATCCGCATCGACGTGGCGGAGGAACTGGCCCGGCTGCGCGCTCACCTGGAGGAGCTGACCCGCCTATTGAAAAAGGGTGGCGAGTTGGGCAAGCGCCTGGATTTCCTGATCCAGGAACTGCACCGCGAGGCCAACACGTTGGGCTCCAAGTCCGCCGCACTGGAGCTGACCAATATCTCCGTCGAAATGAAGGTCGCCATCGAGCAGATGCGCGAGCAGGTCCAGAACATCGAATAAGTCTTGCACATGGAATACCCTGGCAATCTCTTCGTCGTCGCAGCGCCCAGTGGCGCAGGCAAATCCAGCCTGGTCAAGGCACTGCTTGAGTTGGACGCCAAGCTGGCCGTCTCCATTTCGCACACTTCGCGCGCGCCCCGCGGCCAGGAGCAGCACGGCCGCGAATACTGGTTCGTCTCGCCGGACGAATTCCGTGCCATGGCGCAGCGCGGCGATTTCTTCGAATGGGCCGAGGTGCACGGCAACCTCTATGGCACCTCGCGCGCCGCGATCGAGGCCCGCATGCAACACGGCGAGGACGTCGTGCTGGAGATCGACTTTCAGGGCGCGCTGCAGATCAAGCAGCTCTTTCCTTATGCGGTACTGATCTTTATCCTGCCGCCGAGCTGGGAGGAACTGCACCAGCGCCTGAACCGCCGCGGCGACACGGCACCCGAGGTCATCGCCCAGCGCATGGCCAATGCGCGGCTGGAGGTAGCGCAGGCGCAGAACTTCGATTTTGTCGTCGTGAATGCGGTGTTCGACACGGCCGTTTTCGACCTGAAATCCATCGTCCACGCACAAAGGCTAAAATACGTGGCTCAGCGCCGGAACCGCTCGGCGGTCTTTCAAGCGCTCGATCTGCCCTGATCGCCGCAAACCCTAGGAACACCATGGCCCGCATTACCGTTGAAGACTGCCTGACCAAGATCCCGAACCGCTTCCAGCTGGTGCTGGCCGCGACCTACCGCGCCCGCATGCTGAGCCAGGGCCACAGCCCCCGCATCGAGAGCAAGAACAAGCCCGGCGTGACTGCGCTGCGCGAAATCGCCGCTGGCGAAGTCGGCATCGAGATGCTGCGCAAGGTGCCGGTTTAAGTTCAGGCAGCTCTGCTGAACATGAAACGGGCGTCCTTGGACGCCCGTCGTCTTTTGGGCTTCGTATAAATTCGACGACATGGCCCAACGCTCCCTCACTGCCTGGTTCACGCTGCCTGGATTGCGCCAGCCGGCGCCCCCGACTGCGGCGGAAGCGGCTTCCTTCGACGCCCTGCTACCCAAGCTGGGCTATCTCAGCAAGGCCGAGGTCAAGCGCGTGCGCGAGGCCTACCGCTTTGCCGACGAGGCCCACCTGGGCCAGAAGCGCGCTACCGGCGAGCCGTACATCACCCACCCCATCGCCGTGGCCGGCATCTGCGCCGAGTGGCGGCTGGACGCGCAGGCGCTGATGGCCGCGCTGATGCACGACGTGGTCGAGGACTGCGGCGTCTCCAAGACCGAGCTGATCGAGAAGTTCGACGCGACGACGGCCGACCTTGTCGACGGCTTGACCAAGCTGGACAAGCTGCAGTTCTCCACCAAGGAGGAGTCGCAGGCCGAGTCCTTCCGCAAGATGCTGCTGGCGATGGCGCGCGACCTGCGCGTCATCCTCATCAAGCTGGCCGACCGGCTGCACAACATGCGCACCATGGGTGCGATGGCGCCCCACAAGTCGCGCCGCATCGCCCGCGAGACCTTCGACATCTACGCGCCGATCGCCCACCGGTTGGGCCTGAACCAGACCTTCCGCGAGCTGCAGGACCTGTCCTTTCAGTACTTCCACCCCTGGCGCTACGCCGCGCTGTCCAAGGCCGTGGGCAAGGCGCGCGGCAACCGGCGCGACCTGGTGTCGCGTATCGAGGGCGAGATCCGCGCCGCGTTCGCCAAGGCCAGCCTGCGCGTGGAGGTGCAGGGGCGCGAGAAGACGGTCTATTCGATCTACAAGAAGATGCGCGAGAAAGGCGGCCTGTCCTTCGCCCAGGTCAGCGACATTTTCGGCTTCCGCATCCTGACCGAGGAGCCGCTGCAGTGCTACACGGCCCTGGGCGTGCTGCACCATCTCTACAAGCCGCAAGCGGGCCGCTTCAAGGACTACATCGCCACGCCCAAGGACAACGGCTACCAATCGCTCCACACGACGCTGATGGGCCCGCTGGCCACGCCGTTGGAGTTCCAGCTGCGCACCGAAGGCATGCACCAGATCGCCGAGCAGGGCGTGGCGGCGCACTGGATCTACAAGAACCGCGGCAAGCAGGCGTCGGCGCTGGTCGCGCAGCAGGCCAATGCCCGCTGGCTGCAAAGCCTGATCGACATCCAGGATGAGACGCGCGACGCCAACGAGTTCCTGGAGCACGTCAAGATCGACCTCTTCCCGGACGCGATCTACGTCTTCACGCCCAAGTCCCGCATCATGGCCCTGCCCAAGGGCGCGACGCCGGTGGACTTCGCCTACGCCATCCACTCCGACGTCGGCGACCACTGCGTGGCCGCCCAGGTCAACGGCGAGGCCGTGCCGCTGCGCGCCGAGCTGCGCAGCGGCGACATCGTCGAGGTCATCACCGCCCCCGGCGCCAGCCCCACCCCGGCCTGGCTGAGCTTCGTGCGCACCGGCCGCGCGCGCTCCAAGATCCGCCACTACCTGAAGGACTTGGAGCAAGAGGAGTCGCGCGAGCTGGGCGAGAAGATGCTGGCCCAGGCGATGCGCGTCGAGGGCCTGGGTCTGCCCAGCCTGGAAGTGGACGACCCGGCAGCAAAGATCTGGCACGAGCTGGCGGCCTGGGCCGGCAGCTCGGGCACCGAGCAGTTGCTCATCGACATCGGCGCCGGCCGCAAGATCGCCGCCATCATCGCCAAGCGGCTGGCCCGACTGATGGCCGAGCAAGGCCAGAAGCCCGACGCACTGGCGCTGACGCTGGGCCGCTTCGGCGAGGCGCCGCCGGACCAGGGCAGTGTCACCATCGACGGCAGCGAGGGCGCCTCGGTGCAGCTGGCCAGTTGCTGCCGCCCCATCCCGGGCGACGAGGTGCGTGGCTACCTCGGTCGCGGCGAGGGACTGGTCGTGCACACCTGCGAGTGCGCGGTGGGCCGGCGCCTCTTCCAGCGCGACAGCGAGCACTGGATCCAGGTCGAATGGGCTGAGGAACTCAAGCGCAGCTTCGAGGCCGGCATCACGCTGCTGCTGCAGAACGGCAAAGGCGTGCTGGCCCAGGTGGCCCAGGCGGTGGCCCAGGCCGAGGCCGACATCACCCACATCGCGATGGGCGACGACGCACCGTTGCGCGAGACGGCGGAGATGAGCCTGCTCATCGCCGTGCGCGACCGGCTACATCTGGCCGACGTGCTGCGCGTGCTGCGCCGCACACCGGCCGTGCAGCGGGTGTCGCGGGTCAAGCCCTGACACCGTTGTCTCTGGGCTGGTGACGGCCCGAGCCCGATCACGGGATTGAGTGTTTCTGTTCGCTTCCCCGGGTTAACCATTGTTTCTGGCCCTGGTATTCATTTCCGGGATAGCAAAACGGCCAAAACGTATTTCTCCGCTTGTAACTCGCTGTTTAAGGTCCGCCCCGCAGCCCGCGATGGAGAGACCTGACGAGCCCTCCGCCGCACAGACGAGCCGCCCTGCCTGCCGCAGGACGGGTCGCTGTCAGGGCCTCAGTCCCTTCAAACAACGATGGCCGGGTAGAGCCCGGCTCGCGGAGACCCTTGTGACCCAGACCAGCCCAACCCTGCTGCGGCATGACCGCATCGCCACCGCCGTTTCCCTGGCCGTCGCCCTACTGGCGCACGAAGCCGCCTTGGCCCAGCAGAGCAACGCCGAGCAGGCGCCCGTCGCTGCGGCCAAGCCGGCCGAGGCCAAACCCAAGGCGCCGGTCAACGAGTTGGAGACGGTGCTGGTCGTGGGCACGCGCCAGTCGCAGCAGTCCAGCATCAATCGCAAGAAGCACGCGGCCACGGCGCAGGACTCCATCGTGGCGGAGGACGTGGGCGCCTTCCCGGACCGCAACATCGGCGAGGCCATCTCCCGCATCGCCGGTGTGGCGCTGGACCGCGGCGACTTCGGCGAGGGCGTGAACGTGTCCATCCGCGGTAACGGCCCGGAACTGACCCGTGTCGAGCTAGACGGCATGGGCGTGCGCTCCGGCGCCGGCACCGACCTGCTGGGCGGTGGCGACGGCCGCGGCACCGAGTTCCGCGAGCTGTCGTCGGACCTCATCAAGAGCGTGGACATCATCAAGGGCTCCACGGCCGCGATGACCGAAGGCTCGCTGGGCGGCGGCATCATCATCCAGACCCGCACCGGCCTGGACTTCGACAAGCCCTACTACTCGCTGCGCGCCGCGGGCACGCAGAGCGACTTGAACAAGAAGACCACGCCCAACTACAACCTGGTGCTGGCCGACAAGTTCCTGGACAACCGGCTGGGCATCATCATCAACCTGAACAAGTCGCGCTACCAAAACGAGCAGCACGGCGTCACCCAGGGCGGCAGCAACAACCAGCAAGGCCTGGTGCGGCTGGGGGACTTCGACAACTCGCCGGAGAAGACCTTCACCTTCAACCCGGCCACGCTGTCCAAAACGGACCCGGCGGCCACGGCCACGCTGCTGGCGTCACCGCTGACGGCCGGCGGCTTCTTCAATGCGGCAACGCCGCTGGATGTCTTGACCAAGTCGGCGGCGGCCCAGACCAAGGCGGACTGCTTCACAGCCTTCCCCAACCTGACCGCGACCCAGATTGCAGCGATCGTGCCGGGCACCCGCAATGCAACGGTCAACGCAGCGGTCAACCAGCGCAATCTGGAGCAACTGAGCTGCCTGAACCAGTGGAACGACTACACACCCTCGCAGACGGCGGGCTTCCGCTTCAACTTCAAGAGCCAGGATGACAGGCGCACGGGCGGCGACGTCCGGCTGGACTTCAAGGTCAACGACAAGCTGACGGTCTACACCAAGCTCAGCGCCAACACCCGCCACGTCGACGACATCGTGGGCTTTCTGGGTGTGGGCAGCTCGCCGACCTTCAATGCCAGCTTCACCGACAACCTGGCGACCCGCATCCGCACGCTGCCCGCCGGCGTCTCGGGCAGCCTGCTCACCGGCACCTATTCCACACCCAGCGCTACGCCCAACAACGGCGTGACGGTGCCGCTGGTCCTCGGCGCCACGACCAACATCCTGCCCGGCTACAAAGTCGACGCGTCGCACCACGTGGTCAGCTACTCGACGGACAACGGCTTCTACGGCACGGACACCATCTTCAGCTCCATCGACACCGACACCAAAACGCTGGTGGGCGGCGGCGAGTACCGTGACGGCCGCCTGAGCGTGCAGTTCCTGGGCGGCACGACCAAGTCGACGGCGACGCGCTACGACCGCCGTGCCTCGTTCAGCTACAACTACGGCGTCGGCAACTACGCGCTGCAGCCCAATGGCCTGTGGGCCTTCACGCTGCCGAACGGCAGCACCAACGACCAGCTCAACTTCCCCGCCTACGCCACGCTGAACCCGGCCGTCGCGGCCGCGGCCTTCCCGGCGTCCGCCGTCAACCCGGTCTCGGTGCCGGCCTACACGGCCGCCCAGCGCGCGCAGTACACCAACAACACGCTGCTGCAGGTCATCCGCTCCTTCGACACCGACAGCAGCGAGAAGACCGGCAAGGTCGATCTGACCTACAACGTGGTCGACAAGATCCCTTTCCTGACCGCCATCAAGGGCGGCCTGAACTACCGCAACACCAGCGGCAACTTCTGGGCCGGTGCAGGCGGCACCATCAAGGAGCCGGTCGGCACCTACGGCCAGGCCGGCTTCGTGCCCGGCGTCTACATGCCGCAGGTGAACACGCGCTGGAACGTGATTGGCTGCGAGAACACGACAGGTTCGCTGGCCGCGGGCGGCCAGCCCTGCGCCGCCAACGGCTACGTGCCCAACAACCAGCTCAACACCGGCATCGGCGGCGTGGCGGCGGGCACCACCACGCTCAGCCGCGCCCAGTACGAGGAGCTGGTCCGCCAGACGATGACGATCGTGCCAGCCGGACAGTTCTACGCCGGCTCCAAGGACCGCCCGCCCACTCTGATCAACGGCTGGAACCAGATCGACATCGACAAGCTGTTCCAGCTGGCCGGCGTCCCGGTCCGCCTGGACTGCTTCCGCAGCTGCACGGCCAGCGACGGCAAGGTCTACGACATGCCGGTGACCCAGTTCAGCGAGAAGTCCAAGGCGGCCTACCTGATGACGGACTTCGAGATGGACCGCGTGCCGTTCACGAACTGGTCCCTGCCCTTCGGCATGGAGCTGGCCGGCAACTTCGGCGTGCGCGTGGTGCAGACGGAGGTAGCGGGCACCGGCTACATGACCTTCCGGTCGGTGCGCAAGACCGCGAGCTTCGATCCGGCCAACCCGACTGCAGCCGCCGGCCTCGCCATCGCCGCCTTCAGCCAGAACACGTCGCTCTCGGGCAAGTCCACCGACGTGATGCCGTCACTCAACCTCGCCCTGTGGCCCGTGGTGGACAAGCTCGCGCTGCGCTACAGCATCGGCAAGACCATCGCCCGCCCGCCGGTCTCCAAGCTGCTGCCCTCGGGCACCACCTGCACCTATAGCGAGGTCATCGAGAGCAACCCGGATGATCCGGACGGCAGCGCCGCCGATCAGGGCTGCTCGGGCACCATGGGCAACCCGGCGCTCAAGCCGCAGACCAACGTCAATCAGAACCTGTCGCTGGAGTGGTACGCCAACCGCGACACCATGTTCTCGGCCGGCATCTTCCGCCAGCACGGCCTGGTCGGCGCGCCCACCATCGGCACGGTGCGGTCCAACACCAAGGTGTTCGCCAACAGCAGCGCCATCGACCCGGTCTCCGGCATTGCGCTGAAGGACATCGAGTTCGGCTTCACGCAGTGGGACAACGCCCAACCGTCGACCCGACGTGGCATCGAGTTCGGCATGAAAACCGCCTTCACCTTCCTGCCGTCCATCCTGCGCTACACCGGCATGGACGCGAACTACAGCTATGTGCGATCCACCCAGGGCGCCCCGGTGCTGGACCTCATCAGCGGCGACATCCTGCCGGTCGCCAACGAGCCCAAGTACTCGTACAACGCCTCGCTGTGGTACGACGACGGCGGCTTCCAAGCACGGGTCGCGCTGCAGGTGGTGGCTCCGCGCTACTACACGTTCTCGCCGAATACGTCGACCAACGTGGGCGTCAACAACTACCCGTCCGTCGGCACGGCCGGCTGGCGCCTGCCCTACAACCCGGGCGCGCCCATCTTCGGCAACCGCACATCGTTCGTCGATGCCAAGGTCTCGTACCGCTTCAAGAACGGCCTGGAGCTGTTCGCCGACGTCCGCAACCTCACCGGCGAGCGCACGCAGAGCACGACGGGCGGCTACCAGGACTACGCCGACGGCATCCCCAGCGTCTACGGCGACGGCTACAACGGCCGCCGCTACATGGTGGGCATGACGCTGCGCAGCCCGCGGTGAAATCGAGCCCCTCACCCAGGGTTGCCGCGCTGAACGCGGGGCAACCCTGGGCGGTCCCCCGAGAGGACGCCGATGCTTGCGGCGTTGAGCCGCAAGCACATCGCCAGCGCGGGCCGGCTTGGGAGCAGCCCGGCTCTCGGCCCGCAAGCCAGGAGCGCCGCATGGTCGACCTCACCTGTTTGTTTTTCATGCAAAGCCGGGCGGCGTCTGCCGGTCTGGCGCTTTCACTTGCTCTCGTTGCCCCGGCGGCCTGGTCGCAGCAAGCCGCTGCCAGCGCGCCTGCAGGTGCGCCAAACACGCTGGACGCCGTCAAGGTGACAGGCCAGCGCACCGGCGGCGTAGACCCCTCGGTCGTCACCGCCGCCAAGAGCAAGATTTTGTCGCGCCAGTTCGCGTCCTCCTGCGCCTTCATGAGCGGCTACTCGGCGGCCGAGGACGAGGTCACGCTGGCCTACTTGCGCGACTTCGGCATGCAGGACAGCCCGTCCAACGAAGCCGATCGCTTCAGCGACCTCAGCCCCGACGGCAATGCCAAGACCGCCTCAGTGGGCAGCGCATTGGAAGGCAGCAGCGGCGACACGGGCAGCACCGCCGACGCGATGGCTCCATCGGTGGCCTGCTCGGCCGGCGACAAGCGCTTTGCCTCCGGCCGCAACTGGATCGCGCGCAAGGACAAGTCGCTAACCCAGGCCTTCGACGCCTATGAGGCCGGCAACTTCGCCGAGGCGCGCCAGCGATTTGAGGAGGGCTGGAACAAGCTGGGCTATGAGGAAGCGGCCATGATGCTGGGCCGTATCCATCTGCTGGGCCTGGGCACGCCGGCCAGCACGCCCAAAGCGGTCGAGTGGCTGCACAAGGTCGTCGATGCGCGCTACGACCCGGTCAACGACCGCCTGCGCTTCGACCCCAGGAAGCCCGACAACATCAACACCCGCGTCGAGGCCGCGCTGCTGCTGGCCCGCATCCACCTAACGGGCCAGGGTACCCGGCGTGACCCGGCCGAGGCCTACAACTGGTGGAGCAAGGCGCTGGACTACGGCTTCGAGCCCGCCGGCACGCTGCTGGGCCAGGCCCACCTGAGCGGCATCGGCACCGCGCCTGACCCCAAGCGCGCACTGGCCTACCTACAGGCCGCCGGCGAGGCCGGCCATGTGCCGGCGCTCTACATGCTGGGCCAGCTCTATCACCACCAACTGCCACGCCAGCCCGATGGCATCCCGCTGGACCTGCCACGCGCGGGCGCCTACTACGGCGCAGCCGTCAAGGCGGGCCACCTGGAGGCCACCTACGCCGCCGCACGCATGCTGGACCTGGGCGAAGGCATGCCCGCCGCGCCGGAGCGCGCCGTCGTGCTCTACAAGGACGCCGCGCTCAAGGGCCACGCCGACGCGCAGAACGCGTTGGCCACGTTCTTCTACCGCGGCGAGGTTGTTGAGCAGAACCTGGCGACCGCCCGCCAGCTGTTCCAGGCCGCGGCGCAGCGCCGCCAGCCCGATGCCATGCTCAACCTGGCCGTCATGCTGGCCCAGGGCCAGGGCGGCGACAAGGACCTGGCCGCGGCCTACGCCTGGTGCAGTCTCAGCAAGGGTCTGGGCAACGAGCGGGCCGCCGCTGCCCTGCCCGCCATCGCCGCCAGGCTCAGTCCCGAGGACAAGGCCCGTGCCGACGCCCTGCTCAAGCCGCCGGCGAAGAAGTCCTGATCAGTCGCGCGTGGGCGCCGGGTAGCGCACCTCGACGACCTCGATCTTCTCGACACCTACCGGCGTCACCAGGTTGAGCTCGTCACCCACACGCGCCTTCAGCAGCGTGCGCGCGATGGGTGCGATCCAGCTGACCTCACCCGCCAGGCTGTCGGACTCGTCGATGCCCTTGATCGTGATCGTCTTCTCGTCGCCGCGTGCGTTGGCATAGGTCACCGTCGCGCCGAAGAAGATCTGCTCCGATCCAAAGTGGGCGCTGGGGTCGACGACCTCGGCGATGTCCAGCCGCTTGGTCAGGAAGCGCAGGCGGCGGTCGATCTCGCGCAAGCGCTTCTTGCCGTACAGGTAGTCGCCGTTCTCCGATCGATCGCCGTTCTTGGCTGCCCAGGAAACGATCTCGACAATCTTGGGCCGCTCCGCGTCCAGGAGCTCCATGAACTCGGCGCGCAGCCGCGCGTAGCCTGCCGGCGTCAGGTAGTTGCGCGTGCCGGCCGGCAGCGCCGGCAGTGACGGGCCGTCGCCATCGTCGTCGTCCGTGGCGTCGCTTTCCTTGGTAAACGCTTTGTTCAATTGAGATATCTCCGTGCTTCGCACTCCGAGGCGAGCCCCTTCGGACGGCCGTGCGGGACTCATGCGAGCATTGTCCGATGCAAGCGCCCTCCTCCGCCGGCCCGCTGGCCGGGCTCAACGTCATCGAAATGGCCGGCATCGGCCCCTGCCCGCTCGCCGGCATGCTGCTGGCCGACCACGGCGCGGCGGTCACCGTCATCGATCGGCCCGGTGGCCAGGTGCTGGACACCGGCACCGCGCTGGACCGCGGCAAGCGCCGTGTCTGCCTGGACCTGAAGTCGGCCGAGGACCTGGCCGAAGCGCGCCGCCTCATCGCAGGTGCCGACGCGCTGATCGAAGGGTTTCGCCCCGGCGTCATGGAACGACTGGGGCTGGGCCCCGAGGTGTTCGAGGTCGGCCATCCCCGCCTGGTCTACGGTCGCGTGACCGGCTGGGGCCAGACCGGGCCATTGGCCCAGTCTGCGGGCCACGACATCAATTACGTGGCCCTGACTGGCGCGCTGTCGGTCGCCAGCCGGGCCGGCCTTGCGCCCAGCCTGCCGGCCACGCTGGTGGGCGACATGGGCGGCGGCGCGATGTTCCTGGTCTTTGGGTTGATGGCCGCGCTGTGGCAGGCCCAGCGCAGCGGCCGCGGCCAGGTCGTGGACGCAGCCATGGTGGACGGCGTGGGCCTGCTGTCCAGCCTGCTGCATTCGCTGCGCGGCGCCGGCCGCTGGAGCGACGACCCGGCGCAGAACTTCTTCCTGCACAGTTCGCCGTTCTACGACTGCTTCGAATGCGCCGACGGCCGCTTCGTGTCACTGGGCGCACTGGAGCCCCAGTTCTATGCCGAACTGCTGCAGCGCCTGGGCTTGGCCGATGTGGACGCGGCAGCCCAGCAGGAGCGCCGCCAATGGCCTGCGCTGCGCGAGCGCGTGGCTGCGCGCATCCGCGAGAAGACCCGCGACGAATGGACCGCGCTGCTGGAGGGCACGAACGTCTGCTTCGCGCCCGTGCTGACGCTGGCCGAGGCGCCGCTGCACCCGCATGCCCAGGCCCGTGGCAGCTTCATGCAAACGGCTGAGGGTCACTGGCAGCCCTCGCCCGCACCGCGCTTCTCGCGCGGCCGCTGACTCGGCGCCACAAGGAAAAAAGCCCCGGCGCGAGCCGAGGCGTTTCAGTGGAGCAAGCCCGGGTTATTGCAAGGGCAACAGCGCGGCCTGGCTGGCGCCGGACACGTTGTCCGGCAACAGGACCATGATGCCCAGCGCCGGTGTATTGGTGATCTCGCCGTTGACGGCGAAGGTCGCCGTAGCTGTCCCGTTCGCGGGCACCGACACGCCGCTGCTGAAGGCGATCGCGGGTGCAAAGGCGTTGAAGTTGCCAGTCCCCGGCATCGCCCGGCCGTTGCCATCGGTACCGTAGTAGTTGACGCGGTACTTGAAGCGCGGATTGGCCGCGGTCAACCCCAGGCCGGTGGCGCCGCGCGGAACCGGCAGCAGCAAGGTCGAGTTGTCGGTGCGCGGCGTCACCGTGAACAAGACGCTGCCACCGCCATTGATGGCGCAGTTCGCATCGGTAGGGAAGATCGCCGTCGCATAGGTCGACTTGGCCAGGGTGCTGAGAAGCGCGTTACCGTTGATGCCGATCAGGATCTTGTTCGGCGTGAAGCCCGGGCCCCCACTGGTGTCGATGCAGACGTCGATCTCCTGGTAGGCCAGGATCGTCGAGTTGCGGTTGTGGGTGTTGACGCCGAAGAACACGTTTTCGCCCGACACGGATGCACCCACGGCCCGGATGTCGAGCTGCTCGATGCCCTGCGGCGTCGGCTGGTACTGGCCCAGGCTGTAGAAGGATGCCGGACTGCTGATGGCACCGCCGGCGTTGCTGAAGTTCAACGTGTTGCCACTCACGCTGGCCACCACGTTGGCCCGGCTGTGTGCCACCATGTAGAACGGCACCGACAACTTGACGTTGCCGTTCAGTCGCGAGGTCGACGGCGTCAGCTGGACATAACCGCCGACGTCCTGGAAGCCCGTGCCGCCGCCGACCGAACTGGCCGGCACGTCCAGCCGCACCGGGAAGGTGGCGTCGCTGTTGGCGTTGACGATCACCGACGACGGCACCGTGACCGTGGCACTCGCCGGGCCGGTGGTCTTGACGGCCGTGATATTGAACTGCACCGCCTTGGTCGCCGTGTTGTGCACGGTGACCATCTTCGTGCCGCTGAAATCGGTCAGCAGGTCCTGGTAGCCGAAAGAAATGCTCTCATCCGGCATGCGCACGATGGCCTGCGTGGCGACGGCCGACTGCGCCTGGACCAATCCCGAGCCCTCGGCGCGCTGCCGCAAGTCCTGCATCAGGCTGGGCGACGAGGTCTGCACGATGGCGGCACGCAGGTCGGGCTGCGACCAGCCCGGGTGGGCTTGCTTGGCGAGCGCCGCGACACCGGCAACGGCCGGCGTGGCCATCGATGTGCCTGACAGGATCTGAAAGCCCGAGCCCGTGCCGGAAGCCGTCGATACGACCGAGACACCCGGTGCAGTGACACCAGGGCGCAGCGCACTGTCGCCGATGCGCGGCCCTTGCGACGAGAAGCTGGCGATCTTCTCGAAGCCAGCGTTCGGATTGGTGCCGGTGCCGGTCGCGGCAGCGGTGACTGGCGCCGGGCCGCCCGTCGGACCGCCGATCTTGCCCGCGTCGGCCAGCGCGATGCCGAAGAACGGGATGGTCACCGGTTCGTACATATTGCCCGAGTTCGGGTCAGCGGCACCGCCGGGGATCGCCCCTTCATAGGCCGGGAAACCGGCTGCGTTGTTGATCAGCGCTGCAGCCGCGGCACCGAAATGCTGGGCCGCACCGGCGCGGAAGGTACGGGCGCAAGTGCCACGCGCCGTCACGACCAGCTTGCCGGTCAGGTTGACGCCGGTCACCGCGGGGTCGTACTCATTGGGATCGCAACCGAGCGAGACGGTGCCATCGGCATTGCGCAGCACCCGGATGGGGTAGACGGTGCCGTTGCTGAAAGTCGCGCTGTTGGAGTTCTGCACCGAGATGTTGGTGCCGCCAGCCAGCGCCAGCTGTGCGGTCGGAACTCCCGGCAGCGCGTCGGTCGCGGCCACAGAGATGGCCCCCTCGAACACGCCCGGTGCGCTGGTGATGTAGGGCGTCGGCCCGGAATTGCCCGAGGCTGCGACGACCACGATGCCGGCCGCCGCCGCATCCGCCACGGCCTGGGCCTCGGCCAGGCTGCCGCCGTCGCCGTTGCCGATGTTGCCGAAGTCCGAACCAAGGGACATGCTGATCACGTCCACGCCCTGGGACACCGCCCAGTCGATGGCCTCGGCGACCACGTTGGTGTTGCCGCTGCAGCCGAACACGCGCGCCACGTAGAGGTCAGCCTTGGGCGCCACACCAGGGCCGATGCTGAAGCTGTTGAGCGCGTAGGCGGATGCGCTGTAGGGGCCGCTGTAGGTGTGGCCGTTGGTCAGCACGCCCATGCCCGTTGCGGTGCCGGCAACGTGGCTGCCGTGGCCGACCGAGCCCGAGGTGAAGGGGCAGTCCAGCGGGTTGGGGTCGGGCTGCGGCGTGTTGGCACCGGTGTAGTCGTCACCGACCAAGTCGATGCCGCCCTTGACCTTGGGCGCGGACGGGCCCACCAGCGTCGGGCTGGGCGCCAGGGTGCCCGAGGCGCGGGCATCGTTGTACGCGGCCACCGTGCCCGGGCCACCAAAGTTGGCGTGCGTGTAGTCGATGCCGGTGTCGATGACGGCGATCTTGACGCCCTGGCCCTGGAACTGGCCCAAGGTCGATTGCCAGGCCTGCGGCCCCCCGACCAGCTGCACCTCGTTGCTGTTCAGGCGGCTATAGGTACCGACCGCCTTGACGTCAACGACGCCGGGCAGGCGACGCAGGGACGCAATGCGGTTGCGCGGAATCTGGACCTTGATGCCGTTGATGGCGTGCTGCAGACGGGCCAGCACCTTGCCCCCCATCCTTTCGATGTGAGGCTTCACGGTCTCCTGATCGGCCCGGCGGGAGCTGGCGACGGACTCGCGCTCACTGCGCGCCATACGCCGGCCCAACCGTGACTCCATCTTCACGACGGAGTCGCCGGACAACATCACCATCACGGTGGTCAGTTGCGTGTCGTGACCTCGTTGGACGAAGGACTTGTCGACGGTGACGTCGCCGCCCACGGGTTGAAACGCCTCCTGGGCCATCGACGCAGCGCCGATGGTGGAACCCAGCATGGCAATGGCGGCGCAGATGGCCGACTTGCGAACAACGCGACTGGACATTTCTCGCTCCTGTTTCAGCCGTGGGATGCCACGGATTGCTTCACATCAAGCAGCGATCAGCTGCTGCGCTTCTGCAACCTGCTTGTCGGCGGCTGCAGCACAAAGCAAAGCCGGGCACTCAGCCCGGCAATGATGTTCAGGTCTTCAAGCCGAGGTGCTTGACGACTTGCGGCGCCGCGTGGCCGCCACCCCTCCCAAGCCGGCAGCCGCCAGCAGGGCGAGGCTGCCCGGCTCGGGCAGCGTGACCTGGACCGAGTCCAGGTCCCAGAAGTACGGGCCCTGGCTGAACTTGAAAGTCAGGTCCGTCGATGCGCTCGTGGCCACGGCCAGGAATTCGATGTACGTGTAGCCGAATTCCGTTGCGTCTGTGAAGGTCGGTCCGACAAACGAACCGAAGTCGACCTCGAACGCATTGGGAATCACAACACCATTCGCATCGGCCTCCAGCATCAGCCAGAAAGAGATGCTGTAGGTCGAACCGGCCACCGTGGCCAGTGTCTGGCTGATGGAACTCTTGGGGCCACCGAAACTGGCCCCCCAGAGCCCGGCCTGCGGCACTTCCATGTTGACGCTGTCGTTTAGCGCATCCAGCGTGGTGGTCCAACCGGCAAAGGTTCCGGTCTCGAAATCTCCGTTGGTCACCAAGTCGGCGCGCGCTGCGCCCGTGGCGAACAGCGCGGCAGCAACCAGGCTGCAGGCAAGCGTCTTTTTCATTCGAAACGGCATGATCGACCTTTCCCAAGAGATGTCTTGTTTGGAACTGATGCGCGCCGCCGCAGTGCGGGACGCTCTGCGAGAAACTCGGAACTTGAATTCCGATGCAGCGCACTAAGCAAATCTCAAGCCACAAGGTGATAAATGATTGGAATCAAGAACTTGCAAGGGCATGCAAGTCAGCCTGCTCAGGCCCCTGTAAGCATCACCGACAGCGGGTTTACGCGACATCCCGTCGCACGATGAGCGGCCCGCACCAAGGTCACCGCAACGTCGAAAACGGCTCGACCACGGGGCGGTGGAGCCAAGCGATCAGATCTGGCCACGAAAGAGCCCGCAGCAACCGTCCGGCCTGGCGCTCCGCCGGGGCGCCTGATGCGGAATTGAGCCCTTCAGAACGCGCCATCAGTTCAGCATCCGTGGTGTGTTGCTCGTCGAGATCGATCTCCTGCTCGTCCAGCCAGATGATGGCTGCCAACCCGATCATGTGATGCAGAGGACCAGAGGCCGCACGCCCTGACTCGGAGATGGCTGCGGCATCATGCGCGGATGAACATCGCAACCGGGGCCGGTCTGGCCGTCAGGCTGAAGGAGGAAACACGGCAACTGCACACGCAGGCTGAACGCAGCGGCGTGATGGCCGATCTGCTGCACGGGCGACTCGACCTGGACAGCTACTGTGACCTGCTGCGCAATCTGCAGGCCATCTACGCAGCCCTGGAAAAAGGGTTGGACCGGCATCCGCCAGACACCCGCCTGTGGCGCCCGGAATTGCGCCGGCTCGCAGCACTTGAGCAGGATCTTGACCGGCTGCATTCCCCTACCTGGCATGGCAACGAGCCGTTGACGCCCGCCACTGCGGCCTACGTGGCGAGACTGCAATCGCTGGCGCAAGTCGAACCCACGCGGCTGCTGGCGCATGCCTACCTGCGCTACCTGGGGGACCTGCACGGCGGGCAGATGCTGGCCCGCGTGATCCGCCAGCGGTTCGGCCTGGAGGGGCCTGAGGGCACGGCCTTCTATGCGTTCGGCGAGCCTGCGCAGGTCGATGCGCTGAAGCGGGACTTCCGCGCCGGCCTTGATGCGCTGGACCTGACGGAGCAGCAAGCCGACGCGCTTGTCGCTGAGGCCTGCGAGGCCTTTCGCCTGCACTTGCAGCTCTTCGAGGAACTGCAGGCCCGGGCACGTCAGCGCCGCGGCGACGGACCCTAGCTGGAAAAGCTGCGGATCTGCGCGTAGAGCCCGGCCGCACGGCGAGTCGAAGTTTCGAGCTCCTGCAGCAGCGGCGCCACCGGCGGGCCGCCGCGTGCATCAGCGATGTCCATCGCGGCCAGGCTGGCATTGGTGAGGATGGCCGAGATCACCTCGTCGGCTTCCACGGAACCGGTTTGCGCCGCGATGCGGAGCGTGCTTTCGAGGTTCAGCCTTGCGGTGTCGGCACGGCGGGCCTCGCGCAGGTCGATCAGCGTCAGCACGAAGCCCAGCAGCTTGCCGTCGCGTCCGCTGACAGGCTCGGCATGCACGGTCATGGGGACCGCACCGCCGTCGCGAACCAGCAGGTCCAGCTCACGCCGCCAGCCGTGCTGGGAGGCGCGCATCTGGTCAAGCGCCTGCTGCACTGCCGCCGTCGTGGAGAACAGCGGAGCGATGGAGCTGCCCTTGTCCACCGCCTCGCCGCGCAAGGCGACCAGTGCATCGTTGGCGAAGACCACCTGCCCTTGCGCGTTGGCCACCAGCACCGGTTCGCGCGAGCCCGCCACGGCACCGCGGATCTGCACCAGCTGGTGCTCGGCGATCAGCAGCCGCACGGCGTGCACCTGCACGATGATGTCCACCAGAGCCACGCCGATACCACGTGCCAGGGCGACCTCGGTAGTGGACCAAGGCACGGCGGTGCCGCGCACGATCTCCGACCAGGCCGCGAACGAACGCCTGGGTGACAACTCCAGCGGGTTGTTGGCCACCATGGGCTTGGAGGGGTCGCCGGCCCAGGTGACGCTTTGCAGTTGCTCCTTGCGGAACCAAATCAGCCAGTCCGGGCTGTTGGTAGACAGGCGCACGGCCAGCACGCCGCTGGCGGTGGGCGTGAGGCTGGCCAGCGCCGGGTTGGCCTGGCCGACCGAGGCACAGGCGAAAGGCTCGTCACCACGCTCCGACTGGGCCTGCACCCAGGCCAGCAGCGCACGCAGCTCGGGCGTGGACGGCGCCTCGCCGGTGGTCAGCACCTCGCCCTCGCAGAACAGCGCGGCGCCGGTGGCGTCCAGCGGTTGCAGCAGCGTGCGCGGATTGCGGAACAGCGCGTACCGCCAGTCGCCCTCGGTCGAGGTGGCCTCCACCAGACGCTGCTCCAGCCGGCGCACCATCAGCGCGACCTGGGCATGGGCGTAATTCTCGATGGCCGAAATCCGCGTGGACGCGACCTCGGCCAGCAGGTCGGCCGCCGCGCGAACCGTGCAGCGCAGGTAGCGCGGCGCGTAGTGGTGGCAGGCGATCAGGCCCCACAGCTGGCCCTCGCGCACCAACGAGGCGGTCAGCGTGGCGGTCACGCCCATGTTGCGCAGGTATTGCAGATGGATGGGCGACATGCTGCGCAGCTGGCACATGGACATGTCCAACGGTGCGTCGGTGCCCGGCAGCAGGGCCGGCAGCAGCGGCGCCTGCGGCGCATCCACATCCACTAGCATGCGCACGCGATTGAGCAAGTACAGCGCCCGGGCGCGCTGCGGAATGTCGCTGGCCGGGTAATGATGGCCCAGCAGCGACTCCAGCCGCGGGTGGCGCGCCTCGGCGATGACCTTGCCATGGCCGTCGGGATCGAACTTATAGACCACCACGCGGTCGTAGCCGGTCAGGTTGCGCAGCACCTCCACCACCGCGTCGGCCAGCACGCCGACCGACGGTGCGGCGCCAAAGCGCTGCAATGCGCCGGACAGGGTCGCGGCCATCACTTCAGGCGCCAGCTCCTGCAGCTCGATGCCACCGGGCACGCTCATCGCCGGTTCCAGCTCCAGCACCAACGGGCCCGCGGCAAGCCGATGCAACGCGCCGTCGAAGCGGCGCTTTGTCGGCCCGAGGAGGCACTGCAGCGCGACTGCCTCGCGCAGGTCGGCCCCCCGCTGCAGTTGGGCCACACGCTCGGCGACATCGCCACCCAGCACGCTCAGCGGCTGCTGGAGCAGCGCGTCGGGGTCGACGCCCAGCAAGCGCGCCACGTTGCCGCTGAGCTGCAGCACGCGCAGGTCAGCAGCGGCCAGCACAAGCAGCGCGCCGTGCGGCTGCACCGATCCCGCAAGGTGGATCAGTTCACGTTCGCAATTGCTGAGGTCGGCCTGGCCGAAGGCGGGTGCCGCTTGCATCGCTGCTCTTGTCTCGGTATTTTTCTATCGACGATTCAATTGATCAGTGGCGGCTTGCCGGCAGCATCGGCCGGGTAGCCCATGCCGGACAGGCCATGCCGCTGGATGCGCAGCTCCAGCGCCTCGGGCGTCATGCCCAGCGCATCGGCGGCGGCCGCCCGCTGGCCGCCCGTGCGCATCAAAGCGCTCTCGATCAGCTGCCGCTCCGCCCGGTGGGCCACTTCGACCAGCAGGTCAGCCAGCGGCACGCGCCCAACCTGGTCGAGCAGGCCCGCCAGCACGTCGTCGCCCGCCAGGTGTGCTGGCAGGCGGTGGCCCGACCGCAGGATGAAGCCCAGGCAGGCCTGCTCACCCTCGGCCATCAACGCAGCTGACACCTGCACGCTCTGCGGGCTGCCATCTAGCGAGCCGACCTCCAGCGCTGCGTTCGAGACCATGCCGGCACTGCGCACCCGCGCCACCAGCCGGGACCAGCCGCCCTCGGCGTCCAGCAGCAGGCTGGACAGAGCCTGGCCACGCAGGCGCACCTCGTCGGCCTGGCGGGTCAGGCGCAGGAAGGCCGGATTGGCCATCAGGATGCCGCCCGAGGCGTCGGTGATGACGACCGCGTCAGGCGTCGTCTCGACGAACTCCGCCATGCGCGACAGGGCGAGGCTGTCCTGCGCGCCCACCACGCCTTCGTCGCGACGTGCGCGCAACAGGATCTGCTGCTGATCGTCCACCCGGAACGGCGTCGCGGAGATGTCCAGCACACCCGGGGTGGACGGCGCCCGCACGCGAATCTCGCCGGCGCGGCCTGTGCTGCGCGCGTTGGCCAGCAGTTCGGACACCGCCGCCCGCGCCGACAGCGGCAGGCTTTCGGTCAGCGGTCGACCGTGGATCCGGTTGAGCTCATGGCCCAGCAGCAAGGCGCTGGCCACGTTGGCCTCCAGCACATGCAGGCTTTGGGCATCCAGCACCAGCACGGCATCGTTGGCGACCTGGAACAGCAGCTGATAGCGGTTCTCGGCCTGGCGACGGTTCCAATAGTGGCGCTCCATGTCCTGCTGCGCTTCGACGAAACGCTGCTGGATGGCGGCCACGGCGCGCAGGTCACGGCCGACGGCCAGCACCGGTCCGTCGGCGCCCAGCCGGATGGCCGACCAAGTGACCGGCAACTCGTCGCCCCCCTGGGCCAATCCCACCGGATGGCTGACTTCGCGCCGCCGCGACACGACGCCACTGCTGGCGACCTCATCCAGCAGCGACTGGATCTTGGGACGTGTGCTGGCGTTGACGGTGTCGACCCAGCGCTGACCGACCCACTGGCGGCAGCCCTGGGCCTGCACCGCCGAGCCTTCCGCCACGGAGGCGATCACGCCGTCCTTGTCGATGACCAGCGCGATGTCGCTGGCGACGCGGGCGATCGTCGTCGCGAGCTCGGTGGCCAAAGGCGACAGAGCGCTGAGGTCTGGGTCGGGAGAGGTAGACACCGCTGCGGTCTCGATCAGGTGATGACGCACCGGGGCGGCTCGCGGCCCCGGAGTAAGCGTCATGAATTATCACAAACACGCTGATCGTAGGCGCCCCCGGCGCCGCCCTGCCCTACCTAAACCCTGTGCGTGCGGCTCATCCCGGCGCGGCGGCCGGCTTGCCCCCGCTCGCGGGCAGCGCTTCCAGCGCCTTCATGTCGTCGGCCGTCAGCGTAGCGACGCCCGAGGCCGCTGTCGCTGCCGGCATGGCCTTCACCAGCAGTTCCGGGTGGTACTTTGCCATCTCCGCACCGTAGAGCGGCTTGTGTGCGCCCTGGTGGCAGGTGGCGCAGTTGACCTTGGCGACGTCACCGCCCGGCCCCAGGCGGTTGGCCGGGAAGGTGGTGGTCAAAGGCACCATGAACTCCAGGTTCAGCTCCCGCGCCATGCGGATGCCGTGCCAGGCCGTCACCCGCGGCGGCGAGCTGTTCTCCCAGGAGCCCAGCGAGCGCGTGTTGTGGCACTGCGTGCAGTTGACGCCCAGGGACTTGGACATGTGCATCATCAGCGCATAGGTCCACTCGGCCTGCTTGATCGACTGACGGTTGCCCGCCGGAAGGGCTTGTGTGCCAGCCACGCGGATGCTCTCTGCGCCCAGCAGGAAGGGCGTGAAAGGGTCGTTCGGCAGCGAGGCCAGCCCGACGCTGGCTGCCGGCGCGTTCTGGCCGGCCTTGTTGCCGGCAAAGTCATTGGCGCCCTTGGGAAGCAACGGCTGGAACCAGACCTCCTTGGGCACCGGTTCGCCGCGATGGCAGGTGAAGCAGGTGACGCCGGTCTTGGCGACGTGGGACTTCCAGTCACTGTTGATCGTCTGCGTCATCACCAGCATGCGCCGCGCGACCACCTTGGTGTAGAGCGAGTCGTCGGCGAAGTTGGCGACGTTGTGGCAGTGCGCGCAGCCGTTCTTTGGCGCCACCCAGTTGGTCATCGCCGCCATCGTGCGGTTGAACTCGGCGACGCTGAGGTCCTTCAGCACCTTGACGTTCTGGTAGACCTGCCCGGCCCTCGGGCCGTCCGGCGACGCGGCCTCCAGCGGCACCGGCGCCTGGTTGTTGGCAGCCTGTTCGGCCTGGGTGCGCGGGTTGTAGACCAGCTCCATGCCGGTGCCGCGGTAGCCCCGTTGCACGGTGTCGACCGGCGGCCGCTCGCAGCCAGCCAGCAGCCCGCAGATCGCAGCAAGACCGGCGACCATGACGTGGATTCGCTTCATGCTTGGACTCCCGTCAGGGACGCGGCCCCGTCTGCGCGCGCGGCGCTCTTGAGGGGCGGTGCGAGCTGCACGGCTGGCGCCAATGCAGGCAGGTGAGCCTGGATGGCCAGGCAGACCGCCGGCCCGCCCAAGCCTTGACTGAAGCGGGCCGACAGCGCCGCGGCCCAGTGCCTGATTTGATGCCGGCTCATGGCTTGACTCCCAGCAGTTGCAAGGCCGGGTCAATTGCCGGCGGGAACACCGCGGGGTACATCGGCGCCAGGCCGTGCTTGACGCCCCACAAGTACCAGTTGTCCACCACCGTGCCTGTCAGCAGGATGCCGATGCCGCCCGTCAGCGGGCACAGCACCGCGAACCACCAGGCCCAGCGGTGGATGGATTCCATCGTCGCGTTGAAACCCATGGTCCAACGCCAGAACAGCGCGGCGCGCTCGCTGGCGGTGCCGCGGTCGGTGATCTGCTCGATCTCGCGCTCGCCGCCGAAGCGGCTGACCGCCAGGATGGTGGCGCCGTGCATCGCGAACAGCAGCGTCGACCCGTAAAGGAAGGCGATGCTGAGCATGTGGAAGGGGTTGTAGAACAGATTGCCATAGCGCAGCGAGAAGGCGGCCGTCCAGTCCAGGTGCGGGAAGATGCCGAACGGCACCGCCTCACCCCAGCTGCCCATCAGGATGGGGCGGATAAAGCCCAGCACCAGGTACAGCCAGATGGCCGCGGCGAAGGCCCAGGCCACGTGCGTGCCCATGCCCAGCTTGCGGGCGCGCCGGTACATGCGGGCCCACCACAGCAGGATGGCCGCGGTCAGGAAGAAACCGGCCAGCAGCCACCAGCCACCCTGGTTGAGCGGCGGCAGCTTCAGTCCGTAGCCCGGCGGCGGTGGTTCCAGTGCCAGCCAGGGCAACTGGCGCACGAACTGCACCGGGTCCCAGCCCACCGACGCCCACATGTTCAGCCCCATGATCTCGATGGCGATGAAGCCGCAGATCAGCGAGCACACGCCCAGCCAGCCCAGGTAGATGGGCCCCAGCTGCGCGTCGCCGATGCGGCCAAGCAGATGCCAGTGCAGGCCCTTGCCCTCGCGCTGGTAGTCGTCCCGCCCCAGTGGCACGCCCGGGTAGGCCGGCGCCGTGACCTGCACGCTGGTGAAGAGGTTTTGATATTCAGCCATGGTCTGTGCTCCTCACTTCCACACCGGCAGGTTCAGCCACCAGCTCCACCACTCGGGCCAACCACGGGTCCAGAAGGGCCCGCTGATGACGATGCAGACGGCGCTCCAGAAGCCGGCGGACAGCGCCAGGAACAGGCCTAGGCGGTGGATGCCCAGCGTGCCGATCGAGTAGCCGATGGCATCGCGGAAGAAGGTGTTCTCGTGCTCAGCCGTCTTGACCACCTGGCCTTTGCCGGGGTTGGTGGCCGACAGGATCAGCGAGCCGTGCAGCGACAGGGCGAACGTGGTGGCAAAAAAGAAGCTCACCGCCAGCATGTGCGCCGGGTTGTAGTGGAAGTGCAGGTACTGGTAGCCAGTGTTGGACACCCAGTCCAGGTGGCTCATGATCCCGTAGGGAAAGCCGTGGCCCCATGCGCCCATCAGCACCGGGCGGATCACGGTGAGGGTGACGTAGGCCAGGATGGCGACCGAGAAGGCGAAGGGCACGTGGTAGCCGATGCCGAGCTTGCGGCAGATCTCGACCTCACGAAGCGCCCAGGAGATGAAGGAGCCGGTGGCGCAGACGGTGATGAGCTGCCACAGCCCACCCTCCATCAGAGGCGCCATGCCAAGGCCGTATTTCAGGTCGGGCGGCGCGATGCTGATCTGCCACAGGTTCCAGGTGCCGCCCTGCGAGGCGCCCCAGACGATCAGCAGGATGCCGACCAGCGCGAAGAACGCCGTCGTCACCCCGAAGAAGCCCACGTAGAAGGGCCCGACCCAGAAGTCGAACAAGTCGCCTCCCAGCAGGGTCCCGCCGCGGACGCGGTACTTTCGCTCGAAGTTCAGCATGGCCATGCTTGCCACCTCAGGTGGAGGAGACTTCCGTGTGCTGCGGAGGCCCCCGGTGCAGTCGGGGCACGGCGCGAGGCTCAGCCCGCGCCGTGTTTTTGCGTCGGCGCAACGACTACTTCGGCGCCGGTGCAGGCATCGATGAGTTCTGGCTCACCGCTTGCGTGCGAGGCCCGTCGAGCCAGTTGAACTTGTTGGTACTCAGCAGCACGAAGTGAATCACCAGTGCCAGCACGAACAGGAACGCGAACAACGCGACCAGCGCACGGCGCGGGTCGAACAGCAACCAAATCTTCCACATGCTTCTATCTCCTAGTTGAGGTGGGACATGAAGGTGTAGACCCCCGACCTCACACCCCGGATCAGCGATTTCTCGCCTTCTGCGCCGGG
>JACPYV010000179.1 GCA_016195825.1 Burkholderiales bacterium | reverse complement strand
GGCGCTGCTGTTCCTGGGCGCGGGCTCCGTGATCATCGGTATGCACCATGATCAGGACATCCGCAACATGGGCGGCCTGCGCAAGTACATGCCCATCACCTGGATCACGTCGCTGCTGGGTTCGCTGGCGCTGATCGGCACGCCGCTTTTCTCGGGCTTCTATTCCAAGGACTCGATCATCGAGGCCGTGCACGCCAGCCACCTGCCGGGCGCCGGGTTTGCGTACTTCGCCGTCATTGCCGGCGTGTTCGTGACGGCCTTCTATTCGTTCCGGATGTACTTCCTGGTCTTCCACGGCAAGGAGAACTTCCACCACAAGCCGTTCCCGGGCGAACACGACCACCACGACGATGACCACGCTCACGGTGATGCCCACGCGCACACGCCGCATGAGTCGCCCGCCGTCGTTTGGGTGCCGCTGGTGCTGCTGGCCATTCCGTCGGTCGTCATTGGCTTCATGACCATCCAGCCGATGCTGTTTGGCGACTTCTTCAAGGATGCGATCTTCGTCAACGGGCACCTGCACGAGGCAATGGAAGAGCTGGCCAAAGATTTCGAGCACGCGGGTGGCGCTGCTGGCATGGCCTTGCATAGCCTGACCACGCTGCCGTTCTGGCTGGCTCTGTCCGGTGTCGTCACGGCTTATGTGTTCTACATGGTCGCCCCCGGCATTCCGGCCACGCTGGCCAAGGTGCTGCGCCCGCTGATCATCGTGCTCGAGAACAAGTACTTCATGGACTGGTTCAACGAGAACGTGCTGGCCCGCCTGGCGCGTGCCCTCGGTACGGGCCTGTGGAAGGGCGGCGATGGCGCCCTGATCGACGGTCTGATCATCAACGGCTCGGCCCGCACGGTCGGCGGAATCGCGGGCCTGGTGCGCCGCTTCCAGACCGGCTACCTGTACTGGTACGCGCTGGTCATGATCCTCGGCGTCACGGGGCTGATGACCTGGCAGCTGTGGCCCTATATCAAGCCCCAGTTCAACGCCCTGTTCGGGTTCTGAGCGACGAGGCGGAGAACAAGAATGTTGCTGAGTCTTGCGATTTTTCTACCCATCGTCTGCGGCGCCGTGCTGCTGGCGATCGGGCGTGACGAGCAGGCGCATGCCGTGCGCTGGCTCGCGCTGGTGGCGGCCGTGGCGAGCTTCCTCGTCACGCTGCCGCTGATCACCGGGTTCGACACGACGACCGCTGCGATGCAGTTCGTCGAGAACCAGCCCTGGGTCGAGCGCTTCAACATCCACTACCACCTGGGTGTGGATGGCATCTCGATGTGGTTCGTGCCGCTGACGGCCTTCATCACCGTCATCGTCGTCATCTCCGCCTGGGAGGTCATCGAGACGCGCGTCAACCAGTACATGGGCGCGTTCCTGATCCTGTCGGGGCTGATGGTGGGCGTGTTCTCGTCACTGGACGGCATGCTGTTCTACGTGTTCTTCGAGGCAACGCTGATCCCGATGTACATCATCATCGGCGTGTGGGGCGGCCCGAACCGCGTCTATGCGGCCTTCAAGTTCTTCCTGTACACGCTGGCCGGCTCGCTGCTGATGCTGATCGCGCTGCTCTACCTCTACGCCAAGGCGGGCGGCAGCTTCGACATCCAGACCTGGCACAAACTGCCGCTGAGCGGCACGGCCCAGACCTACCTGTTCTTCGCCTTCCTCGCGGCGTTCTCGGTCAAGGTGCCGATGTGGCCGGTGCACACCTGGCTGCCCGATGCCCACGTCGAGGCCCCCACCGGCGGCTCCGTCGTGCTGGCAGCCATCATGCTGAAGCTGGGCTGCTACGGGTTCCTGCGCTTCTCGCTGCCCATCGCCCCGGACGCTGCGCGTGAATGGGCCTGGCTCATCATCGCGATGTCGCTGATCGCCGTCGTCTACATCGGCCTGGTGGCCCTCGTGCAGAAGGACATGAAGAAGCTGGTGGCCTACTCGTCCATCGCGCACATGGGCTTCGTGACGCTGGGCTTCTTCGTCTTCAACGAGCTGGGCGTGGCCGGCGGCCTGGTGCAGATGATTTCGCACGGCTTCGTGTCCGGCGCGATGTTCCTTTGCATCGGCGTGCTGTACGACCGGGTGCATTCGCGTGAGATCGCGTCCTACGGCGGTGTCGTCAACACCATGCCGACCTTCGCCGCGTTCGCCGTGTTCTTCGGCATGGCCAACTGCGGCCTGCCTGCGACGGCCGGCTTCGTCGGCGAGTGGATGGTTATCCTGGGCACGGTCAAGGCCAACTTCTGGCTGGGTGGCATCGCCGCGACGGCGCTGGTGTTCGGCGCGGCCTACACGCTGTGGATGATCAAGCGCGTCTACTTCGGCGACATCGCCAACGACGACGTGCGGGCTCTGACCGACATCAACACCCGAGAGTTCGTCATGCTGGGCCTGCTGGCCGTGGCGACGCTCTACATGGGCGTCTATCCCAAGCCCTTCACCGACGTGATGCATGTGTCGGTCGTCGAGCTGCTGCAGCACGTGGCGCAGAGCAAGCTCATCCCGGGTTGATGGCGAGCTGAGGCAAAACAATGAACGACATGAACTGGCTCGCGATCTATCCCGAAATCCTGCTGCTGGCCATGGGCTGCGTGGTCGCGCTCGTGGACCTCTGGGTCACCGACGAGCAGCGCCGCCCGACCTACTGGCTGACGCAGCTGACACTGGCCGTTGTCGCCGGCCTGCACTTCAGCTACTTCGATGCGGGGCTCACCACCTACGCCATGCAAGGCATGGTCGTGGCCGACCCGATGGGCCACCTGCTGGCCGGTTTCGCCTGCATCGCGACGCTCGTCACCCTCGTCTACGCACGGCCCTATGCCGGCGTGCGCGAGATGCTCAAGGGCGAACTCTTCATCCTCAGCCTGTTCGCGTTGCTGGGCATCAGCGTCATGCTGTCGGCGAACAACTTCCTGGTCATCTACCTCGGCCTGGAATTGATGAGCCTGTCGCTTTACGCGCTCGTGGCCCTGCGCCGTGACCATGCCGTCTCGACCGAGGCGGCGATGAAGTACTTCGTCCTCGGCGCACTGGCCAGCGGCTTCCTGCTGTACGGCCTGTCGATGATGTACGGCGCCACCGGCTCGCTGAGCATCCCCGAGGTGTTCGACGTCATCTCCAAGGGCATCCCGAACAAGGCCGTGCTGATCTTCGGCACTGTCTTCGTGGTTGCCGGCCTGGCCTTCAAGCTCGGCGCCGCACCCTTCCACATGTGGGTGCCCGACGTCTACCAGGGTGCGCCAACGGCCGTCACGCTGCTGATCGGCGCGGCACCCAAGCTGGCGGCCTTCGCCATCACGGTGCGTCTGCTGGTCGAGGGCATGATCGGCCTGGCGGTGGACTGGCAGCAGATGCTGGTCGTGCTGTCCGTGATGTCGTTGCTCATCGGCAACCTCGCGGCCATCGCGCAGACCAACCTGAAGCGCATGCTGGCCTACTCGACCATCGCCAACATGGGCTTCATGCTGCTCGGCATGACCTCGGGCGTCGTCAACGCCAGCACGATGTGGGGCACCAACGCCTACAGCTCGGCGATGTTCTACGTCGTCACCTACGTGCTGACCACGCTGGGGACCTTCGGCATGGTCATCCTGCTGTCTCGCCAGGGCCATGAGGCCGAGGAAATCAAGGACCTGGCCGGCCTGGCCAAGCGCAGCCCCTGGTTCGCGCTGGTCATGACGATGTTCATGTTCTCGCTGGCCGGCGTGCCGCCGACCGTGGGCTTCTACGCCAAGCTGGCCGTGCTCCAGGCGCTGGTCGCCACGGAGCTGCCGTTTTACCTGTGGCTGGCCGGTTTCGCTGTGGTCGTGTCCTTGGTGGGTGCGTTCTACTACCTGCGCGTCGTCAAGGTCATGTTCTTCGATGCGCCGACCGACACGGCCCCGCTCACCGCTCCGGCCGATGTGCGATTCGTCATGACGCTGAACGGCGCCGCCGTGCTGGTCTTCGGCCTGCTGCCCGGCGGCCTGCTGGAGCTCTGCAAGGTCGCGATCCGCCAGGCGCTGACGACCTGACGCGCCGTAGCTGATGGACCAGTCCGTCGCCGTCTGGCTGGTCCTGGCCGTGGCTGCCGTGGCGGCCAATCTGCCTTACTTCAGCGAGCGCCTGCTGCTCGTCGGTCCGCGCTGCGCCCCAAAGGCGGTGTGGTGGCGGCTGCTGGAGCTCGCGTTGATGGCCGTGCTGACCTTTGCGCTGGGCTCGGCGCTTGAAGCGCGCATCGGACAGCGTCATGACCAGGACTGGCAGTTCTACATCGCCGCCGCCTGCCTCTTCATCACGCTGGGTTTCCCCGGCTTCGTCTGGAGATACCTGCGCCGTGGCCGAGGCTGACATCCACCTCGTCGAGCGCCTGCTCGACAGCGATCAGGTCTTCCAGGGCCATTTCCTCGACGTGCGCCGCGACCGCGTCATGCTGCCTGACGGCAAGACGGCGCATCGGGAGTACATCCGTCATCCCGGCGCTGTCATGATCGTGCCGCTGCTGGACGACGGCCGGGTGCTGATGGAGCGCCAGTACCGCTACCCCATGGGTCGGGTGATGCTGGAGTTCCCGGCCGGCAAGCTCGACGCCGGTGAGGATCCGCTCGTCTGCGGCCAGCGTGAGCTGCTGGAGGAGACCGGCTACAGCGCAGCAGAATGGGCCTATGCCGGCGTGCTTCACAACGCGATCGCCTACTCGGACGAAGGCATCCACATCTACTTCGCGCGCAGCCTGCGCAAGGGCCAGCAGAAGCTGGACGACGGCGAGTTCCTCGAACTGGTCACGCACACGCCGCAGGAGCTGGATACGCTGGCCGCGAGCGGTGAGCTGACCGATGCCAAGACGCTAATCGGCCTGCTGTGGCTGCATCGCTGGCAGCAGGGCGCCTGGCCGCTGGACTGGCAGCCCGCCTGAGCCCCGCCAGACCTCGGTGCACTCCCGCGCCCAGGCAAAAAGACCCGTGCATGACCTCTGGCGAAGTATTGCCAGACCGTTAAGCTCAGCCGTTTGTTAGACGCTCGAACTTTGTCCTCTGAAGAAAGCTTCTCCATGACGCGTGCTACGCCGATCCTGACCGCCCTGATGTTGGCCCTGACCCTCACCGCCTGCGGCAAGGGCGGCAAGCCTGACGAGGCCAAGGCCGCTGCGGCCAAGCCCGCGGCACCGCTGTTGCTGGCACCGGAGGACCTGCGTCAGGTGGGGCAGAGCGGGTTGATCGGTGGTGCCGTCATCAACGGCGCCATCCAACCGGCCCGCCGCGCCGACCTGCGTGCCGAGGTGGCCGCCGTCGTGCTACAGGTGGCCAAGGACAACGGCGAACGCGTGCGCGCGGGCGATCTCATCATCCGCCTGGACCCCACCGCCATCCGCGATAGCCTGACGTCCGCCGACGAGGCACTGCGCGCCGCGCAGCAGAGCTTCGAGCAGACCGAGCGCTCGCTGGCCCGCCAGCGCACGCTGAACCAGCAGGGCATGATCTCCATGCAGGGGCTGGAGGACGCCGAGGTGCGCCGCAACGCCGCGCAAAGCGAGCTGGCTGCTGCCAAGGCGCGTGCCGTAACGGCGCGCCAGCAGGTGTCGCGCACAGAAGTCCGCGCGCCGTTCGACGGTGTCGTCAGCGAGCGCAAGATCTCGGTGGGCGACACGGTGCAGATCGGCCGCGAGCTGATCAAGGTCATCGATCCGAATTCCATGCGCTTCGAAGGCCAGGTCTCGGCCGACCGCCTCGGCGAGCTCAAGCTGGGCCAGCCGGTCGCCTTCCGGATCAACGGCTTCGGTGACGCCGAGTTCCGCGGCAAGCTGGCGCGCATCGATGCTGCCGCCAACGCGACCACCCGCCAGGTGGAGCTGATCGCCGAGTTCGACGAGCGTGCCAAGGCGCCGCAGGTCGCTGGCCTCTACGCCGAAGGTCGCGTTGAGAGCGCCGACCGCCGGGCGTTGGTGCTGGCCGAGGGCTCCGTGCAGCGCCAGGGTGACAACGCCGTCGTCTGGAAAGTCGCTGGCAACCAGCTGAAGAAGGTCGCAGTGACGCTGGGCGAGCGAGACGAGCGTCGCGGTGAAATCGTCATCGCCGCGGGCCTTGCCCTGGGCGACGAGGTGCTGCGCGCCCCCTCCGGCAATCTGGTCGACGGTGCCCCCGTGCAGCGCGTCGCCGCCGGTGCCGGCGCGGCCTCGGCCATTGCGCCGACCAAGACGGCCAGCAAGTAACCGCAAGGGGTCCTCATGTTCCTCTCCAACTTCAGCATCAACAGGCCCGTTGCGACCGTCGTCATGGTCATCGGGCTGATGCTGGTGGGCCTGCTGGCGCTGTCCAAGCTCAAGGTCAACCAGTTCCCCGAGGTCGAGCCACCGGTGCTCGTCATCAACATCCCGTACCCGGGCGCCTCGCCCGAGACGGTGGAGCGCGAGGTCGTCAACCGAATCGAGAAGGCGCTGCAGAGCATCTCGGGCGTGGATCGCTCCAACTCTACGTCGCGCGAGGGCAGCGCCACCATCGTGCTGGTGTTCGACTTTTCGAAGAACATGATCGAGGCCGCCGACGAGGTGCGCAACGCGATCGCCTCGGTGCGCTACAAGCTGCCCACCGAGATCCGCGAACCCATCATCACGCGCGCCGACCCGGGCGCCCAGCCCATCCTGCAGCTGTCGCTGTCCAGCACTACGCTGACGCACGCGCAGCTCAGCCGGTTGGCGGAAGACAAGCTGGCCGAGCGCTTCCGCGGCATCGCTGGCGTGTCGACGGTGGGTGTCAACGGGTCGCTCAAGCGCGAGCTGTCTATCCTGCTGCGCGCCGAGAAGCTGCGCGAGTTCGGCGTCTCGGTTACCGAGGTCCTGAACGCCGTGCGCCTGCAGAACACCACGGCGCCGGTCGGCAAGGTGCGCGGCGCGCTGGAAGACCAGAGCATCCGCCTGCTGGGCCGGCTGGAGAGCCCGGCCGAGTTCGAGCAGATGATCATCAAGCGCAATGGCGGACAGGTCGTACGCCTGGGCCAGGTCGCCGAGGTGCAGGACGGCTTCGCCGAGATGACCGGCTACAGCCTGCGCAACGGCCGCCCCAACGTGGGCATTTCCATCACGCGTTCGCGTGATGCGTCCACCGTCAGCGTCGCCAACGACTCGCGTAAGCTGGTCAAGGAGATCGAGAAGGAGCTGCCCAAGGGCACGACGCTGGAGATCACGCAGGACGGCGGCAAGGATGCCGAGAACAGCCTGCACAACGTGACCGACGCGCTTGTCTTCGGCGCCGCGCTGACCATCTTCGTCGTCTACGCATTCCTGAACAGTTGGCGCTCGACGCTGATCACCGCGCTGTCGCTGCCCACGTCCGTGCTGGCGGCCTTCATCGCCGTCTGGCTGATGGGCTTCTCGCTGAACTTCATGAGTCTGCTCGGCCTGTCGCTGGCTATCGGCGTGCTGATCGACGACGCCATCGTCGTGCGGGAGAACATCGTGCGCCACATGGAGCGCGGCAGCGACCGCGTGACGGCTGCGCGCGAGGGCACGGCCGAGATCGGCCTGGCCGTGGCGGCGACGACGTTCGCCATCGTGGCCGTGTTCGTGCCGGTCGCCTTCATGGGCAACGGCCCGGGCCAGTGGTTCAAGCCATTTGCGCTGACCGTGGTCGCATCGGTCATCGTGTCGCTGCTGATCAGCTTCACGCTCGACCCCATGCTGTCGGCCTTCTGGGGCGACCCGCCGGGCTACCACCACGCCGAGAAGAAGGGCTTCAGCAAGGTCCTGAAGGGCTTCAACGAGTGGTTCGACGGCGTCGCCAACGGCTATGGCCACGTCATCGCCTGGGCGCTGCACCACCGCCGCTGGATGGCCGCGTTCGCGGTGCTGAGCTTCGTCGGCGCCATTGCACTGCAGGCCACGGTCGGCGGCTCCAGCTTCCTGCCGCAGGCCGATGCCGGCTTCCTGGCCGTCGAGGTGCGTAGCCCGGCCTCCAGCAGCCTGGACTATTCCAAGCTCAAGCTCGACGCCGCTGCGGCCCTGGCCTCGACCATGCCCGAGACCAAGGCGACCACGTCCTACCCCAATGCTGCCGGCGGCCGCATCTACGTTGACATCGGCAAGAGCACCGAGCGCCAGCGCTCGGCGGCCGACGTGGCCAAGGATCTGCGCGAGAAGGTCGCCCGCTTGGTCGGCGCCGAATACGTCGTGCTGGACGACCTGAACAACGGCGCGCAGAAGCCTGTGCAGATTCGCTTCTTCGGTACCGACACCCGCCGCCTGCAGCAGATCACGCAGGACTTCCAGAAGACCATGGCGGGCATCAAGGGTGCCGTCGACATCGGCTACTCCGAGCAGGATCCGCAGAACGAGTTGCAGATCGAGCTGGACCGCAGCCTCGCCAACCAGATGGGCATCTCGGTCAACGACGCCGCCCAGGCGCTGCGCGTGGCCTTCGCTGGCGTGGAAGCCGGCGACTGGATAGACCCGACCGGCGAGGCCCGCGACGTGTCCATCCGCCTGCACCCGGCCGATCGTGTGGATGCTGCCAACATCGAGCGCCTGCCCATCGCCGTGACTGGCACCAACCGCATGGTGCCGCTGGACCAGATCGCCACCGTCACCATGGGCAAGGGCCCTGGCCAGATCCAGCACGGAGACGGCAAGCGCACCATCACGGTCAGCGCGAACGCGCAGGGCCGCTCGTCGGGCGAGATCACGGCCGAGGCCAAAAAGCTGGCCGAGAAGATCGACTTCCCGCCCGGCTTCGGCATCGAACTTGCCGGCGCCGCGCGCGACCAGCAGGTCGTGTTCACAGCCATGATCACTGCGCTGCTGTCTGGCATCGCGCTGATGTACTTTGTTCTGGTCATCCAGTTCAACAGCTTCACGGCACCGCTGGCTGTCATGCTGTCGCTGCCTCTGAGCCTGATCGGCGTCGTGCTCGCGCTTCTTCTCACGGGCGGCACGCTTAACCTGATGAGCCTCATCGGCGTCATCATGCTGATGGGCCTGGTGGCCAAGAACGCGATCTTGCTGCTGGACGCCACGCGCCAGGAGGAGGCCGCCGGCATCGACCGCGAAGAGGCGCTGATGCACGCGGGACGCAAGCGCTTTCGTCCCATCCTGATGACGACGCTGGCGTTGATCGCCGGCATGATGCCGGTTGCCATAGGCGTGGGCGAGGGCGGCGAGTTCTACCGCCCGATGGCTGTCGCCATCATCGGCGGCACCATCACGTCGACCTTCCTGACGCTGCTGATCGTGCCCACCTTCTACGACAGCATCGAGCTCGCCCGCGACCATGCACTTGCCAAGTTCCACCGTCGGGCACCGCGCTTCACGGTGGTCGGCGCCTTCGTCATGACGTTGATCGAAGCCGTGCTGGCCCTGGTGATGGTGCGCTTCGTGTTCCGTCTGATCGTAAAGCTGGGCCGGTTCGCGACCGGCCGTCGCGTCACGGTGACACCAGCCGCCCAGGGTTGAGGAGATTCAGCGGGTCCAGTGCCCGCTTGATCGCCCGCATCAGCGCGAGGGCCGTCGGATCCTTGCGCTCAGCCAACTCGTCGCGCTTGAGCCGGCCGATGCCGTGCTCGGCCGAGATCGAGCCGCCGCGTTTTTGCACCGCGTCGTAGACCAGGGCGTTGATCGCCGCCTCGTGCGCGGCCAAGAATTCGGCCGGCGCCACGCTGGACGGTGCCTGGACGTTGTAGTGCAGGTTGCCGTCGCCCAGGTGGCCGAAGTTGATGACTGCGATGCCGGGCATATGGCGTTCAAGCGCTGCATCCATCTCGGCGACGAAGTCCGAGATGGCCGACACCGGCAGCGAGATGTCGTGCTTGATGTTCAGCCCGGCCTGGGCCTGGGCCAGCGGGATGGATTCGCGCAGATGCCAGAAGGATTGGGCCTGCGCGATGCTCTGCGCGATGGCCGCGTCCTGCACGATGCCGCGCTCGAAGGCTGCTTCCAGTTGGCCTTCAAACACGCCGCGCGCATGCTCAGCGCTCTCGGCGTCTGACAGTTCCAGCAGCACCGTCCATTCGGCTGCACCCAGCGGCTGCGTCAGTTGCGGCAGCTCCCGAGCCACCAGCGCCAGCGCGGCGCGGCTCATGACCTCGAAGCCGGTCAGCGCATCGCCGGCACGCTCGCGCGCCAGGCCCAGCAGCGAGACGGCATGGTCCAGCGACGCACAGGCCGCCAGCGCGGTCAGGCGCTCCTTGGGTTGCGGGTACAGCTTCATCGTCGCTGCGGTGATGACGCCCAGAGTGCCTTCACTGCCGATGAAGAGGTCGCGCAAGTCGTAGCCGGTGTTGTCCTTGCGCAGGCCCGACAGCCCCTGCCAGACCTCGCCGGTCGCTGTGACGACTTCCAGCCCCAGGCATAGTTCGCGTGCATTGCCATAGCGCAGCACCTGCGTGCCGCCGGCATTGGTCGCCAGGTTGCCGCCCAGCGTGCAGGAGCCTTCAGCCGCCAGGCTGAGCGGGAACAGCAGACCCGCGCCGGCCGCGGCGGCCTGCACCTCGGCGAGCACACAGCCAGCCTCGGCGGTCAGACTGGCGTTGGCCACGTCGATGGCCCGGACACGCTTCAAGCGGGACAGGCTCAGCACCAACTGCCGGCCGCTGTCGTCGGGCGTGGACCCACCCACCAGCCCCGTGTTGCCACCCTGCGGCACGACGGTCACGCGGTGCTCATGGCACAGCCGCATGACCGCGGCGACTTCGTCCGTGGAGGCCGGCCGCGCGACCGCCAGCGCTTTGCCCGGATACCGCTTGCGCCAGTCGTTCTCGTACGCTGCCAGGTCGCCGCCCACCAGCAGGCCCGACTCGCCGAGCTGCTCGCGCAGCGTGTCGAGCAGCATGCTCATGCCACCTTCGCCGCCGCCAGCCGCTGGCGGATCTGCGCGGTGCAGGCCGTGAAGATGACGGCGCCCAGCGCTACCTCGCCCAGCGACAGCCACTGGCCCAGGCCGCCTTCGCTGGTCGAGCGCACCAGGCCTTCCAGCACGTAGAGCCAGATGGCCAGGGCCAGCCAGCGGTAGGTGTACATGCGGTAACGCCACAGGCCGAACGGCGCTGCCAGCAGCGGCAGCACCTTCACGGCCAGCGTGCCTCGGCCGGTAGGCGCCAGCCACAGCTCCCAGGCAAGGCACAGCAGGATCAGCGCCATGGTGGCGCCCAGCGCCAGGTTGCGCGACAGGCGCTCGGCGGCGCTGGGTTCGGTTCTTTCGAGGGCAGGGGACATAGCTGCGGCATCATAGAAGCCATGCCCCTGAACACGCCGCCACAAGGCAACCCTGACGCGCCGCTGGCCCGCAACCCCATCGCCTTCGCCAGCGACTTCATCACCGAGCTGCTGGCCTGGCCCTGGCTGCAAACGCTGCACACCTTCCGCCAGCGTTTCCGAGAGGAGAAGCTGGGCCTAACCGCCGGCAGCCTGACGTTCACGACGCTGATCTCGCTGGTGCCGCTGCTGACGGTGATGCTGGCCATCTTCACGGCCTTCCCGATGTTCTCCAGCTTCCAGTCCGCGCTGGAGCAGTACTTCCTGAAGAGCCTCATACCGCCCAACATCGCCAAGCCGGTGCTGGCGTCGCTGACGCAGTTCGCGGCCAAGGCCAACAAGCTGGGCGCGGTAGGCCTCGTCGCGCTCGGCGTCACGGCGCTGGCGCTGATGCTGACCATCGACCGCACGCTGAACGCCATCTGGCGCGTGCAGCGCCCGCGGCCCATGGCCCAGCGCGTGCTCGTCTACTGGGCCGCGTTGACGCTGGGCCCGCTGCTGCTAGGGGGCAGCCTGACGCTGACCAGCTACGCCATCAGCGTCGGCCAGGGCTATCTGACGGCCATGCCGGCGAGCATGTCCACCGCCTTGGGCAGCGCCGACGTGGTGCTGCTGGGCCTGGCGATCTCGGGCCTCTTCCACTATGTCCCCAACACCCATGTGCGCTGGCGGCATGCCTTGCTGGGCGGCCTCTTCGTGTCCCTCGGCTTCTCGCTCGCCAAGTCGCTGCTGGCGTGGTACGTCAAGCAGGTGCCGACGTATTCCACGCTGTACGGTGCCTTCGCCACCGTCCCCATCTTCCTGATCTGGATCTACCTGGGCTGGGTCATCGTGCTGCTGGGCGCCATCCTGGCGGCCAACACGCCCAGCCTGACCGGCCGGCTGCATCTGCGGCCCGATACGCCGGGCCAGCCGATGGCGCTGGCCCTGGAGACGCTGCGGGAGCTGTGGCGGGTGCGCGAGGCGGGCCAGCGCGGTCTGTCCTACCTGGCCTTGGCCGGTGCGCTGCGGGTGGACCCGCTGCAGCTCAGCCCTGTCATCGACAAGCTGCTGGCCATGGACTGGATAGGCCGGCTGGAAGAGGAGGGCGCCCAGCGCCTGGTACTGCTGTGCGCACCCGAACGTGCCCCGGCCGAGCCGCTGCTGAGCAATTTCCTGGCCGAGCGCCAGGGGCTGTTGACCAACCTCTGGCAGCAGGGCAGCTGGTCCCGGCTGACGCTGGACCAGTTGCTCACTGAGGCTGGAAGCCCCCGGCCTTGATGATGCGGGCCCAGGCCGCCGAGTAGGCGCGCTCGCGTGCCGCGAGCTGGGGCGCGCTCATCATGCCGACCGACAGGCCCAGCTCGGTGAGCCGCGCCTTTACGCCGGGCTGGTTGATGACGCCGGCCAGCGCGTTCGAGAAGCGCTCCACCAAGGCCGGCGCCGTGCCCGCGGGCGCGAACAGGCCGTAGTAGGGCAGCTCCTCGAAGCCGGCGATGCCCAGCTCGGCAAACGTCGGCACCTCCGGCAGCACGGCCTGCCGCTGCTGGCCCATGACAGCCACGATCTTCAGCTTCTTCTGCTGGTGGTTGACGATCAGGTCGGGCACCGAGCCGACGCCGGCGCTGATCTGGTTGCCCAGCATGTCGGCAATCATGGGTGCGCTGCCGCGGTACGGCACGCTGAGCAGGCCCAGGCCGTTCTTCTCGCCCAGCAGCTTGACGAGGAACTCCGGCACCGAGGCCGGTGCCGGCACGCCCACGTTGCCCTGGCCGCCCTGCTTCTTCACCCAGGCCAGGTACTCCGGCAAGCTGGCGGCCGGCGTGCCGCCCGAGAGGGCCAGCGCGTTTGCAAACGTCGCGAAGCCGGCCACCGGGACGAAGTCCCGGGCCGGGTCGAAGCCCGGGTTCTTCAACACCAGCGGCAGGATGGAGATGGTGTGGTCGTGGCTGACGAAGAAGGTCGTGCCGTCGGGCGCGGCGGCCTTGAGCGCCTGCGCGGCGATCTGGCCGCCGGCGCCGGGCCTGTTGTCGACCAGCACCGTCGTGCCCAGCGACGCCTGCAGCGCCTCCGCCAGCATCCGCGCGATCGCGTCGGTACCGCCGCCGGCGGGGAAGCCCACGAGCAGCCGGATGGGCTTGTCCTGGGCTTGCGCCACGAAGGGCAGGGCGGCCAGCGTGGCCAGGGTTGCGCGACGGGTGATCTGCATGCATGCCTCCTTGTGCGGAGGCTGCAGTCTAAGGATGAAGCACCACCAGAAGAGCAGTCGCAGCCGACTTGCCCGCGTTGCGGATGGCATGCGGGCCGTCCACCGCGTAACGCGCCGTCTCGCCGGCCTTGAGCTTGCTCGTCACACCCTGCGCGCTGACGTCCAGGCTGCCCGTCAGCACGCTCAGGTGCTCGCGCGAACCGGGTTCGTGGGCCTGGCTGTCCAGCACGCCGCCGGGCTGCACGCTCAGCTCGTACCACTCGAACTGACCCGCCAGCTCGATGGGTCCCAGGATGCGCAGCTTGCACAGCCCGTCCGGGCTGGTCAGCCCGGGCGTGGCGTGCGCGGGCACGGTCTCGATGGCGGGAGCCGCCACGCGCTCGGTGCCCAGCAGCTCGCCCATGTCCACGCCCAGCGCGTTCGCCAGCCGCCAGACCACGGCCACCGTGGGATTGGCCTGGTTGCGCTCGATCTGCGACAACATGGACTTGCTCACGCCGGCCCGCTTGGAGAGATCATCCAGCGACAGGCCACGGCTGCTGCGCAGCGCCTGCAAGGCTGCGCCGACGCGGGGCGGTTCGGTGTCCATGTTCATGCTTGACGTGAGTAGACGTTTTTCAGATACTGCACGAAAGTTCGATATATCGAACAAGTTCAATTTACCGAATTGTGCACCAGGAGCGGCGCCATGAGCCAGGCCTTCTATCAACATCTGCAGACCGAGCTGGACGGCATCCGTGCCGCCGGCCTGTTCAAGTCCGAGCGCATCATCACGACGCCCCAGGGCGCCGTCGTGAAGACGACCGATGGCCGCGAGGTCATCAATCTGTGCGCCAACAACTACCTCGGGCTGTCGTCGCACCCGCAGGTCATCGAGGCGACCCACGAGGCGCTGCGCACGCACGGCTTCGGTCTGTCGTCGGTGCGTTTCATCTGCGGAACGCAGGACCTGCACAAGACGTTAGAAGCCCGCATCGCGCGCTTCGTCGGCTGTGAGGACGCCATCCTCTACGCCGCCGCCTTCGACGCCAACGGGGGGCTGTTCGAGCCGCTGCTGGGCGAGCAGGACGCCATCATCAGCGACGCGCTGAACCACGCCTCCATCATCGACGGCATCCGCCTGTGCAAGGCCCAGCGCTGGCGCTACGAGCACAACGACCTGGCCGACCTGGAGCGCTGCCTCAAGGAAGCGACCGAGAAGGGCGCACGCTTCAAGCTTGTCTTCACCGACGGCGTCTTCTCCATGGACGGCACCATCGCCCAGCTCGACAAGATCCGCGCGCTGTGCGACCGCTACGACGCGCTGCTGGGCATCGATGAATGCCATGCGTCGGGTTTCATGGGCAAGACCGGCCGTGGCACGGCGGAATACCGTGGCGTGTTCGGCAAGATCGACATCATTACCGGCACCTTCGGCAAGGCGCTGGGCGGCGCATCGGGCGGCTTCACCGCCGCGCGCAAGGAAGTCGTCGAGCTGCTGCGCCAGCGCTCGCGGCCCTACCTGTTCAGCAACACGCTGGCGCCCAGCATCGCGGGCGCGTCGCTGGCCGTGCTGGACATCCTGGAAGGATCCACGGCGCTGCGCGACAAGCTCGAAGCCAACACCGCTTACTTCCGCGAGGCCATCCAGGCCGCGGGCTTCGAGATCAAGCCCGGCACCCACCCCATCGTGCCCATCATGGTCTACGACGCGGTGATGGCGCAGAAGCTCTCGGCGCGCATCCTAGAGCTGGGCATTTATGCCGTGGGTTTCTTCTTTCCCGTGGTGCCGAAGGGCCAGGCGCGCATCCGCGTGCAGATCTCGGCCGTGCACGAGCGCGAGCATCTGGAAAAGGCCGTCGCGGCGTTTACGCAGGCCGGCCGCGAACTGGGGCTGGTGAAATGAAGATTCTCATCATCGGAGCGAATGGCCAGATCGGCACCGAGCTGGCCACTGAGTTGGCCCGCTTGCACGGCCCCGAGGCCGTCGTCACCAGTGACCTGGCGCCCAAGGGTCGCGTTCCCAGCCTTCAACACGAGGCCCTGGACGTGACCGACGCTGGCGCGCTCGCCACGGTCGTCAAGCGCCACAAGATCACCCAGATCTACCACCTCGCAGCGGCCCTGTCGGCCAACGGTGAGAAGCACCCGATGTGGGCCTGGGACCTGAACATGAAGGGCCTGCTCAACGTGCTGGAGCTGGCACGGCACGAGAAGCTGGACAAGATCTTCTGGCCCAGCTCCATCGCCGCCTTCGGCCCCAACACACCGGCTGTCGACACGCCGCAAACCACCGTGATGGACCCGACCACGGTCTACGGCATCTCCAAGCTGGCCGGTGAGCGCTGGTGCGACTGGTACCACGCCAAGCATGGTGTGGACGTACGAAGCCTGCGCTACCCCGGCCTCATCAGCTGGAAGACCCCGCCCGGCGGCGGCACGACGGACTACGCCGTCGAGATCTTCCACGCCGCCATCAAAGACGGGCGCTACACCTGCTTCCTACAAGCGCAGCAGGCGCTGCCGATGATGTACATGCCCGACGCGCTGCGCGCCACCATTGAGCTGATGAACGCGCCAGCCGACGCGGTCAAGCAGCGCGGCAGCTACAACCTCGCCGGCGTCAGCTTCACCCCCGAGGGCATCGCCGCCAGCATCCGCCGCCGCCTGCCCGATTTCGCGATGGACTGCGTGCCCGACTTCCGCCAGGCCATTGCCGCCAGCTGGCCGCAGCGCATCGACGACCGTGACGCCCAGGCCGACTGGGGCTGGCAGCTGCGCTACGACCTGGACGCGATGGTGGACGACATGCTGACCGAGCTGACGCGGGAGCTGAAGCAGGGCTGAAGGTCGCTGGACAGTCCGGCCTGCTAGGCTGACGGTCATGAAGTTCGCACTGATCCTCCTCGCCACCGGGGCCGCGGCCCTGCCGACCCACGCCCAGCAGGCCGAGCAGGAACCCGAAAGCCAGCCTGCTCGCTACCTGCTCGGCGCTTCCGTCGCCAGCCGGCCCGAGTACGACGGCGCCAGCACTCGCCAGACCAAGCTCAAGCCCCTGTGGGCGGTGCAGTGGGGCCGGTGGCGCATCAGCACCTCGGGCGGCAGTGCGCTGCTGGGCTTTGGCCGCGAAGGCGGCGGCGCGGGTGCCAGCACGCTGCTGATCGACAGCAGCAAGTTGCGCCTGGGCGTTGCGCTGCGTGTGGACAGCGGTCGCAACAGTGGCGACTCCAGCACCACCCAGGGCCTGCCCGACGTGAAGCGCACCTTGCGTGCACGGCTCTATGCCAACTACAGCTTCGCGCCCGACTGGAACCTCGGCGCCAACCTCTCGCAGGACCTGCTAGGGCGCAAGGGCGGCCTGACGGCGGGTGTTGACCTCGGCTGGCGTTTCTACCGCAGCCCCACGCTGGAATGGGCCAGCGGCGTGGGCCTCTCGGCCGGTGACGCGCAGAACCTGCGAAGCTATTTCGGCGTGCCGGAGTCGGCCGTGGCCGCGAGCGGCAAGCCGGCCTACACACCGGGCGCGGGCCTGCGCGACCTGCATGCCGGCGTGAGCTTCACCCGGCCATTGTCCAAGCACTGGTTCGTGTTCGGTGGCACTGGGGCCAGCCACCTGCTGGGCCCCGCGGCGGACAGCCCGCTGATCCAGCAGCGCAACGGCACCTATGCCAACCTTGGGCTGGCCTGGCGCAACTAGAGCTTGACCCGGCCGCGCCAGATGTCGGCGTACATGACCCAGTCGCCGATGAAGCTGTAGAGCGGGTATTTGAACGTTGCGGGCCGGTTCTTCTCGAAGAAGAAATGCCCCACCCACGCGAAGCCGTAGCCGCACAGCAGGCCGTAGAGCAACCAGGCCAGCGCGCCGGTCGTCGCCAGCTTGAGCAGGCACACCAGCACCAGCGTCGAACCGACGAAGTGCAGGCGGCGGCAGACGGTGTTGCTGTGCTCGCTCAAGTAGAACGGGTAGAAGTCGGCGAAGCGGCTGAAGCGGTCGGTGCTCATGGCTGCCATTCAATCGCGGGAGCGCAGCTTCCGGCAAGCGGGCTTGCCCTCGCAATAATCCGCCGATGAGCAACGACGCGTCGACCCCGACCGACTTTGAGGTCGTCATCCTGGGCGCAGGCATGTCGGGCTTGTGCATGGCCATCCAGCTGCAGCGCGCCGGCATCGCTGACTTCGTCATCGTCGAGAAGTCCGCTGGCATCGGCGGCACCTGGTGGGACAACCGCTACCCCGGCGCCCAGGTCGATGTGCCTGCGCCGGCCTACAGCTTCAGCTTCGCGCCCAACCCGCACTGGACGCACCGCTTCGCCGACGCCCCAGAGATCCAGCGTTACCAGCAGCGGCTTGCCGAGTCGCACGGGCTGCTGCAGCACCTGCGCCTGGGCCTGGGGATCACCGAGGCCCGCTTCGACGCCGATGCCGGCCGCTGGCGCCTGCGGCTGGACAACGGCGACGCCCTGAGCGCGCGTTTCTTCGTCTGCAGCACCGGTGCGCTCAGCGTGGGCCGCTGGCCCGATATCCCCGGCCTGGCCGACTTCCAGGGCCAGCTGCTGCACAGCGCCCGCTGGCCTGCCGACGCGGACCTGGCCGGCCAGCGCATCGGTGTCATCGGCACCGGGTCGACGGCGGCCCAACTGGTGCCTGCGTTGGCGCCTGTCGCTGCAAGGCTGACGGTCTTCCAGCGCACGGCCAACTGGGTGCTGCCGCGGGTGGACCGGCGGTACGGCGGGCTGGATCGCTGGCTGGGCCGCGTGCCGGGTTATGCCCCGCTGGCACGGCGCTTCTGGGTGCAGGTCATGGAATGGGGCCGGCGCGGCTTCGACGAGGGCACGCTGGCCCGCCGGCTGCTGATCGCCATCGCCAACGCCCACCGCCGCCGCCTCGTGCCCGACCCCGCGCTGCGCGAGGGGCTGGCGCCCAGCTATCCGGTGGGCTGCAAGCGCATCATCTATTCCAACGACTACTACCGCGCGCTGGGACGGCCGCAGTCCGAGTTGGTGACGGCCGGCATCACCCGCATCACCGCGCGAGGCGTGCTGACCGATGACGGCCGCGAGCATGAACTGGATACGCTGGTCTGCGCGACCGGCTACGACACGCTGCATCCGCTGTCAGGCATCCGCATCGAAGGCCAGGGCGGGTGGCTGCTGTCCGAGGCCTGGCGCGATGGCGCCAACGCCTACCTGGGCATCACGGTGGCGGGCTTTCCCAACCTTTTCCTGATGCTAGGCCCCAACACGGCCACCGGTCACACATCGACGCTGCTCTACATCGAGCCCCAGGCCGACCACGCCATCGCCTGCATGCAACGGGTGCGCCGCGAGGGGCGCCGCTGGGTGTCTGTGCGCGCCGATGTGGCCGCCGCGCACGACGCCGCGCAGCAGCAGCGCCTGGCCACCTCGGTCTGGAGCAGGTGCCGCTCGTGGTACCGCGCCGAGAACGGGCGCATCGTCGCGATCTGGCCCGGCTTCACGGCCGAGTACGTGCGGGCCGTTCGCCGGCCCGACCCTGCGTCCTACGAGCTGGGCTGAAGCGCCAGGCGGAGCGCAGCCAGCACGGCATCCGGCGCCTCGGCCATCAGCGCGTGGCCGGCGGGCACGGTGTGGATGCGCGGTTTGAGCAGGCCGCCGAGCACGGCGTTGTTCCTGGGCAGCGTCATCTGGTCCAGCGCGCCGAGGATGAAGTGCACGGGGCAGTCAACGCGTGCCGCGGCCGTCTCGCCACCCGCATAGCGGTCGCAGACTTGGAAGTCGTTCTCGAACAGGTTGACCGCCGTCTGGCGCGACTGCAGCCGGCGCATCAGCGCCAGTGCCCCGCCGCGCAGCCAGGCACCCGGTCCGGGATAGCCGGGCTTGGAGCTGGCCAGCGAGTGTGAGAAGGCTGTGACCATGGCCATCGCGGCTTCAGGCTTGTCGCGCGCGGTGGTCAGCAGCGCCTCGGACACCTTCATCGGGTAGGCCGTGCCGACCATGACCAGGGTGGACGCCCGCTGCGCCGCCTCAAGCGCGATCAGCGAGCCCATGCTGTGGCCTACCAACACAGCCTGGCCCACGCCTGCCGCGTCCAGCAGCCGGTGCAGCCAGGCGGCGATGGCCTCCACGCTCTTGAGCGGCGCACCTCCGCTGCGGCCATGGCCCGGCAGGTCCACAGCCAGCACGCCGTGGCCGTGGTGGGCGCACCAGCGCGCCAGCAGCGTCCAGACGCTGTGGTCGTTCAGCGCGCCGTGGATGAAGACGATGCACGGCAGCGCAGGGTCGAACGCCCTGCCGCCGGTGTAGGCGTAGGCCTCCTGGCCATCGACGGTGAGCTTCATGCCTTGCTCGCAGTCTTCAAGGCGCGCTTGAGGTCGTCGATCAGGTCGACCGGGTCTTCCAGGCCGACGGACAGGCGGATGGTGCCGGGGCCGATGCCGGCACTCCTCAGCGCCGCGTCGTCCATGCGGAAGTGCGTCGTGCTGGCCGGGTGGATGACCAGGGATTTGGCATCGCCGACGTTGGCCAGGTGCGAGAAGAGCTTGAGTGATTCGATGAAGGCACGGCCCTGTTCGCGGCTGCCCTTTAGGTCGAACGAGAACACCGCGCCGGCCCCGCGCGGCAGCAGCCGCTGCGCGAGCGCGTGGTCCGGATGGGTTACGAGGCCGGGGTAGCCGACTTTGTCGACCAGCGGCTGGGCCACCAGAAACTCGGCCACCGCCTGAGCATTGGCTACATGCCGCGCCATGCGCAGCGGCAACGTCTCCAGCCCCTGTAGCATCAGCCAGGCCGTGTGCGGGCTCATGCAGGCGCCGAAGTCGCGCAGGCCTTCGCGGCGGGCGCGCAGCAGGAAGGCGCCGACCGTGCTCTCCTCGCTGAACACCATGCCGTGGAAACCGTCATAGGGTTCGCACAAGGTCGCGAAGCGGCCGGGGTTGGCGCCGCTTGCAGCGTCAAACCCTTCCCCTCGCGGAGGGGAGCCGGTGTGGGCGGCGTCCCAGTCGAACGAGCCGGCATCGACCAGCACGCCGCCCACGACGGTGCCATGGCCACACAGGAACTTGGTGGCCGAGTGGTAGACCAGATCGGCGCCCAGTTCGGCCGGGCGCTGCAGGAACGGTGTCGTGAAGGTCGCGTCCACCAGCAGCGGCAAGCCGGCGTCATGGGCTATTGAACTGACGGCCGGGATATCCAGCACGTCCAGGCCCGGGTTGCCCAGCGACTCGCCGAACAGCAGCCGCGTCTCGGGGCGGATGGCGGCGCGCCAGGCATCCAGGTCGCGCGGATTCACGAAGGTGGTCTCGATTCCGAAACGGCGCAGCGTGTAGTGCAACAGGTTGTGGCTGCCACCATACAGCGCGGTGCTGGCCACCACATGCCCGCCCGCGCCCATCAGCGTGCCAATGGCCAGGTGTAGCGCGGCCTGTCCGCTGGCTGTGGCGATAGCGCCGATGCCGCCATCCAGCGCGGCCATGCGCTCCTCGAACACGGCCGTCGTCGGGTTGGACAGCCGGCTGTAGACGTGGCCGGAGCGCTCCATGTTGAACAGCGAGGCCGCGTGCTCACTGCTTTCGAAGACGAAGGAGGTGCTCAGGTGTAGCGGAGTGGCCCGCGCGCCGGTGCCCGGGTCGGGCACTGCGCCGGCATGCAAAGCGAGAGTGTCGAAGCCCGGCATGGTGTTTTCTATGGGGTGGTTGCGCGGGCATTGTGTGCTATGTTGCCTGGGCAAATTCGTCCGGAGGCAACCATGAAAGTCGTCGATATCCTGCGTGTCAAAGGTGGCACCCTGTTCACCGTCACGCCCGACGAGCCGCTGAAGGATTCTCTCGATGTGATGGCCGAGCGCGACATCGGTTCGCTGGTCGTCATGGAGCACGGCGACCTGGTCGGTATGCTGACCTTTCGCGAGGTCATCCAGGCCGTCGTGAAGAACAGCGGTGCGGTGGGCTCGACCATCGTGCGCACGGTCATGGATGACGCGCCCCTGACCTGCACGCCCGAGACAGAGATCGACGAGGTGCGCCGCATGATGCTGGGCCGCCACGCGCGCTACATGCCTGTCATGAATGGCAAGACGCTGATGGGCGTGATCTCGCTGTACGACGTGGCCAAGGCCGTGGTGGACAGCCAGGACTTCGAGAATCGCATGCTGAAGGCCTACATCCGCGACTGGCCAGTGGAAGAGAACGCCGAGCCCGAGTCGAAGCTCTGAGCGGCCGGTTCGCATCCCGACAAGGCGGCCTTGCGGGGCCGCTTTTGCTTTTGAGCGCGTCCTAAAATCGGGACATATGTCAGGCAGCACCTTCGGCGAACTCTTTCGCGTCACCAACTTCGGCGAAAGCCATGGTCCGGCCATCGGCTGCGTCATCGACGGCTGCCCCCCAGGCATGCAGTTGAGCGAGGCCGACATTCAGCCGGAGCTGGACCGTCGCCGTCCCGGCACCAGCCGCCACGTGACCCAGCGCAACGAGCCTGACGCCGTCGAGATCCTGTCTGGCGTCTACGAGGGCGTCACGACCGGCACGCCGATCTGCCTGCTGATCAAGAACACCGACCAGCGCAGCAAGGACTACGGCAACATCCTCGATACTTTCCGCCCCGGCCACGCCGACTACACCTACTGGCGCAAGTACGGCGTGCGCGACCCGCGCGGTGGTGGCCGTTCGTCGGCGCGGCTGACGGCGCCCATGGTCGGTGCCGGTGCTGTGGCGCGCAAATGGCTGCGTGAGTCCTACGGTACCGAGTTCCGCGGCTGCATGACGCAGCTGGGCAGCATCGCAATCCCGTTCGAGGGTTGGCAGCATGTGGGCGAGAACCCGTTCTTCGCCGCCAACGCAAGCAGCATCGCTCAGCTCGAGGCCTACATGGACGAGCTGCGCAAGGCCGGCGACTCGGTCGGTGCGCGCATCCGCGTCGAGGCCACCGGCGTGCCGGTCGGCCTTGGCGAGCCGCTGTTCGACAAGTTGGATGCCGACATCGCCTACGCGCTGATGGGCATCAACGCTGTGAAAGGCGTGGAGATCGGCGCCGGCTTCGACGTCGTCGCGCAGCGCGGCACCGAGCATGGCGACGAACTGACGCCGCTGGGTTTCGCCAGCAACAACTCGGGCGGCATGCTGGGCGGCATCTCCACTGGCCAGGACATCGTGGCCAGCATCGCCATCAAGCCCACCAGTTCCATCCGTTCGCCCAAGGCCAGCATCGACCGCGCCGGCAACCCGTCCACCGTGGAAACCTTCGGCCGCCACGACCCCTGCGTGGGCATCCGCGCGACGCCCATCGCCGAGGCCATGCTGGCGCTGGTGCTGATGGACCATGCCCTTCGTCATAGGGCGCAGTGCGGTGACGTGATGCTGCCCACCGACCCGATTCCCGCAACTCGTCCCGCCTGAGCGGTAATTCGTCGGCCCGAACGCTGGGCTGATCGTCGGCGGGTGCAGCTCAGCCCCCGCAAACCGCGTTTCGTCACAAGCTCGCTGCGCCGTCCGGCCCGGGTTTCTAGACTGCAAAGGTCTCGAAACTGAAGGTGTCTGGGGGAGTCATGCGCAAGTCTTTGAAGCTGGGCGGCATTGCCGCAGTGGTGCTGTTGATTGGTGGCGCTGGCGTGGCCGTCATGGCCAGCAAGGGCGATGGCCCCAAGAAGCCGGGCGAAGAGAAAGCCAAGACGGCGCTGGAGTTCGTCGCCAGCGAGGTCGTCAAGCCGGTGGTCACCGCGATGCCGGCACAAATCGAATTCAGCGGCCCGCTGGTCGCACCGGGCACTGTCATCGTGCGCGCCAAGTCCAACGGCACGCTGCTCAACCTCGCCGTCGGTGAGGGCAGCCGCGTGAAGGCGGGCCAGGCGCTGGGCCAGGTGGACCTGGAGGAGTTGCGCTACCGCATTGCCGAGCGCGGTGCGAGCGTGGAAGCCATGCGCGCCCAGATGGAGCAGGCCGAGCGCAGCTACAAGGCCAACGAGGGCCTGGCTGCCAAGAACTTCATCGCCCAGACGGCGCTGGATACCTCGCGCGCTGCCTACGAGTCGGCCCGGGCCAACTGGAACGCCGCCAAGGCCCAGCTGGACACCAGCCAGGTGACGATGCGCCAGGCGGCGCTGGTCGCCCCGATCAACGGCGTCATCGCCAAGCGCCACGCGCTGCCCGGCGAGAAGCTGGCCGCCGAACAGCAGATCCTGACCATTGTGGACCTGGCCAAGCTGGAGCTGGCCGGCCTGGTGGGCACGCATGAGGTCAGCCGCCTGCAACCGGGCATGTCGGTCAAGGTGCAGGTCGAAGGTGTGGAGCAGCCGGTGGAGGCCAAGATCGCGCGAATCGCGCCGGCCGCCGAGCCCGGCACGCGCTCCATCGGCGTGACGCTGGTGCTGGACAACCCCAAGGAGCTGTACCGCGCCGGCCAGTACGCCGTGGCCAAGGTGGTGCTGCAGGACGACACCCAGCGCCTGACGGTGCCCATCGCCGCCATCACGCGCAATTCCGGCCAGGAGCAGGTCTGGATGATCGAGAACGGCGCCCTGGTGCGCCGCATCGTGACGACGGGTCGCAGCGACGCCCGCGAAGGCCGCGTCGAGGTGCTGAACGGCCTCAAGCCCGAAGCCCAGGTGCTGGCCGCTCGTTTCGACAACCTGCGCGAAGGCGACAAGGCCAGCATCGTTGCCACCAAGTCGGCCAAGGTCGCCAGCGCGGCGCCGGCCGCGTCAACGCCGGCACAACAGTGAGGGGCTGACCATGTGGATGACCCGCGTTTCCATCCAGAACCCGGTCTTCGCGACCATGGTGATGGTGGCCCTGTGCGTGCTGGGCCTGTTCTCCTATTCCAAGCTGGGCGTCGAGCAGATGCCCGACATCTCGCTGCCCGGCGCCTGGATCGACATTCGCTACCCCGGCGCCTCGCCCGAGGCCGTCGAGCGTGAAATCGCCAAGCCGCTGGAAGAAGCGCTGAACACGATTGCCGGCGTGGACCGCATCCAGTCGCGCAGCTTCGAGGGCCGCGTGCAGGCCAGCGTCGAGTTCAGCTTGAACACCGACATGAGCCGCGCGATGCAGGATCTGCGCGACCGCGTGGCCGCTGCGCAGGCCGCCTTCCCCAAGGATGTGAAGCCACCCACCGTGTCGCGCTTCCAGGCCGACAACGCGCAGCCTGTCGTCGTGATGGCGCTGCTGTCGCCCACCCGCGGCTCGCGCGAGCTGTCGATGATGGCCGACCTCATCGTCTCCAAGCGCCTGGGTCGTGTCGAGGGCGTAGCCAAGGTCGACGTGGGCGGCATGACGACGCGCGAGGTGCGCATCGACCTCGACCCTATGCGGCTGCGCGCCTACGGTGTGACGCCGGCCGAGATCGCCAAGGCACTGGGCGACGCCAACTCTGACCAGCCGGTGGGCCTGCTGTCCGACTCGACCGCCGACGCCATCCTGCGCGTCGAAGGCCGCGTGAAGGACCCCAAGGCCTTCGGCAACATGGTGGTCGCACGCCGCGGCAACCTGGCGCTGACGCTGAACGACCTTGGCACCCTGGTGGAGCGCGAACGCGAGGCCGACAGCATCGCCCGGATCAACGGCCAGCCGGCCGTGAGCTTCAACGTCTTCAAGCAGCAGGACGCCAACATCGTCGCCACCGGCGAAGCCGTCAAGGACGCGATGGAGGAGCTGCGCAAGGTGTTGCCCAAGGACGTGGAGCTTCGCCTGATCTACGCCAACAGCGACTTCGTGAAGGGTTCGCTGACCGGCCTCAAGCACACGCTGATCGAAGGCGCGCTGCTGACCGTGGCCATCGTCTTCCTGTTCCTGCACAGCTGGCGCTCCACCATCATCACGGGCCTGACGCTGCCCATCGCCGTCATCTCCAGCTTCATCGCCGTGCATGCCTTCGGCTTCACGCTGAACTTCATGACGATGATGGCGCTGTCCCTGTGCATTGGCCTGCTGATCGACGACGCCATCGTCGTGCGGGAGAACATCGTGCGCCACGTGGGCATGGGCAAGGACCATCACACTGCGGCGGCCGACGGCACCAACGAGATCGGCCTTGCCGTCATGGCCACGACCTTCGCCATCTGCGCGGTGTTCGTGCCCGTCGCCTTCATGGGCGGCATCATTGGCAAGTTCTTCTACCCCTTCGGCATCACGGTTGCCGTGGCGGTGATGGTCAGCCTGTTCGTCAGCTTCACGTTGGACCCCATGCTGTCCTCGGTCTGGCACGACCCGCCGAACGCGCGCATCAAGCATTGGCCCGTTATCGGCCACGCCATCCGCGCGACCGACTGGGGCATGGAGCGCCTGCACGACGGCTATGAGCGCCTCATCAAATGGGCCTTTTCGGGCCGCCGCTACCGCGTCTTCGTGCCGCCCATCCCCGCCTACGGCCACCCGTTCGGCGCCGATGGCAAGCGCGACAAGGCCGCCAAGCGCGTGCTGCGTTTCGCAACGCTGACGCCGCGTGGCCTGGTCATGTGGGGGGCGGTCGCCAGCTTCGTCGTCGCGCTGATGCTGGCCCCCATGGTGGGCAGCGAGTTCGTGCCGCAGACGGACAACGGCTTCACGCAGGTCAACCTGCGCATGCCGGTGGCCAGCAGCGTCGAGCGTGGTAGCGCCAAGGTTGCGCAGATCGAGGAGATCCTGAAAGGTTACCCCGAAATCAAGACCGTATCCACCGTGGTCGGCAGCACCGGCGAAGGCCTGTCCACCGGCCGCAACCAGGCCGCGCTGAACATCTCGCTGATCGACCGCAGCGAGCGCAAGCGTTCGCAGAAGGAAGTCGAGGACGCCATCCGCGAGGACATCGCCAAGATCCCCGGCATCGAGGTCAGCGTGGGCTTCGACCGCCCGATCTGGATCACTATCCTGGGCAGCGACCCCGAGGTGCTGACGCAGACCGCCAAGGACCTGGTCGAGAAGATCAAGAAGATCCCTGGCGCCGTCGACGTTGACACCACGGTCAAGCCTGGCCTGCCTGCCTTTGCCGTGCGCCTGAAGGACTCGGCCATCCGCGAGCTGGGCCTGACCGCGCCGCAGATCGCATCGAGCCTGCGCGCCTACGTCAACGGCGAGGTTGCGACCTACTGGACCACGCCGGACGGCAACCAAGTCGAGGTGCTTCTGCGCCTGCCGCGCGAACAGCGCGAGCGCATCGAGCAGATGGCCAAGCTGCCGGTCGCGTTCTCCAAGGACGGCGCACCCATCACGCTGGACCAGGTCGCCACCATCGAGCCGGTGTTCAACCCCGAGGTCATCCGCCGCGAGAACTTGCAGCGCCGCGAGGCCGTGTTCGCCGGCGTGCAAGGCCGCCCGGGTGGTGACGTCAACGCCGATGTGCAGAAGCTCATCAAGGCCACCCAACTGCCGCCGGGCGTCAGCTTCAAGGTGGACGGCGCCGGCAAGCAGCAGGCCGAGGCCTTCAACGGCCTGCTGGCGGCCATGGGCCTGGCGGTGATCTTCATCTACATCGTGCTCGCCAGCCAGTTCGGCAGCTTCTTGCAGCCCATCGCCATCATGGCCTCGCTGCCGCTGGCCCTGATCGGCGTGATGCTGGCGCTGCTGTTGTGGCGCTCGACGCTGAACGTGTTCTCGATGATCGGCCTGGTCATGCTGATGGGCTTGGTGACCAAGAACGCCATCCTGCTGGTGGACTTCGCCAACCATGCCCGCAAGGCAGGAGCGACGGTGGCTGACGCGCTGCTGCAAGCCGGCCTGATCCGGATGCGCCCCATCATCATGACGACGGCGGCGATGGTCTTCGGCATGCTACCCATGGCTATCGCGCTGAACGACGGCGGCGAGATCCAGGCCCCCATGGGTCGCGCCATCATCGGCGGCGTTATCACTTCCACGCTGCTCACCCTGGTCGTGGTTCCGGTGCTCTACAGCTACCTTGCGCGCGACAAGAAGAAGGCCAGGAAGGCGGCGGAGCAGGGCGGCACGTCATTGCCGCTGCACGGCATGCCGGGTGCGATGCCGGCCGACAAGGAATAAGCGACGATTTCCCTCGAGCGCTTCAGCGCCCGGGCCGGCCACTTCGGTGGTCGGCCCTCTTTGTTGGAGCCTATCAGTGACGCAGCGGTACCGGAAAGCTCAACGTTCGACGTAAGGGGCGGCCCGCTTGCGGCGATCCCCCTTGGCAGAGGAGTTAGGAGGCGCGCTCACGGTAGCCTCGAAACACGACTTCGAAACGCTCACAAACGACGGGCATCTTTGGATCTGGGAGTCGACCCATGCGCTGGCACTCCCTCCCAAAATATGCCCAGTGAGCCTCTTGCCAGTACTGAAGCGAACCATCGCCTTCGCCCTCTGTGGCTGCGAACTCCGCTGAGACCTGATCGTACGAGACGACGTCGATCTGCCTTGTCTCGATGACGCAAAGCGGCTTCTTGGCCCAGTTGGTGACGACGCTCAAATCGCCGACTTTTGGCAACGGTACCGACGCCGCCTCGAAGGACCAGACAAGGCCGGCGGTTGCCCTTTTGGTGCCCACCAGAACCAGCTGGGCAAGTTCATTGGCGCTCGGTTCGTTGTCATCGAAGTGGAAGGCCTCGAAGAATCGAGGGGTTGGATCTTCAACTTGCGATTGAACGAAGGATTGCCAGAACGACGCCATGTGAGCCGGGATGTTCATGTGCCGTCTACGTTCTAGGGCGACAGCCTCTGCCGCATAACATCGGCATGGCCATCGCAAGTCATTGATGGGTCACGTCTATGCCAATAAAACATCGGCAGAAGCGGCGCCGGATTGCGGAGGCGGAGATGCATCTGGATGCAGCCCCGAGGGTCAAGCAGAACAGGCCTCTCGCACGCAGCCCCGCAGCCACCGATGCGCCGCATCCCCGTCCATCCGGGGGTGCCACAGCAGCGAGACCGTGAACGGTTCCAGGCCTAGCGGTAGGTCGATGCTCTGCAAACCATCACGCAGATGCCCGGTGTGCCGCTCGGGCACTGTGGCGATCAGGTCCGTCCCGCGCGCCAGCGCCAGCGCCTCGGAGAACCCCGCCACTGTGACCACGATGTCGCGGCCAAGGCCCAGGCCGGACAAGGCCTCATCAACCGGGCCCGCGGCCGTGCCGTGCCGTGAGATGGCGACGTGCCGGCCCGCCGCGTAGCCCTTCGCCGTCAGCGTGCCGCTCGCCAGCGCGTGACCTTGGCGGACGACGGCTACGAAGCGGTCGCGGAACAGCGCCTGCACCCGCAACTCCGGCCCGGTCGTGCTGCCAACGACACCCGTCTCCAGGTCCACGCGGCCGTCCCTGAGCGGTGTGCTGTCACGGTCCGGCTTGGGCACGAACCGCAGCCGCACGCCTGAGGCCTCAGCCGCAACGCGCGCCAGCAGCGCCACCCCGAAGTTCTCGACGAACCCCTCACGAGTTCGGAGCGTGAACTCGCGCCCCAACCGACCCAGGTCCAGCGCCGTCACCGGTCTCAGCGCAGCCTGGGCCTGTTGCACCAACGGCCCAATGCACTCGCGCAGCTCCAGCGCCCGCGGCGATGCCACCAAGCCGCGGCCTGCGCGCACCAGCAATGGGTCGCCGGTCGCTTCACGCAACCGGGCCAGCGACCGGCTCATGGCCGACGGGCTCAGCCGCAGCCGTCGCGCCGCACCGGCGACGCTGCCCTCGGCGAGCAGGGCGTCCAGCGTTAGCAGAAGGTTGAGGTCAGGATATGACATGGCGTTTCGTGCAGGTATGAAGTGCAAATCATGCGTCTTCTGCCATGCCTGGCCAATGCCTAAGGTTGAGGCATGAACACCACAACGCTTGCCCCACCCGCCGCGACTCCCGTCATTGGCGTGCTCGCCAGCCTCGCCCTCGCCACGTTGCTGCCTTCCCTGGCCATCAGCAGCGCCAACGTCGCGTTGCCGACCTTGGCCACCGCCTTCGGCGCCAGCATCGCCCAGGTGCAGTGGGTCGTGCTGGCCTACTTGCTGGCGACGACGAGTCTGATCGTTGGCGCCGGTCGCTTGGGCGACCTGACGGGTCAGCGCCGCGTGATGCTGGCGGGCATCGCGCTGTTCACCGTGGCCTCAGCGCTCTGCGCGCTGGCGTCCACGCTGCCGCTGTTGATCGCCGCCCGCGCGCTGCAAGGGATGGGGGCGGCGGCCATGATGGCGTTGACGATGGCCCTGGTGGGCGCGGCCCTGCCCAAGGCGCGCACGGGCAGCGCGATGGGGCTGCTGGGCACGATGTCTGCCGTGGGCACGGCGCTGGGGCCGTCGCTGGGCGGCGTGTTGATCGGCGCTTTCGGCTGGCAGGCAGTCTTCGCCGTCAACCTGCCGCTGGGCCTGGTGGCCTTCGCACTGGCCTGGCGATGCCTGCCGGCAGACCGAGGGCAGGGCGGCGCCACGGGCTTCGACGTACTCGGCACGCTGTGGCTCGCGTTGACGCTGGCGGCCTATGCGCTGGCGATGACACGCCACCTCGGCCTGCTCGCGCTGGCAGCCATCGGGCTGCTGCTCTTCCTGCGCACCGAGGCCCGTGCCGCGTCGCCCATCTTGCGGCTAAAGCACTTGCGCGACCCGGCGCTGAGCGCTGCGCTGGCGATGAACGCCCTGGTGTCCGCCGTGATGATGGCCACGCTGGTCGTCGGCCCCTTCCACCTGGGCGGCGCGCTGGGTCTGGGCGCGGCCGTGGTGGGCGCGCTGATGTCCGTAGGTCCTCTCGTGTCGGCCATCAGCGGCCTGCCGGCCGGGCGGCTGGTGGACCGCTTCGGCGCTCGGCGCATGACGCAGGTGGGTCTGGCCGCCATGGCACTCGGCTGCGCGCTGATTGCGCTGCTGCCTGCCAGTCTCGGCGCCATCGCCTACGTCGGCCCGCTCGTCATCGTCACGCCGAGCTATGCGCTCTTCCAGGCGGCCAACAACACGACCGTGATGGCCGAGGTGGCGGGTGAACAGCGCGGCATCGTGGCCGGCCTGCTGACGCTGTCGCGCAACCTGGGGCTCATCACTGGTGCCTCGGCGATGGCCACGGTCTACGCGGCCGGCGGCCTGCCGTTGAGCTTCGCAATCGCGACAGGCTTGCTTGTCGTTGCCATTGGGCTTGCCAGGCGCGCGAAATGACAAGCACAATCGCGTCCGCTCCGGGGTGCCCGGGACTGGCTTGCCAGACCCAGACGCTGAGACGATCCAAAGGGATCGAACCCGTGAACTTGAACCGGCTAATACCGGCGTAAGGAGAGCGCATGCCTCGCGGCGTGCTGGCGAGTCCACCCTGGGTGGATCGCCCGGCGCACCCACAGGCGGCCTTGGAGCAACCGACCCACCGCTCCAGGAGACCGCCGTGAATGCCCCCGAAAAACACCTCTCGATTGACGAACGCCTGTCGCTGACGCGCGAGCCTTTCCCTGCGTCGACCAAGGCCTATGTCACCGGCAGCCGGCCCGACCTGCGCGTGCCCATGCGCGAGATCGCGCTGACCAATGGCGAGACCGTCGTCGTGCACGACACCTCCGGCCCCTACACCGACCCCCAGGCGCAGATCGACGTGCGCCGCGGTCTGCCGCCCATCCGCGCCAGCTGGGTCGCGGACCGGGCCGACACCGAGGCCTACGCGGGCCGCACGCGCGTCGCGCTGGACGACGGCGGCAAGGAAGACAACGAGCGCATCGCCCAGCTGCGCGCCGAGGCTGCCGCCCTGCAGCGCCAACCCCGCCGCGCCCAGGCCGGCGCCAACGTCAGCCAGCTGCACTACGCGCGCCGCGGCATCATCACGCCGGAGATGGAGTTCGTGACACTGCGCGAGAACGGCAGGCGCGAGTGGATGCGCGAGTACCTGTCCGATGCCGAGCGCGAGCAGCGCCTGCGTGGCGACTCGCTGGGGGCGGCCATCCCCGACAACATCACGCCCGAGTTCGTGCGCCAGGAGATCGCCCGCGGCCGTGCCGTGATCCCCGCCAACATCAACCACACGGAGCTGGAACCGACCATCATCGGCCGCAACTTCCTGGTCAAGGTCAACGCCAACATCGGCAACTCGGCCGTTACGTCCAGCATCGAGGAAGAGGTGGAGAAGCTGGTGTGGTCCATCCGCTGGGGCGCGGACACGGTGATGGACCTGTCCACCGGCCGCAACATCCACACGACGCGCGACTGGATCGTGCGCAACTCTCCCGTGCCCATCGGCACCGTGCCCATCTACCAGGCGCTGGAGAAGGTGGGCGGCGTGGCCGAGGACCTGACCTGGGCCATCTTCCGCGACACGCTGATCGAGCAGGCCGAGCAGGGCATCGACTACTTCACCATCCACGCCGGCTTGCGGCTGCCGTTCATCCACCTGACGACGAAGCGCCGCACGGGCATCGTGTCCCGCGGCGGCTCCATCCTGGCCAAGTGGTGCATCACGCACCACCGCGAGAACTTCCTGTACACGCACTTCGAAGAGATCTGCGAAATCATGAAGTCTTACGACGTGACCTTCTCGCTTGGCGACGGCCTGCGTCCCGGCAGCGGTGCCGATGCCAACGACGAGGCCCAATTCGCCGAGCTGCGCACGCTGGGCGAGCTGACCCAGGTGGCCTGGAAGCACGACGTGCAGACCATGATCGAAGGCCCGGGCCACGTGCCACTGCACCTGATCCAGGCCAACATGGCCGAGCAGTTGAAGCACTGCCAAGAGGCACCGTTCTACACGCTGGGCCCGCTGACCATTGACATCGCGCCCGGCTACGACCACATCGCCTCAGCAATAGGCGCCGCCATGATCGGCTGGATGGGCACGGCCATGCTCTGCTACGTGACGCCCAAGGAGCACCTGGGCTTGCCCGACCGCGACGACGTCAAGCAGGGGCTGATTGCCTACAAGATCGCGGCCCATGCAGCCGACATCGCCAAGGGCCACCCCGGCGCCCGCGCCCGTGACGATGCGATGAGCAAGGCGCGCTTCGAGTTCCGCTGGCACGACCAGTTCGCCCTGGGCCTGGACCCGGACACTGCGCGTGACTATCACGATGAGACGCTGCCCAAGGACTCGTCCAAGGAGGCGCATTTCTGCTCCATGTGCGGGCCGAAGTTCTGCTCGATGAAGATCACGCAGGACGTGCGCGAGTACGCTGCGGCGAAGGGTCTCGAAGCATCGGAAGTGGTGGCCGACGGCATGGCGCAGAAGTCCGCCGAGTTCCGCGCCCACGGCGGCGAGCTCTACATCCCCATCGCCAAAGCCTGATGGCCTCCATCGCCATTGCAGGCGCTGGCGTCATGGGCCGGCTGCTGGCCTGGCAGCTGGCGCGCGCCGGTCATCGCGTCAGCGTCATCGACCCGGCCGCGGGGCCGGCCCAGCCTGGCGCGGCGGCCTTCACCGCGGCCGGCATGCTGAGTCCGCTGGCCGAGCTGGACCAGGCCGAGGCCGACGTCGCCGCGCTGGGCTGGCGTTCGCTACAGCAATGGCCGGCTATCGCGCAGGCGCTGGGCGAACCCGGCCTCGTGCGCGTGAACGGCAGCCTGCTGCTGGCCCACGGCAGCGACCTGGGCACCGCCCAGCGCGTGCTGCACCGCTTGCAGTCCGGCTCGGCCATCCGGCCGCAGACGCTGGACCGCGCCGCGCTACAGGCCACGGAGCCGGCGCTGACGCCGGACCTCAAGGCCTGGCTGCTGCCCGGCGAGGGCCAGCTGATGCCGCGCGAGCTGCTGCTCGCCCTGGTCGAGCGGGCGCACGGCGTCGACTGGCTCTGGGGCCGCCGCGCTGTCGCCGTGCAGCCGCATCGCGTCGAGCTGGATGACGGTCGGCGCCTGGACGCGGACCTCGTTGTCGACACCCGCGGCCTGGGCGCCCGGCCCGACATGGCCGGCCTGCGCGGCGTGCGGGGCGAAATAGTCTGGCTGCATGCGCCCGGCGTCACGCTGCGCCGGCCGGTGCGCCTGCTGCACCCGCGCCACCGCGTCTACCTGGTGCCGCGGCCGGGCGATGTCATCGTCGTCGGCGCGTCCGAGATCGAGAGCGAGGATCGCTCGCCCGTCAGCCTGCGCAGCGCCGTTGAGCTGATGGCGGCGGCCCACAGCGTGCTGCCGGCGTTGGCCGAGGCGCGCATCGCCCACATGGAAACCAACCTGCGCCCGGCGCTGGCCGACCACCGCCCGCATGTCGAGCGCCAGCCCGGCTTGCTGCGCATCAACGGCTTGTTCCGCCACGGCTGGCTGCTGGCGCCGGCACTGGCGGAGGACGTCCTCAGCCATGTCTGAGTTCACCGTCAACCAGCAACCCCAGGCCTGGCGCGAGGCCTTGAGTGTTGCCACCGTCCTGGCCGAGCAGGGCCGGGCGGTCGATGCAGTCGCCACGGCCCTCAACGGCGTCTTCGTGCCGCGTCAGCGTCGCCAGCAGACGCTGATCCGGCCCGGCGACGAGCTGACTTTGATCCAACCCATCACCGGGGGATGACTGCAATGAGCTTCACGCTATACGGGCGTCTACTGACCAGCCGCTTCCTGCTCGGCACCGCCGGCTACCCCTCGCCCGAGGTGCTGCGCCACGCGGTGCTGGCCAGCGGCGCCCAGGTCCTGACCGTGGGCCTGCGGCGCACGCTGGCGGCGGCCGGCGACAACGGTTTTGTCGCCGCCATCCGCGCGACGCTGGTCGAGACGGGCGGCCAACTGCTGCCCAACACCGCCGGCTGCCGCACCGCCCAGGAGGCCGTCACGCTCGCCCACATGGCCCGCGAGCTGTATGGCACGGCGTGGGTCAAGCTCGAGGTCGTCGGCGACGAGTACACGCTGCAGCCCGATCCGTGGGAGCTGGTCTCGGCCGCCGAGGTACTGGTGAAGGACGGCTTCCAGGTGTTTCCCTACTGCACCGACGACCTCGTCACCTGCCGCCGCCTGCTGGACGTTGGCTGCGAGGTGCTGATGCCCTGGGGCGCACCGATAGGCTCAGGCCAGGGGCTGCTCAACCCCTTCGCGCTGCGCACGCTGCGTGAACGCCTGCCCGGCGTGCCGCTGATCATCGACGCCGGCATCGGTGCGCCCTCGCACGCGGCCCAGGCCATGGAGTTGGGCTATGACGGCGTGCTACTGAACTCGGCGGTGGCCCAGGCCGGTGACCCGGTGCGCATGGCTGCCGCCTTCGGCCAGGCCATCGCGGCCGGGCGCCTGGGCTTCGAGGCCGGCGTCATGGCCCGGCAGGACATGGCGGTGGCCAGCACCCCGGTGGGCGGCAGGCCCTTCCTGATCCCATGAATCGGCCCCCCATCCTCTGGAGCATCGCGGGGCTGGACAGCGGCGGCGGTGCGGGCGTGTCGGCCGACCAGCGCGCGGCCGATGCGACCGGCGTCCATCTCTGCCCGGTGGCCGCGGCACTGACGGCGCAGAACAGCATGGCCGTGCAGGCCGTCTTCCCCGTGCCGCCCGGGCAGTTGGACGCCCAGCTCGCGGCACTGGCCGACGACCTGCCGCCCGTTGCCATCAAGACCGGCCTGCTGGGTGGCGTGGAGCAGTTGCGCATCGTCACGCGCTGGGTGGACCGGCTGCGCGAGCGTGCGCCGGTGGCGCTGGTCGTCGACCCCGTGCTGCGCGCGTCCACCGGCGCCAGCCTTGCCGACGACGCGTTGCTGCGCGCCTACTGCGAGGAGCTGCTGCCGCGGGCCAGCGTTGCCACGCCCAACCGCCGTGAGGCAGCGCAGCTGGTGGGCGAGGGTAGCGCGGCGGAGCAGGCGTGCGCGCTGCGAGCGCTGGGCGCTGGGAGCGCCTGCATCACCGGCGGCGACGAGGCCGGCCCGATGGCGCTGGACTGGCTGTCCACCCCGCAGGCCAGCGGCTGGCTGGCGCTGCCGCGTCGTGCGGCGGCGGACAACCATGGCACCGGCTGCTGTTACGCCACCGCGCTGGCCGCGGCGCTGGCGCGCGGCTTTGTCGCGGCCGACGCCGCGGTGCTGGCGAAGATGCTGACGACATCGGGCCTGCGCGCCGCCGCCTCACCCGGCAGCGGCGCCGGCCCCGTGCGGCCGTCGGCCGGTTTCATCACCGACCCCGGTCTGCTGCCCGGGCTGTTCGACACGCCGCCGGTGGCCTGGCCCGAGCGCCGCCTGCCGTCGGGCGTCGGCGGCGTCTACGCGATCACGGACAGCGGCGCCCACGCCGCACAGTTGTTCGATGCCGGCCTGCCCACCGTCCAGCTGCGCCTCAAGCGCCTCCCCGGTGAGGCCCAGCCCACCTGGCAGGCCCGCCTGAAGGCCGAGGTCGATCCGGCCTGCGCGGCCGCGCGCCGCCATGGCGCTACCTTCGTCGTCAACGACCACTGGCGCGAGGCGCTGGCGCTGGGCGTGGACTTCGTCCATCTCGGCCAGGAGGACCTGCTGGCGCTCGACACCACGGACTGTCGCGACCTGGCCGACGCCCGCGCCGGTGGCCTGCGCCTGGGCCTGAGCTCGCACAGCCTGTGGGAGCTGGCCCGTGCGGCCGCCTGGGCGCCCGACTACATCGCCTGCGGCCCCGTCTGGCCCACGCTGACCAAGGCCATGCCCTGGCGCGCGCAGGGGCTGGACAACCTGGCCTGGTGGGCCGCCATTGCGCCGGCGCCGGTCGTGGGCATCGGCGGCGTGCTGACGCCCGAGCAGTTGATCCAGATCGCCGCCTGCGGGGCCAGTGCGTGCTGCGTGGTGCGCGGGCTGGCGCCGGGTGCCAAGGTGGCGGCGCGCGAGTGGCTGGCTGCCTGGCGCAGCGGCGCGGCCATGCCGCTGGCCGTCGATGCGGGCTGGCCGCATCCGTCGACCTAAGGCTGCGGCGGCTCGCCCGACAGCAGCGCAGCCACCTGCTGCGGCGGCACCGGCTTGCAGAAGCCGAAGCCCTGCATCAGGTCGCAGCCCATCTCGATCAGCGCAGCCTCGTCGGCGGGCAGCTCCACGCCTTCGGCGACCACCAGCATGTGCATCGCGTGCGCGACCCGCACCATGGACTCGACCAGCGTGCGCGAATCGGCATTCGTCGACAGGCCGTGCACGAACAGCCGGTCGATCTTGAGCTTGCGGCAGCGGATGCGGCGCAGATAAGCCAGCGAGCTGTAGCCCGTGCCGAAATCGTCGATGGCCAGGCTGTAGCCCAGGCCTTGCAGCGTGAAGACGAAGGAGTCGGGCTTGTCGATGTCCTCGAAGCCGGCGCTCTCCGTCAGCTCGAACTCGATCTCGGCGGGTGTCAGCTGAAGGGACTTCAGCTGCTGCAGAAAACGGTCGCGGTGCTGCGGCTTGCGGCACTGCTCCCAGGAGAGGTTGATTGCCACCAGCGGGCAGTTCAGGCCTCGGGCCTTCCAGCCGTCGAGGTCGCGGCGCAGCAGCGCCAGCATGGCCAGGCCGAGGTCGACGATGAGGCCGGAACTCTCGGCCACCGGAATGAACTCGGCCGGCGATATCCAGCCGCGCTGCGGGTGTTGCCAGCGTGCGAGCGCCTCGAAGCCACGGATGCGGCGGCGGGCGTCGTACTGCGGCTGGTAGGCCAGCGAGAGCTGATCGCCCGCCGACAGCGCCGCGAGCAGGTCGTGCTCCAGCGCGATGCGCTGGCGCAAGGCCTCGCCGATCTGGGGCGTGAAGAGCTGGAAGCTGTCCTTGCCGAGCTGCTTGGCGTGGCGCATGGCCGCGTCGGCGCAGCGCATGGCTTCGCTCGGGTCATGCGCATGGTCGGGCAGGGAAACGGCGCCGATGCAGACGTGCAGCGGCAGCCACTGGCCCTCGTGCAGCAGCGGCCGGGTCAGTTCGGCCTGCAGTTGCGCGACGTGGTTGCGCAGCGCCTCGTCGTCCAGCCGCGGCACGAGCAGCATGGCGAACTCGTCGGCGGACAGGCGGGCGACCTGGTCACCGGGGCGCGACAGCAGGCGCAGGCGCTGTCCGATGGCCTGCAACACCGCGTCACCGGTGGCATGGCGGTGCTGGTCGTTGATCTGCTTGAAGTCGTCCAGATCCAGGATCAGCAAGGTGGCGCCGTCGTCCTGTTGCAGCGCGCGCTCCAGCAGATGGCGCATGTGTTCGCGGTTGGGCAGGTCCGTCAGCGCGTCGAAGCGCGCCAGGTAGCGCGTTCGGCGCTCCACTTCCTTGATTTGCAGGCGCAGCCGCTTGGACAACCACCAGGCCAGGGCCGCGGTGGCCACCAGCGTGCCAAGCGTGGCGCCCAGGAACTGGGCCAGGTCCAGCCACATCGGCAGGCGGCGGGCCTCCAGCGCCAGCGTGCCGACGCGGCGCCCGTCGGCCTGCACCGGCACCTCCACCTTGACGCTGCCGGCCAGCTCGTCCAGGCGCGACTCCTCGGCCGCCAGGCGAGCGTACAGCGTCAGCACGCTGCCGTCCTTGCGCAGCAGCCGCGCGTGCACGATGGCCGGGCTCTGCTGCAGCGCCGCGAGGCTCTCGCTGGCATCGTTGCGGCTGTCGAAGACGACGGCGGCCGACACGGTCTGCGCAACGATGCTGGCCTGGGTCTGCAAGTCCTTCAACTGACGGTCCTGCAGGCGCAGGTATTGCAGCAGACTCAGCACGAGTGCGAACGCCAGCAGCGCCGACAGCGCGACGATCAGCTCGCGCAGGCGTTCAAACGTGTCGGCAAGTGCGGGCTTCATCACAAGGGCTTCATGGGGTCTGGTGGCGCACGAAGCGGGCCAGCCGCAGCAGCTTGGTGCTGATGACCAGCCCCGCCCGTCGCGCGGCGTCAAGTTCAACGTCGAAGACGATGCGTCCGTCTTCGACCTGCAGGTTGATCATGGCCCCCTGGTCGAGCATGGTGGCAGCGTCGGACACGACCAGCACTGAGGCGTCGGCCAGCGCAGCCCGCAGCGCGGGCTGCGGCGTCGGCAGGTAGAGCAGGTGGCAGCCGGCATATTGATCGGCCCGGGCCAGGCGGCGCACGGCCACGGTGAGCTGGCGGATGGGTCGGCCGACGAGGGCCTGCAGCGCGCCCTCGACGCGGCCCTCGCCCAGCGTGCAGATCTGCAAGCCGCGCTCCGGCACTTCACGCTCCGGCGGCCAGGTGACGAACATCAGCACGCGGTAGATGACTTCGGCCTTCAGCGACTCGGGGCTGGCCATCTGCGCCACGGCCTGCGTCGACAGCAGGCCCAGCGCGAGCGCGCAGCCGGCTACGCGGCGCCAAGGTGCCGGGCTGCCGGAGAGCCGCTTGCTGGGAGCCATCAGCGTCTCAGAGCGCGAGCCGCCAGTCCAGGCGCCAGGTGCGGCCGGGTTGGGGAATGCTGCTCAGCACCACGTCCGGTGTCGACGGATCGAGGTTGCGCCGGTCCAGCGCGTTGTTGACGTGAAGGGACAGGCTCTGGCGCTCGTCCAGCCGGTAGCGCAGGTGCGCGTTGACGGTGGCCGTGGACGGCACCTCGACGCGGCCCAGCCGCGGGCCGAGCAGCTGCCATTCGGCACCGAGCTGCCAGCGCTGCCACTGCGGCGACACCACATGGCCCTTGACCATCCAGGACGGTGCATTGCTCAGCTTCTCGCCAGCGTCGTTGCGGGCATGCATCCAGGAGGTGCTGGCCCGCCACAGCCAGCCCTCGGCCGAGCGCTGCTCCACACCCAGGTCCACGCCCTGCAGCGTGACGCGGCCAACGTTGCGGTACTGCACGATGGCGTCCGGCGCGTCGCTCAGCGGCACCTGCTCTATCAGCCGGCTCATGTGCGTGTAGTAGGCGTTGGCGCTGAGCGCCTGGCCGCTGGGCAGCAGGTATTCCCAGGCGACCTCGGCCGAGTTCAGGCGCTCGGGCCTCAGCGCGGGGTTCTTGAGCTGCGAGACGCCATCGTCGTCGTAGAAGCGCTCGTACAGGTTGGGCGAGCGGAAGGACTGGGCCCAGATCAGCTTGACGGACTCGCGCTCGTCGGGCCGCAGCGCCAGCACAGCGCGTGGTGACACGGCGGGCGAGAAGCCGCGCACATGGTCCACGCGCAGGCCGGTGGTCAGCTGCAGCGTCGACGACAGCCGCCATTGGTCTTGGGCATAGGCCCCGATCGAATCCTGCGAGACGTTCGAGTCCAGCTTCACCGCATGCGGCTCGACGTCGAAGTTGCGCTGTATCCCGTAGGGCGACGAGCGCACCTCGGCACCCACCATCAGCTGGTGGTTGAGCAGGCCGCGCCACAGCAGGCGGCCTTCCAGCGTCGTCCACTGAGCGCGGGCCACATCTTTGTTGATCAGGTCCGGTGCCTGCCCGAACACGTAGCGTCCGCGAAAGTCGTAGCCGGCCACGCTCAGGCGCACGGTGCGGCGCAACTCGTCCTGCCAGCCGCCGTCGTAGGACAGCTCGCCCAGGACCAGGGTGTCGCTGTACGTGGTGCCGGGCACACCGGCCAGCGTGCCGTACGGCGCGGTCGCAACGTCCTTCTCACGGCGCACGGCGTTCAGCGACAGCCGCCAGTCGCCATGGCGCACCTTGGCCAGCAGCGCCGCCTGGCGCTCGCCGTCCAGGCCGCGTACCCAGCCGTCTGCGGTGCCCAGTTCGGGAAGGTAGAGGTTCTCACCGGCGCTGCGCTGCAGGTTGATGCCGATGAAGACATCGCGGTCGGCGCTGGCGTTGGCGCCGTAATGCATCTCGACGCGGCGCAGGCCCTGCTCGCCGAGGCTGCCCTGCAGGGTCAGGCCGGGCGCGTCGGCGCCGTTGAGCGTGACGATGTTGACGACGCCCAGCAAGGCGTTGCTGCCGTAGACCGACGAGCCGGGACCGTTCACCAGCTCCACGCGCTTGACCCACTCGGCCAGGATGGGCAGTTCGAGCTGGGGCAGGCCCTGGTCGTAGATCGCATCATTGACCCGCTGACCGTCGATGGCCATCAGCACCCGCGAGCTGTAGTCGCCGGGCCGGTTGAAGCCGCGGATGCCCAGGGCGCTGTAGCTGCGTGAGTTGCTGAGGTAGACGCCGGGCAGTCGGGCCAGCATGTCGCCGACGGTCTGGTGGCCAAGGGCGTCGGCCTCCTGACGCTCCAGCACGCTGACGGAAGCCGGCGCGTCCATCAGGCTCTGGGCGTAGCGAGACGGGCCTTGCACCTCCCGTTTCAGTAGCGCTTCAAGTGCCTTGTCCTCGGCGGCATCGGGGGCCGGGGCGCTATGGGCTGGCGGTTGAAGGGCGAGCACGGCCAGGCAGGCCAGCGAGAGGGTGCGGCAGGTCAAGGTCGGTCGCCGTCTGCTGCAACGGTCTGTAATAGGGGTGCTCGGAGCTTATCTGCCGCACTTCTCGTGGGGGCTGTCAGATATCACGCCCCGGGCGGATTCAGTGCCAACAAGCGCTCGCAGCGCATCCGCAGCGTGCCGGCCAGCCGCCGCAGCGCCGGCGTCAACCGGTGCCGGCCGACGGCCATCCAGTGCAGCGGCGCGGGCTCGCCCACCCAGCCCGGCAGCAGCGCCACCAGCCGCCCGGCGGCCAGGTCGGCGGCGACGTCCAGCCCGCTCTTGTAGGCAATGCCCAGCCCGGCTACCGCCCATTCGCGCACCAGGCCGCCGTCGTCGGCGATGCGGCGGCCGGTCACCTCGATGGCCCGGGCTTCGCCTTGCGGCGACGTGAAACGCCAGCGGCCGTGCGGGCTGTCGCCCTGCACCCAGCGCAGGCAGTCGTGGCCATCCAGGTCAGCCGGCGCCTGCGGGTGGCCGTGGCGCGCGAGGTAGGCCGGGCTGGCGCACAGCACGCGCCGGTTGCCCGGCGCCAGCGGCAGCGCGACGAGGCTGGAGTCGGGCGGCTCGCCATAGCGCACCGCGTAGTCCACGGGGTCCTGCACGAGGTCGGTCAGCCGGTCGCTGATGCGCAGCTCCAGCTGCACGCCGGGGCCGGCTTCGGCGGCGGCGAAGTCCTCGATCCAGCGCCACAGGTGCTGGCGGCCGATGTCGCTGGGTAGGCTGACACGCAGGCGGCCGCTCAGCGGCCGCGCCTCGCCGGCCGCATCTGCCGCATCACGCAGCGCGGCCTGCCCGTCTTCCCAGACGGTCAGGAGCTGGCGGGCGTGGGGCAGCCATTGCTCGCCGGCCTCGGTCAGGCGCAGCCGGCGCGTGGAGCGCTCGAACAATCGCGCGCCCAGCTCGCGCTCCAGCCGGGCGATGGTGGCGCTGGCCTGCACTGGGCCGAGGTCCAGCCGGCGCGCGGCGGCCGAGAAGCTGCCGGCGTCGGCGGCGGCGATGAAGAGTTGCAGCGGGGCAAGGCGGTCCATCTTCATGTTTGTAATGAAACTGATTCGCAGATCCTAGGCTTTCCGAATGCAATGCAGGCCGCCACCATGACAGCCATCGTTGTCTCGCCTTCAGAAAGGACGCCCCATGAAAGCCGTCGGCTACCTGCAATCCCTGCCCATCTCCCACCCCGAGTCCCTGGTCGACCTGACGCTGCCCGCGCCGCAGCCTGGCCCGCGCGACCTGCTGGTGCGCGTGGCCGCCGTGTCGGTCAACCCGGTCGACACCAAGGTGCGCAAGAACCGCGCGCCGCAGGACGGCCAGCCCGAGGTGCTCGGCTGGGATGCCGTCGGCACGGTCGAGGCGCTGGGGGGCGCGGTCGAGGGCTTTGCCGTCGGCGACCGGGTGTACTACGCCGGTGCGATCAACCGGCCGGGGTCTAACGCCGAGCTGCAACTGGTGGACCACCGCATCGCTGCCCGTGCGCCGCAAAGTCTGTCGGACGCCGAAGCTGCCGCGCTGCCGCTGACGGCCATCACAGCCTGGGAGCTGCTATTCGACCGCTTGGGCGTGGCCGAGGGCGGCGGCGAAGGCCAGAGCCTGCTGGTCATCGGTGCGGCCGGCGGGGTGGGGTCCATCCTCGTGCAGCTGGCCCGCCAGCTGACCGGGCTGCGCGTCATCGGCACCGCCAGCCGGCCGCAGACTCAGGCGTGGGTGCGCGAGCTGGGCGCCCATGCGGTGGTTGACCATGCCCAGCCGCTGCGGCCCCAACTCGTGGCGGCCGGCGTGGCTGAGGTCGAGTTCGTCGCCAGCCTGACGCACACCGAGCAGCATTGGGACGCCATCGTCGACGCCGCCGCGCCGCAGGGCCGCGTGGGCCTCATCGACGACCTGAGCGGCCCCGTCGACGTGATGACGCTCAAGCGCAAGGCACTGTCGCTGCACTGGGAAATGATGTTCACACGGCCCATGTTCGGCACAGCCGATATGGCCGAGCAGGGCCGGCTACTGGCCAGCGTGGCGGCGCTGGTGGACGAGCGCCGGCTGCGTACGACGGTCAGTGAGCAGTTGAGCCCTATCAACGCCGCCAACCTGCGGCGTGCGCACGAGCTGGTGGAGTCGGGTCGCATGCGCGGCAAGCTGGTGC
>JACPYV010000178.1 GCA_016195825.1 Burkholderiales bacterium | reverse complement strand
GGCCCGTGCGATGGCGATGCGCTGGCGCTGGCCGCCCGAGAACATGTGCGGGTAGCGGCGCAGGTGCTCCGGCCGCAGGCCCACCTTGGTGGCCAGCGTCTCGACGCGCTCCCGGCGTTCGGCGGCAGTCAGCGGCGTGTTAATCAGCAGCGGCTCGGCCAGCGTGGTGGCCACCGTCTTGCGCGGGTTCAGAGATGCGTACGGGTTCTGGAACACCATCTGCACGTCACGGCGCAGTGACTTCAGCGTGGCGGCGTCGGCCGTCGCGGCGTCGGTGCCGCGGATCTTCAGCGAGCCGCGCGTCGGCGGCTCGATCAGCGTCAGCTGCCGCGCCAGCGTGCTCTTGCCGCAGCCGGACTCGCCGACGACGGCCAGCGTCTTCTTGGCGGCGAGCGTGAAGCTGACGCCGGCCAGCGCCTTGACGGTTGCCTTGGGTTTGAAAAGGCCGCGGCTGACCGTGTAGTGCCTGGCGAGGTCCGCGGCTTCCAGCAGGAGGTCAGACATGGGCTGCCTCCTCGACCGGGAAGAAGCAGCGCACGCCGGCCTCCAGCGCCGGCCGCTCGGCCACGCAGCGCGGCTGCACGCGCGGGCAGCGCGGCGACAGCAGGCAGCCCGCAGGCCGGTCCAGCGCGCCGGGCACGATGCCGGGCAGGGCGGACAGGCGCTTCGCACCTTTGTTGTGCTCCGGGATCGCCGCCAGCAGCGCGTGCGTGTACGGGTGGCGCGGCGCGTCGAACAGGCCCGGCACCGGGCCGGTCTCGACGATCTGGCCGGCGTACATCACCGCCACGCGCTGCGCCATCTCTGCCACGATGGCCAGGTCGTGGGTGATCATGATCAGCCCCATGCCCTGCTCGCGCTGCAGCTTCAGCAGCAGGGCCATGATCTGGGCCTGGATGGTCACGTCCAGCGCAGTGGTCGGCTCGTCGGCGATCAAGAGCTTGGGGCCGCAGGCGATCGCCATCGCGATCATTACGCGCTGGTTCATGCCGCCCGATAGCTGGTGCGGGTAGGCGCTGGCGCGGTTGGCCGCGTCGGGGATCTCGACCAGCTCCAGCAGCTCGACGACTCGCCGTTTCGCCGCCGCGCCGCGCAGGCCCAAGTGGGCCTTCAGCACCTCGGCGATCTGCGCGCCCACCGTGTAGCTGGGGTTCAGGCTGCTCAGCGCGTCCTGGAACACCATGGCCACGTCGCGGCCGATCAGCGCGCGGCGCTCGGCAGCGTTGAGCTTCAACAGGTCGCGGCCCTGGAACTCCAGCGCATCGGCGGTGACCTTGCCCGGCGCGTCGATCAAGCCCATCAGCGCCAGCATGGTCACCGACTTGCCCGAGCCCGACTCGCCCACGATGCCCAGCAGCTCGCCCTTGTCCAGCGTCAGGTCCACGCCGTCCACAGCGGGGAAGTCGCCGAACCGGACCTTCAGGTTCCTGATGTTCAACAACGGCATCAGGCGACTTTCTTCAGCTTGGGATCCAGCGCATCGCGCAGGCCGTCGCCCATGAGGTTGATGGCCAGCACCGACGCGAGGATGGTCAGCCCCGGCAGCGTGACGACCCAGGGCGCGCGCGTGATGTAGTCGCGCGCGGCGGACAGCATCGTGCCCCACTCGGGCGTGGGCGCCTGCACGCCCAGGCCCAGGAAGCCGAGGCCCGCGGTCTCCAGGATGGCCGACGAGAACGACAGCGTCGCGTTGACGATCAGCGGCGCCATGCAGTTGGGCAGCACGGCGATGAACATCAGCCGCCAAACGTGGGCGCCGGCCACGCGGCTGGCGGTCACGTAATCGCGGCCGATTTCCGACAGCGCCGCCGCGCGCGTCAGCCGCACATAGCCCGGTAGCGCGCCGATGGCGATGGCGATGACGGTGTTGACCAGGCCGGGGCCCAGGATCGTAATGACGCAGATGGCCAGCAGCAGCGCCGGCAGCGCCAGCACGATGTCCATCACCCGCATGATGGCCGGCGACAGCCAGCGCTGGAAGAATGCTGCCAGCAGGCCCAGCAGCACGCCGGGCAGCATCGACATCAGTACCGCTGCGAGGCCTATGCCCAGCGACACGCGGGCCCCATACAGCAGACGCGAGAGCATGTCGCGGCCCAGCTCGTCGGTGCCCAGCAGGAAGCGCGTGTTGCCGCCTTCGGCCCAAATCGGCGGGGTCAGCATGAAGTCGCGGTACTGCTCGATAGGGTCGTGCGGCGCGATCAGCGGCGCCAGCAGGCCGGACGCGGCGATCAGCGCGAACACGATCAGCGCCACCAGCGCGCCACGGTTGGCGGAGAAGCCCAGCCAGAACTCGCGCAGCGGGCCGGGGGGCTGGTTCTCAATGACGACGGCGCTCAATGGCCACCTCCTCGAATCCGCGGATTCACCACGCCATACAGCACATCCACCACCAGGTTCACGCCGATGAAGGTCAGCGCCGAGATCAGGATGCCGGCCTGCACGACCGGATAGTCGCGCCGCGCGATGGAGTCGATCAGCCATTTGCCGATGCCGGGCCAGCTGAAGATGGTCTCGGTCAGCACGGCGCCAGCGAGCAGGCTGCCGGTCTGCAGGCCGACCACCGTCAGCACCGGGATCAGCGCGTTGCGCAGCGCATGCACGACGACCACGCGCGTCGGCGACAAGCCCTTGGCGCGAGCCGTGCGCACGTAGTCATCGCGCAGCACCTCCAGCATGGACGAGCGCGTCATGCGCGCCACCACCGCCAGCGTGCTGGTGCCCAGCACCAAGGCCGGCAGGATCAGGTGCATCAGCGCCGACTTGAACGCGCCTTGCTCGCCCGACAGCCACGCGTCGATCAGCATGAAGCCGGTCACGCGCTCGGGGTCAAACTCGATACCGATGCGGCCCGACACCGGTGTCCAGCCGAGGTTGACCGAGAAGAACATGATGAGGATCAGCCCCCACCAGAACACCGGCATGGAATAGCCCACCGTCGCCACGCCCATCACGCCCTGGTCGAACAGAGAGCCGCGCCTCAGCCCGGCGCTGACGCCAAGCAGCAGCCCCAGGCCCACGGCGAAGATCAGCGCTGCCGTGGCCAGCTCCACGGTCGCCGGGAACAGCGCCGCGAACTCCTTGCTGACCGGCTCGCGGCTGACCAGGCTCTGGCCCAGGTCGCCATGCAGGAGCTTGCCCACGTAGTCCGCGTACTGCACCGGCAGCGGCTGGTCCAGCCCCATGCGCTTGACGAGGGCGGCATGCGCCTCCGGGTCCAGCCGCCGCTCACCCATCATGACCTCGATGGGGTCGCCCGGTACGAGGCGGATCAGGCCGAACGCGACTAGCGTGATGCCGATCAGCGTCGGCACCAGCGTGGCAAGGCGCTTGAGCAGGAAGCCCAGCATCACCAGCGCGACGTGTAGGGCCGCGTCTCGGTGTCGCCGCCACCAGCCACACGCATGGCGGTGGGTGTGGACGCGACCTCGATCAGCGCCGCCGTCTCGGCGTCGGGCGTGCCGCTGATGTCGCGCGGCCGGTACTTCATCTGGAAGGTGGAGATGACGTCCTTGGTCAGCGCATCCATCTGGCCCGATCGCGACACGTTGTAGCCGATGCGGGCCAGGCGGTCCTGCAGCCAGGCCGGGTCACGCGGTGCGACCTCGTGCTCCAGCGTCTTGAGCGTCACCAGCGGGCCGTCCGGCCAGGGGATGAGGCCGGCATCGGCCAAGGCCTTCCACGGGAAGCTGGGGCCGGGGTCCTGCTTGCGGCCGGGAGCGATGTCGGCGTGGCCGATGATGCGTTCGGGGCGGACCTGGTGGCGCTTCTGGATGTCGCGCACCAGGGCGACGACCTCTTCCACCTGGGCCGGCGGGAAGGGCGCGTAGACGCGGCCAGCCGGGCCGTCTACATAGCCGGCGTTGACGATCTCGATGCCGATGGAGGCCGAGTTCAGGTTGGTGTTGCCGGCCCAGTAGCTGGCGCCGGCATGCCAGGCGCGGCGGTTCTCGTCCACCAGCGCGTAGCTGGCCACCGGGTTGTCGCGCACCAGGTAGTGCGCCGAGACCTGGCCGCCGGTTGTCAGCACCTTCAGCGACTTCTCCCAGTCCAGCACCGTGTAGTGCAGCACGATGTAAAGCGCCCGGCTGTCCTGGTTCAGCGAGGTGTAGCTGCGGTCGATGACGGGTGGGCGCACGGCGATGGCCGGCGTGGCCGGTGCCAGGGGGGCTGCGGGGGCCGTGGCCGCGGGCGGTGCGGCGGGGCGGCCGGGCGGCTGGGCGGCCGGCGGCGGCGCGACGCTGGCGCAGGCACTGAGCAGCAGGGCCAGGGCGGCGGCGAGAGCTGAAGACTTCATACGTGGGGAGACGTGGCCAAGCCCGGATTGTTGCAGCGCACCCGCGCCACCGCTTGCGGGTGTGCCCGCAGCGACCATGCCCACCGCCGCAGCGGGTATGACGGTAGGTGATGGCTGCGCGCCGCCGCAGAATGCGCAGCCATGCCGTCCTACACCACGCTGCACGCCACGCCGGCTGCCGACACCTACCTGCGACTGCGCGTCGCGTCGGGCCTGAGCCCCAAGTCCGCCGAGGCTGCCGCGCGCGGCCTGCCCAATACCTTGTTCGCGGTGCAAGTCCTTTGCGATGGCGAACCCGTGGGCATGGGCCGCGTCATCGGCGACGGCGGCACGGCCTTCCAGGTTGTCGACGTCGCCGTGCTGCCCGCGCATCAGGGCCTTGGCCTGGGCAAGCGCGTGATGGCGGAGATCGCGGCCTGGCTGCAGACCCATGTGCCCGAGACGGGCTACGTGAGCCTGCTGGCCGATGTGCCGGCCGATGCCCTCTACGCGCAGTTCGGATTTGTGCACTCGGCACCGCGCACGGTCGGCATGGCCTGGAGGCGGCCGTCGTGAAGCGCTGGCTCGCCATGCTCACGCTGAGCGCCGCTGCGGCGCTGGCCCCCGCCAAGACGCTGACCGTCTGCACCGAGGCCAGCCCTGACGGCTTCGACTACTCGCTGTTCCATGCCAACTCCACGGCGGATGCGTCCTCCGAGGCGCTCTACAACCGTCTGGTCGAGTTCGAGCCCGGCACCACCCGGCTGGTGCCGGCCCTGGCCGAGCGCTGGGAGCTCAGCCCTGACGGCAAGACCTACACCTTCCACCTGCGCGCCGGCGTGGCCTTTCACACCACGCCCTGGTTCAAGCCGACGCGGCCGCTGACAGCGGACGACGTGGTCTACAGCGTCATGCGCCAGCTGGACCCGAAGCACCCCTGGTACGGCCAGCCGCGCCAGGGCTGGTACTACGCCAGCGCGATGCAGTTCGGTGCACTGGTGAAGGCCGTCACCGCGGTGGACGCGCGCACGGTGCGCATCGAGCTGACGCGGCCCGAGGCGCCTTTCCTGGCCGACCTGGCCATGGGCTTCCTGAGCGTTCTCTCGGCCGAATACGCGCAGCAGCTGCAGGCTGCCGGCCGCATGGAGGACATGAACCTCAAGCCCGTCGGCACGGGCCCCTTCGTGTTCCGCAGCTACGTGAAAGACGCCGTCGTGCGCTATGACGCCCACCCGGCCTACTTCCGCGGCAAGGTGGCGCTTGACAAGCTGATCTTCTCCATCTCGCCCGACAGCGCCACGCGGCTGCAGCGGCTCAAGGCCGGCGAATGCGACATCGGCCTTTACCCCATGCCGCAGACCTGGGACGAGATCCGCCGCGACGCCCGGCTCAACCTGCTGACCGGCCCCGGCCTTGTCACCGGCTTCGTCGCGCTGAACGTGGAGCACAAGCCGCTGGACGACCGCCGCGTGCGCCAGGCGCTCAGCCTGGCCACCGACCGCGCCGCCGTGGCCAAGGCGGTCTACGGGGGCGCTGCCAGCCCGGCCGGCAACCCCTACCCGCCGTCCCAGTGGAGCTATGACGACAAGGCAGGCCCGGCGCCGCAGGACCTGGCCAAGGCGCGCGAGTTGCTCAAGGCCGCCGGGCAGGGCAACGGCTTCGCGCTCAAGCTGTGGATACGCGCCGGCGCGGGCGCCACCAATCCCAACCCCAAGGCCACGGCCGAGCTGCTGCAGGCCGACTGGGCGCGCCTGGGCGTCAAGGTGGACATCGTCACGCTGGAGTTCGGCGAGCTGCTCAAGCGCACGCGCGCCGGCGAGCACGACGCGACGCTGCTGGCCTGGGCCTCCGACAACGGCGACCCCGACAACTTCCTGACCCCCAACTTCGCCTGTGCGGCCGTGGCCGGGGGTAGCAACGTGGCGCGCTGGTGCCGCAAGGACTTCGATGCGCTGCTGGCCGAGGCGCGGCAGACGGCCGACCCGGCCAAGCGCGACGCCCTGTACCGCCGCGCCCAGGCGCTGTATCGCGACGACGCGCCCTGGGTGCCGCTGGTCTACCCCACCACGGCCATCGCCACGGCCAAACGCGTGGTGGGCATGAAGGTCAGCCCGTTCGGCCTGAACAATTATGCGAACGTGGACGTGAAATGAAGATCGCCGACATGAACTGGATGCAGGTCGAGGCCTACCTGCAGACCGACGACCGCTGCCTGCTGCCCATTGGCTGCACGGAGCAGCACGCCTACCTGAGCCTGGCGGTGGATGCCATCCTGGCCGAGCGCGTCGCGGTGGAGGCCGCCGAGCCACTGGGCGTGCCGGTCTTCCCGGTGCTGCCCTTCGGCATCACGCCCAGCTTCATGGCCTATCCGGGTACGGTCACGCTGAAGGTCGAGACGATGCTGCGCGTCGTCACCGACCTGCTGGACAGCTTGGACCACCAGGGCTTCCGGCGCATCCTCATCGTGAACGGCCACGGCGGCAACCAGCCGGTGGCGGCATTGCTGGCCGAGTGGATGGCTGCGCACCCGCGCACCCGGGTGCGCATGCACAACTGGTGGAGCGCGCCCAGGACCATGGGCCATGTGAAGGGCATCGACCCGCAATCCGCCCACGCCTCGTGGATGGAGAACCTGCCGTGGACGCGGCTGGTCGGTGTCACGCAGCCGGCGGGCACCAAGGCGCCGGTGGACTACCAGCGCTACGCCGTGCTGCCGCCCGTGGCGGCGCGCGAGCTGGCCGGTGACGGCAACTTCGGCGGCGCCTACGAGCGGCCCGATGACCAGGTGCTGGCCATGTGGCGCATCGCGGTGGAAGAGACGCGGGCGCTCATCGACGGGCCCTGGGCCTAGTCGGCCAGCTCGTCCAGTAGCCGCGCGCGCTCGGCCGGCCCCAGGCCGGGCGCCTGAGACAGCAGCGATGCGACCCGGCCGGGGTCGATGTCGTGCAGGCTGCGGGCCAGGGCTTGCCAGGCCTCCCAGCGGCGGTCGGGCTGGGCGATGCGGGCCACCAGGTCCATGGCCTCGAAGGGCGCCTGGCGGGCCAGTTCGTCGGCGCCGGCGTGCCGGGCGATCGCTTCGTCCAGCTCTGGCAGGGGCGCCATCGAGCGCAGCCAGTCGCGGGCGCCGGGGCCGTCCTGCGCCGTCCAGCGCGACAGGCCCTCGGTCAGCAGAGCCTGGCGGGTCTCGCCAGGCGGCAGGGTGCTGGCGAAGACGGTGGCCGAGCGGGCGTCCTGCTGCAGCCAGCGGTCGTGCAGCGGGGCCAGCAGCGCGGCCTGCCCCGGGGTGTTCAGGGCCCAGCGCGCGGCCTGGTCAGGCGCGGCCTCGGCCCAGCG
>JACPYV010000177.1 GCA_016195825.1 Burkholderiales bacterium | reverse complement strand
CGGCGTCGGCAAACACCGCCGGTACCTGGCCCGACTGCCACTCGGGGTGGGTGGCCAGGAAGCGGCGGAACTCGGCCCGCGTGACCGGTGTCTCGCGCAACTCGTACGCAGCGACGCGGGTGGGCTCTCGGTCGGTGTCACGGGCCAGCACGCTGTTCAGCGGGCCGGCGGGCAAGGCCACGTAGGCTGCGCCAGCCAGGCCCAGCAGCGCGGTGGCCAGGCCCATCTCAGTGCCCCGCCTGGTTGGTGGTGGCGGGCTTGGCGGCGCGCTGCTTCTTGACCTCGTCGGCCGTGATGTTGCCGCCCGGGTTGCCCCAGCTGTTCAGCACATAGGTCAGGATGTTGGCGACCTCGTCGTCGTTGAGCTGGTTCATCGGTGGCATCACCGAGTCGTAGTCCTTGCCGTTGACCTTGACCTTGCCGGACAGGCCGTGCAGCACGACGCCGATGGCACGCTTGGCGTCCTGGCTCAGGAAGTCGGACTTGGACAGCGGCGGGAAGACGCCGGGCAGGCCCGCGCCGTTGGCCTGGTGGCAGACCGAGCAGGTGCCGGCAAACAGTTCGCGGCCCGCGGCGATCTGGTCCTGCGGTGTCAGCTTGCCGCCGGCAGCGGCCTGGGTGGCGCTGGCCACCGCGTTCATGTTGGGCGCCGCGCGGTCGCCGAGGTAGACCGAGTCGACCTCCTTGCCCGAGTAGATGCTCTTGTCCTCCGGGCCGTCGATCTTCAGGATGGCCAGGGCGCCCTTGTTGAAGGCGCGAAAGATGGAGTGGTCCACCATCACGTAGCTGCCCGGCACCTTGGCCTTGAAGTCCACGATGGCGGCACCGCCGGCCGGGATCAGCGTGGTCTGCACGTTCTTCTGCGCCAGCGTTCCGCCCTCGAAGCGCACGTTGTCGAAGATGGCGCCGATGACGTGGAAGCTGGACACCAGGTTGGGGCCGCCGTTGCCGACATACATGCGCACCGTCTCGCCGACCTTGGCGGTGATCGCCTTGTCGCCGGTCAGCGCGCCTTCGGCACCGTTGAACAGCACGTAGGTCGGCTGCTCGGCGATGGCCTTTTCCATGTCGAAGGGCTGCTGGCCCTTCTCGCGGTACTTGCCGGTCGTGTAGAAGTCGCCCTGCATCACGTAGTACTCGTGGTCCACCTTGGGCAAGCCCTGCGGCGGCTCCACGAGGATGAGGCCGTACATGCCGTTGGCGACGTGCATGCCCACGGGCGCGGTGGCGCAGTGGTAGACGTAGATGCCTTCATTCAGCGCCTTGAAGCTGAACTGCGATTCATGGCCGGGCGCCGTGAAGCTCGAGGCCGCGCCGCCACCCGGGCCGGTGACGCCGTGCAGGTCGATGTTGTGCGGCATCTTGCTGCTGGGGTGGTTCTTCAGGTGGAACTCCACCGTGTCGCCTTGGCGCACGCGGATGAAGCTGCCCGGCACGGTGCCGCCGAAGGTCCAGAAGGTGTAGCTGACGCCCTCGGAGATGGGCATGTCCTTCTCGACGACCTCCAGCTCCACAATGACCTTGGCAGGCGTCTTGCGCCCCGTGGCCGGTGGCACCAGCGGCGGGCTGGTCAGCTGGGCGTGGATCACCGGCAGGTCTTTGGCCGGTGCGCCGTGGGCCTGCACCGTCAACAGGTTGGACGCGGCAATGGCGGTGAGCAGAAGCAGGCGTTGGAGCATTCGGGGTCTCCCGGTGGTTGTTGCGCAGGCATATTAGGTAGATTGGCGATGGATCTTTTGCGCTGGATCAAGCCAGCGACTTGTATCCTTGGCGCCCGTGCCTTCCCGGACCCTGTGACCATGAGAGCAGCCCTCAGCCTTCTCGCCCTCGTCATCGTCGCGGCCATCGTGCTGTCGCTGGCCAAGAAGCAGGCCACCGCGCTGAAGCCGCCCGCTGCCGGTGCTTCCGCGGCCAGCGGCGCGCTGCCGCAGCCGCAGGCCGTGGGCCGGCAGGTGCAGGGCGCCGTGAACGACGCCGCCCGGCAGGCGGCCGATGCGGCCTCTGCCGCAACGCAGTGAACTCGCCGGGGCCGTGACGGGCCACAAGCTCTTCTTCGCGCTGCGGCCGGACGAGGTCACGGCCGAGCGCATCGCCCGGGTGGTGACTGCCCAGCACGCCGCGCGCGGGCTACAGCCGCGGCTGCGCCCCAGTCGTATCTTCCACATCACCTTGCACTACTTCGGCCGGTTCGACGGTGAGCCCGATGCACGGCGGGTCGCCGCCGCCAGTCAGGTTGCATCCGAGCTGCGCTGGCCCGCGTTCGACCTGGGCTTCGAGCGCCTTGCCAGTTGGAGCCATGCCGGCGCGCGCCAGCATCCCTTCGTGTTGACGGGCGGCCAGGGGCTGGAGGCGGTGCGGGAGCTGCGCGATGCGCTGGCCGACCGGCTGCTGGCGCAGGGCCTGCCCACCGCGCCGGACTACGAGCCCCACCTGACGCTGCGCTATGACAAGCAGCCCGCACCGGCCTGGGACATCGACCTGCCTGGCTGGATGGCCAGTGAGTTCGTGCTGGTGGCCAGCCGGCAGGGCCTGACGCGCCACGACGTGCTGGCGCGCTGGCCGCTGCAGGGCTGAGGCGGGCGCGCGTCCTACGCGGGTACCCGCCGCCCGCCGACGGGGGGCGGGTGCGGCCGCGCCGAACATGGTCCGGGCATATCGCCGCCCGACAGGAGCCATCGCCATGTTCAAGCAAGTTCTCACCCTTGTTGCCGTGTCCGGCCTGACCGCGGCGCTGGTTCAGCGGATGAGCCGCCACCAGCAACCCGCCGCGTGGCGCACGAGAAGCGCCAGCTGCGCGACGACGTCAACCGCTGGGAGCAGGAGGGCGGCAACCTGCCCGTGCAGCCGCGCTCGCGCTGACGCGGCCTCAGCTGCCGACGATGGCCTGGGCCAGCGCCCGCACGCTCAGCGGTGCCGAGCCCTCGGCCTTGTTGGAGATGGTGACGAAGGCGTCCTGCCCGGCGCCCGCTGTGCCGCGGATGACGCGGGCCAGCGCGACGCGGGTCTGCGGGTCGGGGTCCAGCATCTCGTTGAACTCGCCGTAGCGCTTCTCGGCGTCTGCGTAGCCGTAGGCGCCGTGCAGGCGGTTCAGGTTCCAGCGTGCCACCAGCGGCCCCGGCCACAGCGCGCGCAGCAGCGGCAGCTGCTCCTCGATGGGCGGCAGCTTGGGGTGCAGGCCCAGGCAGTAGCGTGCGCCGGCATCGCGCAGCAGCGCGACGAACTCCGGCGTCAGCCAGGCAGCGTCGCGCACCTCCACGGCGATGACGCCGGCCGGCGGCTTGGGCAGCGCCAGCAGCAGCGCGTGCAGCCGGTCGAACTGCTCGGTCATGTTGGCCAGCCTCGGCGCCGGCAGCGGGCTGAGCTGGAACACCAACGCGCCGATGCGCTTGCCCAGGCCTTCGCAGACGGGGTCGATGAAGTCCTGCAGCGTTGTGGCCGAGTCCAGGAACAGCGGATTGGGCTGCTGGCCGCGGCCGTCTTCGCTGCGCAGCAGCGCGTCAGTCACCAGGCTGGGCGCCTTGACCGTAAAGCGAAACCCCGGCGGCACCTGGCCGGCGTGGCGCTCGTACTCGCTGGCCGCCAGAGGCCGGTAGAAGCCGCGGTCGATGCCTACCGCGCGCAGCAGCGGGTGGGCGGCGTACGCCGCGAGGCCGGTCCTGGACAGCGTGGCCTCGCTGTGCCGGCCGGCCCAGACCAGCCCTTGCCAGCCCGGGTAGCTCCAGGTCGACGTGCCGAGGTGGACGTGGGGCGACAGCGTGGCGGCCAGCGCCTGGTCCTCGGGCAGCGGCGGCGCGGACTGCACCCCCTTGGGCTGCTTGGTGGATTTGGCGGGTGCGCCGGCTATGCCGAAGAGGTCGTCCTGCGTCGTCATGGGCGGATCTGCACCCCGGCCGACGTGAGCGCGGCGTGGATGGCGCGGGCGAAGGCGAGGGCCTGCGGGCCGTCGCCGTGCAGGCAGACCGTCTGGGCCTGCAGCAGCACGGTCTCGCCTCCGGCGGCCTGCACGACGCCGTCGCGGACCATGCGCAGCGTGCGGGCCACCGCCGCGTTGGTGTCTTCGATGAAGGCGCCCGGCTGGCTGCGCGGCATCAGGCTGCCGTCTGCGCGGTAGCCGCGGTCGGCAAACACCTCGGCGACAGCGCGCAGGCCGGCGCGGCTGGCCGCGCGCAGCAGCTCGCTGCCCGCCAGGCCGTAGAGCGCCAGGCCGGGGTCGACGGCGCGCACGGCAGCGGCGACGGCGTCGGCCAGTGCCGGGTCGCGCGCTGCCTGGTTGTAGAGCGCGCCGTGCGGCTTGACGTGGTGCAGCCGGCCGCCCTGAGCTTGGACCATCGCCTGCAGCGCGCCGATCTGGTAGACCAGGTCGGCCTGCACGTCGGCGGGCTGGAGCTGCATCTCGCTGCGGCCGAAGTTCTCGCGGTCGGGGTAGCTGGGGTGGGCGCCGATGGCCACACCGCGCGCCAGCGCCGCCGTGACGGTGGCCTGCATCAGACGTGCATCGCCGGCATGCCACCCGCAGGCGATGTTGGCGGAACTGACCAGGGCCAGCAGTTCAGCGTCGTCGGGCGCGCCTTCGCCGAGGTCAGCGTTCAGGTCGACGTGCAGGGGTTCAGCGGCCATGGAGGGCGTTCCTCAGTTGATCGAGCGCGGTGCGCCGTTGCCGCAGCGCCGCGTGGGCGTCGTCCAGCGTGCAGGCCACGAAGCGCAACCTGCCGCCCAAGCGCAGCTGTGCAAGTTTCCACAGGTCGGCACCAATGATGACGCCGATCTTGGGGTATCCGCCGGTCGTCTGCGCGTCGGCCAGCAGCACGATGGGCTGACCCGACGGCGGCACCTGGATGACGCCCGGCAGCACGCCGTGCGAGGGCAGCTCGTCGCCGCGATCGCGTTGCAGCGCGGGCCCCGCGAAGCGGTAGCCCATGCGATTGCTCTGCGGCGTCAGCTGCCAGTCGCTGGCCCAGAACGCGGCGCGGGCGGACTCGGAGAAGTCGTCGTGCTCGGGGCCGGGTAGCACGCGCACCCGGGCATCCCAATCCGGCGGGCGTATGCCCAAGGCCTGCGCGGGCAGGGCGACGGGCGGGTTCAGCGGCAGCCGGTCGCCGTCGTGCAGCGCACGGCCTTCCAGGCCGCCGAAGCGGGCCTTCAGGTCGGTGCTGCGCGAGCCCAGTGCCATGGGCACCGTGATGCCGCCCGAGATGGCCAAGTAGCTGCGCATGCGCTCGCGCGGCGCGCCCAGCCTGAGCGTCTGCCCGGCGCGCACGCGCTGTCGCCACCAGGGGCGCAGCGAGCGGCCGTCCAGCGTGGCGTCGGCGTCTGTGCCGGTCACGGCGATGCAGCAGTCAGCGTCCAGGCGCAGGCTGGCCGGGCCCAGTGTGAACTCCAGGCCCGCGGCGCCCACGTCGTTGCCGACCAGCAGGTTGCCCCAGCTCAGCGCCAGCTCGTCCAGCGCACCGCAGCGGCTGATGCCGCGGTCCGGCCAGGCGCTGCGGCCCAGGTCCTGGACCGTGGTGAGCGGGCCGCCGCGAAGGATCTCCAGGCTCATCGAGGCTCGGCCACGAAACGCACGCGGTCACCGGGCGCCAGCAGTGTGGGCGGCTCGGCCTGCGGGTCGAAGAGGGCCAGCCGCGTGCGGCCGATCAGCTGCCAGCCGCCGGGCGTCTCGAGCGGGTAGATACCGGTCTGGGCGCCGCCTATGCCCACGCTGCCCGCTGGCACAGCAACGCGCGGCTCGGCGCGGCGGGGCGTGTGCAGCGACTCGTCCAGTCCGCCGAGGTAGGCGAAGCCGGGCTGGAAGCCGATGAAGTAAACGCAGTACTCGGCCGCGGTGTGGCGGCGCACGATCTCCTCAGTCGACAGGCCGCAATGCGCCGAGACGTCGGCCAGGTCGGGACCGTCGTAGGACACCGGGATCTCGACGAGCCGGCCGAGCTCGCGGTCACGCGGCGGCTCGACCCACAGCGCCTGCGCGGCCCGTTCCAGCGCGGCGGCCTCGGTCTGCAATGGGTCGAAGCGCATCGTCAGGTTGTTCATGCCCGGAATCAGCGCCTGCACGCCGCTGACCTCGGCCAGCCCTGCGGCCAGTTGCCAGATGCGCTGCTGCAGCGCCAGCGATTGGGGCGCCGGCAGCGTGCAGCACAGCGCGGCTTCGCCCAGGGTGTGGATGCGCAACGACGTCATGGGACGAAAGCATGCCATGGGTAAACTGCCGCCCCTGATGACTGAGCCGATCTTCACGCCCGCCGACGAGTACGCGATGCGGCTCGCGCTCGATCAGGCCCACAATGCCTGGCTAGTTGGTGAGGTGCCTGTGGGCGCCGTCATCACGCGCCGCACGCCAGAGGGCCCTCAGGTGATTGCCACCGGCTACAACCGCCCGATCACCACGCACGACCCGACCGCCCACGCCGAGATCGTCGCCCTGCGCCACGCTGCCACGCTGCTAGAAAACTACCGGCTGCCAGAGTGCGAACTGTTTGTCACGCTCGAGCCCTGCGCGATGTGCGCGATGGCGCTGATGCATGCGCGCTTCAAGCGTGTGGTGTTCGCCGCGCGCGACCCCAAGACGGGCGTGGCCGGCTCGGTCATCGACCTGTTCGGCCAGTCCCAGCTCAATCACCACACCGCCATCGAGGGCGGCTTGCTGGCGGACGCGTCGTCGCAGCTGCTGCGCGATTTCTTCAACGAGCGCCGCGAGGCGGCGCGCGCCCGCCGCGCCGAACGTCAGGGGTTGATCCCCACCGGCGAAGCCACCCACCTGGACGAATCCTGATGACCTCCCTGACCTTGTTCACCCCGTCCGGCGCGCTGGCCAAGGCTGCCAACCTCCAGCGTGCGGCCAAGCGACTGACGCAGCTGGGCTTCGAGGTCAGCATCGACGCCAACGCGCTGGCCCGGCAGCAGCGCTTTGCCGGCGACGACGCGGCGCGGCTGGACGCGCTGCACCGCATCGCCGATGCCGCGCCCTCTGTGGCGCTGGCCACGCGCGGCGGGTATGGCCTCACCCGGCTGCTTGACCAGATCCACTGGGGCCGCATCGCCCACAGCATCGAGCACGGTACGCGCTGGGTGGGCTACAGCGACCTGACGGCGCTGCAGAATGGCCTGATCGCCCACCACAAGGGCCTGGCCATGTGGGCCGGCCCGCTGGCCTGCGACGACTTCGGTCGCAGCGATGCCGAGGGCGGCGTGGATGAGGTCACGCGCGACTGCTTCCTGGAGGCCATGAGCGGCGCGCTGGAGGCCGTGGGCTTTCGTGAGCCGACGGGCGACTTTGACGGCCTGGAGGCGCGCGGCCGGCTGTGGGGCGGCAACCTGACGGTGCTGTGCTCGCTGCTGGGCACCCCGCACTGGCCCAAGGTCAAGGGCGGCATCCTGTTCCTGGAAGACGTCAACGAGCATCCCTACCGCGTCGAGCGCATGCTGCTGCAGCTGCAGCAGGCCGGCGTCATCGACGCCCAAGCGGCAGTGCTGCTGGGCGACTTCAGCGGCGCGCCCAAGTCGCCGCTGGACCGCGGGTACGGCATCAAGGATGCCGTGGCTGCGCTGCGCAGCCGCACCAAGACGCCGCTGCTGACGGGGCTGCCCTTCGGCCACGTACGCACCAAAGTGTGCCTGCCGGTGGGTGCGACAGTGGACCTGTACGTGCAGGGCCGCGAGGCCATCCTGGGCTGGCAGTCGGATGCGCGCCTGGCGCATGGTGCTCACGACCACCACGGCCACGACCATCACTGAAGGCACCCCGGGTATTCCACGCCGCCTTCCCTCGGCGGGTGGCGTTGTATAGACGAGTGCCCCGACTATGATCTCTGTCATCGCCTCGGCCTGCGCCGGGGCGCTTGCTTTTTGAGGTGTCGTGTTGGGTGGAGTCGGCGGTTGGTTGAAGTTGGCCTTGGGCGCGTTGGCGCTCATGGGGCTGGCCGGCTGCAACAACAGCCCGCACCCACTTGGCGCCGAGCGCGAGAACACGCTCTACATGGCGTTTTCCGAGCGCTCGCCGCGCTACCTGGACCCGACCTCGTCCTATGCGGCGCCCGAGAGCACCTACGTCTACGAGATCAGCGAGCCCCCCTACGGCTACCACCACCTCAAGCGGCCCTACGCGCTGATCCCGCGCGCCGCTGACGCGCTGGCCAAGCCCTATTACCTCGACGCCCAGGGCAAGCGCCTGCCGGACGACGCATCGGACGAGCAGATCGCCGAGGCGGTCTACGACATCCCCATCCGCCCCGGCCTGAAGTGGTCGCCCCACCCCGCGTTCGCCAAGGACGCGCAGGGCCAGTACCTGTACCACCACCTCAAGCCCGGCGAGCTGGGTGATAAGCGCAGCCCGTTTGAGTTCAAGCAGTTGGCTACTCGCGAGGTCGTGGCCGAGGACTTCGTCTACGCGCTGAAGCGCCACGCCAGCCCACGACTCGAGGCACCGGTGGCGGCCGTGTTCTCCGAGCATGTCCTCGGGCTCAGGGACTACATGGGCCTGCTTCGGCGCGAGAGCGACAAACAGCTGGCAGGCCTGCCCGAGAACCTGGCCGACAAGCCGTTCCTGGACCTGCGCCGCTGGCCGCTGGCCGGTGCCGTTGCCGTCAACGACCACCTGCTGCGCATCCGCCTGAAGGGCCGCTACCCGCAGTGGCAGTACTGGCTGGCCACCAATTTCACCGCGGCCATCCCCTGGGAGGTGGACGCCTTTTACGCCCAGCGGGGCATGGCGGCCAACTCGATGAGCTGGAACCAGTGGCCGGTGGGCAGTGGGCCGTTCATGATGACCGAGTACGTGCAGGACCGCCGGCACGTGATGAGCCGCAATCCCAACTACCGTGGCGACACCTACCCTTGTGAGGGCAGTCCCGGCGACGCCGAGGCCGGTCGGCTGGCGGACTGCGGCAAGCGCATGCCCTTCGTCGACAAGGTCGTCGCGATGAGCGTCAAGGAGCGAGTGCCGATCAAGGAGCTGTTCAAGCAGGGTTACCTGGATCTGCCCGAGATGGACCGCTCCGACTGGGGCGTGACGCTGGCCGTGGACCGGGACGATTCCGACGAGGTGAGGGCGTTCTTCGAGCAGCGCGGCTTCAGGCTGCCGATGGATGTTGACATCACCAACTGGTACATGGGCTTCAACTGGCTGGACCCGGTCGTGGGCCGGGGCGACACGCCGGAGCAGCAGAGGCGCAACCGGGCGCTGCGCCAGGCCATCTCCATCGCCATCGACTGGGAGGAGGGCTATGGCCGAATCTTCCGTGACAAGGGGGGCGACGCAGCCCACGGCCCTATCCCGCCGGGTGTGTTTGGGTCCAAGGAGGGCCAGCCCGGCGAGTACAACCCGGTCACGCACCGGCTCGTCGACGGAAAGCCCGTGCGCCGCCCCATCGAAGATGCCATGAGGCTGATGGCCGATGCCGGCTACCCGGGCGGACGCGACGCGGTCACCGGCAAGCCGCTGGTGCTGAACTACGACTTCCAGCGCGTGGTCACGCCCGAGCTCAAGGCCGAGAACGACTGGCTGGTGCGCCAGTTCGCCAAGCTGGGCATCCAGCTGGACATCCGCGCGACCGACTTCAACCAGTTCCAGGAAAAGCTCCTGAAGGGCAAGCACCAGATCTTCTGGTGGGGCTGGTTTGCCGACTACCCAGACGCCGAGAACTTCCTGTTCCTGCTCTACGGCCCCAACAGCAAGAGCCTGCACGAGGGAGAAAACGCGTCCAACTACGCCAACCCGGCCTTCGACCGGTTGTACCGCAAGCTGCAGTCGCTGGAGGACGGGCCTGAGAAGGCCCAGGTCATGGCACAGATGAACGACATCGTGCGCCAGGACTCGCCCTGGGCCTGGGGCTACTGGAGCTATTCGGGTGTCGCCTTCCAGCATTGGGTGCACAACGGCAAGCCCGGCGTCGTTGTGCGGGACCGCGCGCGCTACCTGCGCGTGGACACCGAGGAGCGCACCAGCAAGATCGCCGAGTGGAACCATCCGGTCTGGTGGCCGCTCCTGCTGCTGGCTGGCGGCGCACTGGCGATCCTGCTGACGACGCGCCGCGCCTGGCGCGCCCGCGAGACCGCGACCGCGGTGAAGGTGGAGGGCGCCTGATGCTGGGATTCGTGCTGCGCCGCCTGGGTTACGGCCTGGCCATCCTGGTGGGTGTCAACCTGTTCACTTTCTTCCTGTTCTTCTCGGTCAACACGCCGGATGACATGGCACGGCTGAACATCGGCGGCAAGCGTGTCACGCAGGAGCAGATCGAAAAATGGAAGACCGAGCGTGGCTATGACAAGCCGCTGTACCACGACGCCAGTCGGCAGGGTTCCGAGCAATTCACCCACACCATCCTGTGGGAGCGCTCGGTCAGCCTGTTCGCGCTGGACTTCGGCAGGAGCGACGCACGCCAGGCCATCAACATCGGCCATGAGGTCAAGGTGCGCATGGGTGTCAGCCTGCAGTTGGCGCTGCCGCTGTTCTTGTTGCAGGTGGTCATCAGCATCGCCTTCGCGCTGCTGCTGGTGTTCTTCCGGCACACGCGGATCGACTTTTGGGGCGTGGTGCTGTGCGTGCTGATGCTGTCCATCAGCAGCCTGTTCTACATCATCGTGGGCCAGTTCCTGTTCGCGCGCGTGCTCAAGCTGGTGCCGATGAACGGCTTCGCGCCGGGGCTGGACGCAGTCAAATTCCTGGCCCTGCCCATCCTGCTGTCGCTGCTCTCCAGGCTGGGCGGCGAGGCGCGGCTGTACCGGGCGATGTTCCTGGAGGAGATGGGCAAGGACTACGTGCGCACCGCGCGTGCCAAGGGCCTGAGCGAAGGCCGTGTGCTGAGCCGTCACGTGCTGCGCAATGCACTCATTCCCATCATCACGAGCGCCGGCAGCTACCTGCCCTACGTCTTCCTCGGCAGCCTGGTGTTCGAGAGCTTCTTCGGCATCCCAGGCCTGGGTGCGTTCGTCATCGAGGCCATCACGGGCCAGGACTTCGCCATCGTGCGCACCATGGTCTTCCTCGGCGCGCTGCTCTATATCGCCAGCAACGTGTTGATTGACGTCGCCTACACGTGGGTCGATCCCCGCGTCCGGCTGGGTTGAGGCCGGTATGAAGCTCGTGCTGCTGTGGACCGACCTCGCGCTATGGCTGATGCTGGCCGCCGGCATCGCCTACGCGCTGCGTGTGCGCTCACAGGCCAACCTGCGGGCCACGTGGCGGCGCGTGCTGCGCGACCCGGTGGCTGCGAGTGCCGGCGTGGTCATGGCGGCATTCCTGCTTGTGACGCTGGTCGACAGCATTCATCTGCGCCGCGCGCTGCCGACTGCCGCGGGCGAGGCTGCGGTCTACGACGCGCGCACGCTGTCGCTGCTGGATATCGCGCTGGAGCGCCAGTTGGGCATGCGCGAGGTCAGCTATTCCCTGCCGCTGGGCACCCATGGCTTCAACAAGGAAAGCGTCATCGATGCGCAGGGGCGGGTCAGCCGCGAGTTGCCCCGCCTGCAGTTCGGTGGCGCCCACCTTACGGACCCGGCCACGCAATGGGCCGCTGACGTTGCCGGTCGCACCGCGCTCGGTCTGGCCGGCGGGCTGATTGCGGCGCTGCTGGCCGTTGCGTTGACGGCCGCCGCACTGGCCCGCCATCACGACGGCTGGCGCGGGGCGCTGGCCGACCTCGTCGCCGACCGCACCTTCTACCCGCTGCGCACCCTGCTCCTGACGCTGGCCGTCATGCTGCTGTTGGCCGGCCCGGTCATCGCGCTGATGCCGCAGTACCACGTGTTCGGCACCGACCGCACCGGCAACGACGTGCTGGTGCAGGCGCTGAAGAGCATACGCACGGCCTTCGTCATCGGCGCGCTGTCCACGCTGGCGACCCTGCCCATTGCGCTGCTGCTGGGCGTGCTGGCCGGCTACTTCAAGGGCTGGGTCGACGAGGTGATCCAGTACGTCTACACGACGCTCAGCTCCGTGCCCAACGTGCTGCTGATCGCCGCCTGCGTGCTGATGGTGCAGGTGTTCTTTGACAAGAACCCCGAGCTCTTCGAGACCGCGGCCGAGCGATCGGACCTGAAGATGCTGATGCTCTGCGCCATCCTGGGCTTGACCGGCTGGGCGGGCCTGTGCCGCCTGGTGCGCGCCGAGACGCTCAAGCTGAGGGAGCTGGACTACGTGCAGGCCGCCACCGCCTTCGGCGTGGGTGACCTGCGCATCATGGCTCGCCACATCGTGCCCAACGTGATGCACCTGGTGCTCATCACGGTGGTGCTCAGCTTCTCCGAGCTGATCCTGTACGAGGCGGTGCTGACCTATGTCGGCGTGGGCGTGGACCCGGTCATGAACAGCTTCGGCAGCATGATCAACCTGGCCCGCTCCGAGATGTCGCGCGACCCGGTGGTTTGGTGGAGCTTTGCGGCGGCATTCGGTTTCATGGTGGGCCTGGTGCTGGCGGCCAACCTGTTTGCCGACGGCGTGCGCGATGCCTTCGACCCCAAGGCGTGCTCGGCCCGGCCGCGGGTGTTTCTGCGCAGGAAGGTGGTCGACCATGCTTGAGATCGACGACCTGCAGGTGGAGCTGGACGCCGATGCGGGCCTGGTGCGGGCCATCGCCGGCATGCACCTGAGCCTGTCTCGCGGCGAGACCTTTGCGCTGGTCGGCGAGAGCGGCTGCGGCAAGAGCATGACGGCGCTGGCCCTGATGCGCCTGCTGCCCGAGAGCGGCCGGGTCTCCGGCGGCGCGGTGCGTCTGGACGGCCAGGATCTGCTGGCGCTGCCCGAAGGCCAGATGCGCGCCGTGCGCGGCGGACGCATTGCCATGATCTTCCAGGAGCCGTCGACAAGCCTGAACCCGGTCATGCGCGTCGGCGACCAGGTTGTCGAGGCCATCGAGGCGCACACGCCGCTGCGCGGCGCGGCGGCGCGCGCCAAGGCCATCGACTGGCTGGCGCGGGTAGGTATCCCCGAGCCGCAGCGCCGCATCGACGACTACCCCTTCCGGCTCTCCGGTGGCCAGAAGCAGCGCGTGATGATCGCCATTGCGCTCGCTGCCGAACCCGACTTTCTGGTGGCCGACGAGCCGACGACCGCGCTGGATGTGACCATCCAGGCGCAGATCCTCGACCTCATCCGTGATCTGCAGCG
>JACPYV010000172.1 GCA_016195825.1 Burkholderiales bacterium | reverse complement strand
CCATCAGCCACGAGGGCTACAGCGACAAGCCGGCGTATGCCTACTGGGACGACTTCTGGGCGCTGCGTGGCTACAAGGACGCGGTACAGATCGCGCAGGCGCTCGGGGACACGGCCCACGCCAGCCGCTGGGCGGGCTGGCGCGACGAGTTCGAGGCCGACCTCATGGCCTCCATCACTGCGACGTCCGCGCACTACAAGCTCGATCACATTGCCGGCGCCGCCGACCGCGGCGATTTCGACGCCACGTCCACGACCATGGCGTTGAACCCCGCACAGGCCGACAAGCTGCCGTCCGACCTGCTGCGCGGCACCTTCGACCGCTACGTGGCCGAGGCCGACGCGCGCATCACGGGCAGCAAGCGCTGGAAGGACTACACGCCGTACGAGCTGCGCAACGTCAGCGCGCTGGTTCGCCTGGGCCGCGTGGAGGACGCGCATCGGCTGCTGGCCTGGTTCTTCACCCACCAGCGCCCGGCGGGCTGGAACCAGTGGGCCGAGGTCGTGCTACCCGATGCGCGCAAGGTGCAGTTCCTGGGCGACATGCCGCATGCCTGGATCTCGTCCGACTACCTGCGCGCCGCGCTGGACCTGCTGGCCTATGAGCGCGAAGCCACAGGCAGTCTCGTGCTCGGCGCCGGCCTGTCGCCTGCGTGGCGTGCGGCTGGCGACATCGGTGTGACCGGCCTGTCCACGGCCTGGGGGCGGCTGGACTACCGGCTGCTCAAGCGGACCGACGGCGGCTGGACGCTACACATTGACCGCCGCCCGGAGCGCCTGCCTGGTGAATTGCGCCTGGCCTGGCCCGGTACGGCCCCGTTACCTCGCGCTAACGTCGAGACCCAAGGCCTTGCGTGGCAGGGCCGCGAACTTGCGCTGCCCGCCAGCGCCACGACCATCCAACTGGAACCAACGCCATGACGATGAACCGCCGCCAGCTTTTGTTGACGACCCCCGTGCTGCTCAGCGCCTGCGCCGCCCTGCCGCCCACGCCGCCCGCCGGCCTGGCTGCTGGCGAACAGCGACCGTGGGAGCTGGGCGGCGAGCGGCTGTGGGTGTCGCTGCCGCGCGACTACGCGGCGCGCAGCGAGCGCTGGCCACTGCTGATCTTCCTGCACGGCTCCGGCGAGCGCGGCACCGATCTGGACAAGGTCAAGATGCACGGCCCGCCGATGTGGGCTGCCCGCGGCAAGGCCTATCCCCTCGTCCTCGTCAGCCCGCAGCTGGAAGAGGGCGCGCGCTGGGAGCCGGATCGCCTGCATCGGCTGCTGCTGGCCTTGCAGTCGCGCCTGCACGTGGACCGCAAGCGCAGCCTGGCCACCGGCCTGAGCCTGGGGGGCCACGGCGTATGGAACTGGGCCAGCGACTATCCGCGCGACCTCGCGGCCATCGCACCGGTCTGCGGCTTCGGCGACCCGGTGTCCGTCGAGGCGATGCGCGAGGTGCCGGTGCGGGCCTATCACGGCGAAGTCGATGCTGCCGTGCCGCTGGTGCGGCAGCAGGCCTGCGTCGATGCGCTGCTGGCGGCCGGTGGCCGGGCGACGCTGACCGTCTACCCCGGCGTGGGCCACGACTCGTGGACGCCGGCCTACCAAGACCCTGATCTGCTGCCCTGGCTGTTGGCGCAGCGACAAACATGACCGTCCATTCCGTTTCCAACGCCGCCGGCCTCGAAGCTGAGTTGCTCTCCCACGGCGCGCTGCGCCGCCTGCTGCTCGCACCGGGGTTGATGCTCAACCTCTTCCCCGGCAACGAGTTGGAGGGCGGGCCCGCCAACATCTGGCTGCGCCGGCGGGATGCGGGCGGCGACTGGCGTGTTGCGCCGCTGCTGGGTCCGCTGTCGCCGCTGAGCGCGCACGCGGAGGACAACGCCTTCGAGATGTGCGGCAACTGGGACGGCCTCGCGCTGCGTCTGCGGCTGCGCCTGGCCGCCGACGAGCCGACGCTTTTCTGGCATCTGCACATTGAGAACACCGTCGGCACCCTCTGTGAGGTTGCCCCCGTGCTGGTGCAGGACGTGGGCCTGGCCGACTACGGCGCCGTGCGCACCAACGAGTTCTACGTCAGCCACTACATCGACCTGCAGCCGCTGCACGAGGCGGACCGCGGCGTGCTCCTGGCCGCGCGCCAGAACCAGGCCCAGCGCGGCAAACACCCGTGGCTGCTGGCCGGATCACTGCGCCGTGCCGCGCGTTTTGCGACCGACGCGGTGCAGGTCTGGGGCCATGCCGCCCGCGAAGGCGCGCCGCCGCCGGCGCTGTTGGCCGGCCTGCCGGACCAGCGCCTGCAGCAGGAGCACGCCCTGGTTGCACTGCAGGACGATGCGTTCACCCTGGCGCCCGGCGGGCAGGCCAACGCCGGCTTCTTCCTGAGCCTGCAGTCCCACCACCCCGAGGCCAGCGGCGCCGCGGACCTGGACCGGCTGCCCGCGCTGCTGGCACTGCCCGAAGCCGAGCCGGCCGGGCCGCTGGACGTGCCAGGCCGCGCGCCGGCACCCAGCCTGTTCGCCAGCGCACCGCCGCTGGCCAGCCTGGACCTCGACGCCGAGGCGCGCCGCCAGTTGTTCGGTGGCGAGCGCCGACATGAGGAGTGGCAGGACGGGCAGCTGCTGAGCTTCTTTGCCTCCGACGCCGGCCATGTCGTGCTGCGGGCCAAGGAGCTGCTGGTGCAGCGCCCGCACGGCCACATCCTGCGCAGCGGAGATCACCTGGTGCCTGACGAAGCCGCGCTGACATCCACCTGCTGGATGGGCGGCGTCTTCCATTCCATGCTGACGCAAGGTCACGTCAGCATCAACCGGCTGCTGTCCACGCAGCGCAGTCTGCTGGGCCTGTTTCGCACGGCCGGCCTGCGGCTGTTTGTGCAGCTGCAGGGCGGCGGCTGGCAGCTGCTGGGGCTGCCCTCGGCTTTCGAGATGCTGCCGCAGCGCTGCCGCTGGCTCTACGCGCACGCCGATGGCCTCATCGAGGTCGTCGCTGAAGCCGGCGCACAGCCTGATGTGATGGGCTTCTCGTTGCGCGTGCTGCAAGGCGAGCCCATTCGGGTCCGTGCCAGCCTCAACCTGGCGCTGGGCGGTGACGACGGCGCGACCCCACTCAAGCCTGCCTGGACCCACAGCGGCGACCGCCTGCGCGTAACGCCTCCCGCGGGCAGCGAGCTGGCCGCGCGCTTTCCCGGCGGCGGCTTTGACATCGATGCGCCGGGCCTGGCCATCGTCGGCGACGACGGTCGCCTGTTCGACGACGGCGTCAGTCGCGGCGAGCCGCTGCTGTGCCTGGACTTCGCACCCGTCACCGCGATGTCGCTGACCTTGCGAGGCCGGCTGGTCGACGCCGCGCCGCCCGCGCCGCAGCCGCTGCTGCTGCCGCAATGGCAGCTGGACCATCCGGCGCTTGCGCAGTTGCGCGACATCCTGCCCTGGTACGCCCACAACGCTCTCGTGCACTACCTGTCGCCGCGCGGGCTGGAGCAGTACTCGGGCGGCGGCTGGGGCACCCGCGATGTCTGCCAGGGTCCGTTGGAGATGCTGCTGGCGTTGGGCCAGACCGTCCCGGTGCGTGACTTGCTGCTGAAGGTGTTCAGCGCGCAGAACCCGGACGGCGACTGGCCGCAGTGGTTCATGTTCTTCGAACGCGAGCGCGACATCCGCGCCGGCGACTCGCACGGCGACATCGTCTTCTGGCCGCTGTTGGGCCTGGCGCAATACCTGATCGCCAGCGGCGACACGACGCTGCTGGACGAGGTGCTGCCTTTCCACACGTCGCACGGGGGCGAGCCGACCACGCTGGCTGCTCACGTCGAGCGCGCGCTGGCGCTGATCCGCCAGCGTGTCGTGCCTGGCACGGGCCTGGCAGCCTACTGGCATGGCGACTGGAACGACTCGCTGCAACCCGCCGACCCGGCGCTGCGCGAGCGCCTGTGCAGCGCCTGGACCGTCACGCTTCACCACCAGATGCTGCACACGCTGGCGACGGCCTTCGGCCGCATCGGCCGCGCGGCCGAGGCCGCCGCGCTGGTGGCGGAGGCCATGGGCGTGCGTGCCGAGTTCCAGCGCCTTCTGGTGCAGGACGATGTTGTCGCCGGCTACGTGCTCTTCCCCGAGCAAGGCGAGCGTGAGCTGTGGATTCACCCGCGCGACACCCGCACCGGCCTGCGCTACAGCCTGCTGCCGATGATGCACGCCGTCATCGACGATCTTTTTACGCCTGAGCAGGCGCATCTGCAGGCCGCGCTGATCGAGCAGCACCTGAAGGCCCCCGACGGCGCCCGGCTGTTCGACGCGCCGCTGCCCTACCGCGGTGGGCCGTCGCAGCTGTTCCAGCGCGCCGAGACCAGCACCTTCTTCGGCCGCGAGATCGGCATCATGTACATGCACGCGCACCTGCGCTACGCGCAGATGCTGGCCCACCTGGGCCGTGCCGAGGCCTTCCTGCAGGCGCTCACACTGGCCCACCCGATCGCGCTGACCGAGCGCGTGCCCAGCGCCAGCCGGCGCCAGGCCAACTGCTACTACTCCAGCTCCGACGCGGCGTTCTCCGACCGCTACGAGGCCCAGGCCCACTATGGCCGTGCGTTGGCCGGCGAGGTGGCGCTGGACGGGGGCTGGCGCATCTACTCCAGCGGCCCCGGCATCGCGCTGGGCCTGGTCATCACGTTGCTGCTGGGCCTGCGGCTGGAGCAGGGTGCGCTGGTCGTGGACCCCGTCATGCCAGCCGTGCTGGACGGGTTGACGGTGCAGCTGACGCTGGCCGACCTGCGTTTCGAGCTCACCTACCGCATCGGCCCGCTCGGCCATGGGGTCGAGCGTGTGCGCGATGACGTCGGCCACGAGCAGCAGGCGGAGCGTCGCCCGCATGCCTACCGTGTGGGTCCGCTGGTGCTGGCCCGCCCGGCGCCGGGCAGCTTGTCCCGCTGGACGATAGAGCTCGGCTAGAAGCGCATCGGGATGGTCACGGGGCCGTCGTTGACCAGGTGGACCTGCATGTCCGCGCCGAACTCGCCACTGGCGACGGTGGGGTGCAGGCGGCGCGCGACTGCCAGCGTGTGCTCGTAGAGCTGCCGGCCTTGCCCGGCCGGCGCGGCGCCGGTGAAGCTGGGCCGGTTGCCGCCGCTCACGTCCGCCGCCAGCGTGAATTGGCTGACGATGAGCAGCCCGCCACCCACGTCCTGGACGCTGCGGTTCATCTTGCCGGCGTCGTCGCTGAAGACGCGCAGCTTCAACACCTTGGCGATCAGCTTCTCGGCGGTCGCTTCGGTATCGCCGGGTTCGGCGCAGACCAGCATCAGCAACCCCTGCTGGATGGCACCGACGGCCGCGCCATCCACCTCCACGCGCGCCTCGCGCACCCGTTGCAGCACGGCGATCACAGCAGGTCGTCCTGATCGATGGTGTGTGCCTCCACGTCCAGCGGCAGCAGCTGGATGCTGACGCGCAGGCCCGGCACGGCCACCATCAGCGCCCGCTCGACATCACCGCGCAGCGCCGCGGCGCGGCCCAGCGTCCAGCCCGCGGGCATGTGCATGTGCAAGTCAATGAAGCGGCGCTGCCCCGCCACGCGGCTGACGATGTGATCGAAGCGGATGGCCTGCGGGTGGCGAAAACCCTCCAGCACGGTCTGCACCTGGGCCTGTGACGCGGCGTCCAAAGCCTCGTCCATCAGGCCGCGCGTGGACTCGTGAATCAGGTGCACGCCCTCGCGCAGGATGTTCAGCGCCACGACGATGGCCAGTAGCGGGTCCAGCCAGTGCCAACCTGTCGCCATGACGCCCAGCAGTCCGGCCACGACGCTGGCGGAGGTCCAAACATCGGTGATCAGGTGCCTGGCGTCGCCCGCGAGTGCGACGGACCGCACCTCGCGCGCCTTGCGCAGCATGGCCCAGGCCATCAGGCCGTTCAGCGCGGAGCTGACGACCGCCAGCGCCACGCCCAGGCCGATGGCGTCCAGCGCCTGCGGGTGGCGCCAGCGGTCGATGGCACCCCAGCAGATGCCCAGGGCCGCTGCGATGATGAGGATGCCTTCGAAGCCACTGGAAAAGTACTCGGCCTTGTGATGGCCGTAGGGGTGCTCGGCGTCCGGCGGCTGGGCCGCCAGCGTGACCATGGCCAGGGCGAAGACCGCACCGGCCAGGTTGACCAGGGACTCCAGCGCGTCCGCCGCCAGGCTGACCGAGCCCGTCCACCACCAGGCCGCGGTCTTCAGGGCGATGGTCACAACCGCTGTCGCGACGGACAGTTTCAGATAGGCACTGGCTTGCATGGCGCCATTGTCCGGTTGAGGTCGGGCTGTTCCTAGAATGCGTCGCAATCCCCCGGAGTTCCTGCATGACCACCGCCCACACCACCGACGTCTCCCACATCGCGCCGCGCGAGAAGGCCGAGATCCTGTCGCAAGCCCTGCCTTACATCCGCAAGTTCCACGGCAAGACCATCGTCATCAAGTACGGCGGAAATGCGATGACCGACCCGGCGCTGCAGCAGGACTTCGCCGAGGACGTCGTGCTGCTCAAGCTGGTTGGCCTGAACCCCATCGTCGTGCACGGCGGCGGTCCGCAGATCGAAGGCGCCCTGTCCCGGCTGGGCAAGAAGGGTGAGTTCATCCAGGGCATGCGTGTCACCGACGAGGAGACCATGGAGGTCGTCGAGTGGGTGCTGGCCGGCCAGGTGCAGCAGGACATCGTGGGCCTCATCAATGCCGCCGGCGGCAAGGCCGTGGGCCTGACGGGCCGGGACGGCGGCATGATCCGTGCCAAGAAGCTGAAGATGGTCGACAAGGACGATCCGGCCAAGGAACATGACGTGGGCCAGGTCGGCGACATCATCTCCATCGACCCCAGCGTCGTGAAGGCCTTGCAGGACGACCAGTTCATCCCTGTCGTCAGTCCCATCGGCTTCGGCGAGCACAACGAGAGCTACAACATCAACGCCGATGTCGTGGCCGCCAAGCTGGCCACCGTGCTGCAGGCCGAGAAGCTGTTGATGCTGACCAACATCCGCGGCGTGCTGGACAAGAGCGGCGAGCTGCTGACTGAGCTGACGCCGCGCCGCATCGACGAGCTGGTGGCGGACGGCACCATCAGCGGCGGCATGATCCCCAAGATCGCTGGCGCCATCGACGCGGCCAAGAGCGGCGTCAACGCCGTTCACATCATTGATGGCCGCGTGCCCCATTCCATGCTGCTGGAGGTGCTGACCGACCAGGCTTACGGCACGATGATTTCGTCTCGATGAGCGCTCGTGACCGGGTCTGGCTGTTCGACCTCGACGACACGCTGCACAACGCCTCGCACAGCGCGTTTCCTGCGCTGAACGCGTCGATGACGGCCTACATCCAGACCCATCTCGGTCTGAGCAGTGACGCAGCCGTTGCGCTTCGCCACGGCTACTTCAGCCGCTACGGTGCCACGTTGACCGGGCTGCAGCGCCACCACGGCGTAAAGGCGGCGCACTTCCTGCACGAGACCCACCAGCTGCCCGGGCTCGATGCGCAGCTGCACGGCCACGCCCACGACCTGGCCGCGCTGCGCCGTCTGCCCGGCCGCAAGTTCCTGATGACCAACGCGCCCAGGGCTTATGCCGAACGCGTGCTGGCCGCTATCGGCCTGGCGGGTGTTTTCGAGCGCCTGATCTGCGTGGAGGACATGAGCTGCTTCGGTCAGTCGCGCCCCAAGCCGGATGCGCGCATGTTCCGCATGGTGCTGGCGCGGCTGAAGCTGAGGCCCGAGCGCTGCGTGCTGGTGGAGGACACGCTGATCCACCAGAAGACCGCCCGTGGCCTTGGCATGGCCACCGTCTGGATGCAGCGCTGGCTGCGCCAGGCGGGTGCGGCGCGCCTGCACCGGCGGCCGGTTTATGTGAGCCAGCGCGTACCTTCGCTGGCGGCTCTGGCGCGCTCCCCCCACTTCTGAAGGGTGACGCGCATGGTTGAGGGGGTATCCTGCCCCGAGAATGCGCATCCCGCTCCTTTTGCAGAGTCCAGAGAGTCGATGACCCCGTTTTCGGTCCTGATCGTTGAAGACCAAGCCCGTTTTCGGGAGGCTTTCACCCATGCGCTCGGCAGCGTGCCCGACATCGAGCTGCTGGGCATCGCGCCCGACCTGCCCCAGGGCCGGCGCATGTTCGACCAATTGCAGCCCGACGTGCTGCTGGTCGACCTGGACCTGCCGGGCGGCAGCGGGATCGAGCTCATCCGCCACGCGGCCCAGACCCGGCCGCAGTGCGAGGTCATGGTCATTTCCGTGTTCGGCGACGAGCAGCATGTGGTCGCCAGCATTGAGGCCGGCGCCACCGGCTACCTGCTGAAGGACAGCCTGGCGCTGGACCTGCCGGGCCAGTTGCGCTCCCTGCGTGCCGGCGGCAGCCCGATCAGCCCCATCATTGCCCGCCGCCTGCTGGTTCGGCTGGCGCCCGGTGCGCAGGGTGCCACTGGCCCCTCTCCCGAAGCCATGGCCGCGACGCTGGCCGATGAAGAGGTGGTGGCCCTGTCCGAGCAGGAGTCGCGCGTGCTGCACCTAGCCGCCAAGGGCTTCACCTTCGATGAGATCGCGCAGTTCATGCAGGTTTCGCCGCACACGGTCATGACCTACGTCAAGCGGGTCTACCGCAAGCTGCACGTCCGCTCCAAGGTGGAGGCCATCTACGAAGCACGCCGCCTGGGCTGGCTCAGGGACTGATTCAGCCCAAGCCCTGCGCGCTTCGCGCGCCCGTCAAGAAGCATTCGCGGCGGTCCGGCCAGGCTGGTTTCGCGGCAGTCACTCGGTAGAGCACTCTGTTACGGCAAGATCGCAGCTGTGAACACCGACACCACACCCGAACCGGTCGCCGCGGACTCCCAACCTGGGCCGAAAAAGCGTCCCAAGCCCGGCGAGCGCCGCACGCAGATCCTGCAGGTGCTGGCCGGCATGCTGGAGCAGCCGGGCGCGGACCGCATCACCACCGCCGCGCTGGCGGCCAAGCTGGACGTCAGCGAGGCGGCGCTGTACCGCCACTTCGCCAGCAAGGCGCAGATGTTCGAGGCGCTGATCGACTTCATCGAGACCAGCGTCTTCGGGCTGGTGCACCAGGTGGTCGACGCGCCGCATCCGCTGCCTCCGCCGGGTGCGGCGGCGCGCATCGCCAGCCTCATCCTGCAGTTCGGCGAGAAGAACCCTGGCATGGCGCGCGTCATGGTGGGTGACGCCCTGGTCTATGAGAACGAGCGCTTGACGGCGCGCATCAACCAGTTCTTCGACCGCATCGAGTCCTCGCTGCGCCAGGTGCTGCGCAGTGCCGCCGAGGCCCAGGGGTCGCTCACGCCCACCGTGCAGGCCAACGCTCAGGCGTCAGTGTGGGTCAGCTTCATCATCGGCCGACTGCACCGCTACGCCCGCTCGGGCTTCAAGCGCCTGCCGACCGAGCAGCTCGAAGCCTCGCTGCGCGCGCTCTCGGGCTGAGTCGTCAGCGCAGCAGCTGCGCGACGTGGGGCAGGGCGGCTTCGTAGACCTGGTCGGGCGTGAGCGGCTGTGCCTGAGTGGCCGCGGGCAGCGCCTGCAGTGGCGCCAGCAGCGCGGCGGGCAGCAGGCGCTCCGAGCCGTCGGGCGCGGGCAGGGCCAGGCCGATCAGCCGTCCCGCGGCGTCGAACACCGGGCCGCCGGGTAGCGCGGCGCCGCCAGGCCAGCCCAAGGCCTGAGTTCCGGTGCGGTCCACACGGCCCAGGAACCCCGGCTGCAGCAGCGGCCAGGCGGGCGCGGCGCCGTCGATGCGCAGCATGCCCAGCCGCGCGGCTGGGCTGCCGGCAAACGCGGGCCGTGGCGAGCGGGTCAGCGGCAAGGTGGCCGGCGTGGGCGCCAGGGCGGGTTCGACGCCCAGCAGCGCCAGGCCTTGCTCCGCGAGCGCAGCGTCCGTCGCCAGGGGATGGGCGCGGCTGGCGCGGCCCAGGCCGTTGCGCAGCCACAGTGCGTCGGCACCGTGGATGGAGGCGGCCGGGACCAGCGCCAGCCGGCCGCCGTCCAGCAGCAGCCCGGTGGCGACGGCGCGGCGGGCGGCAGGCACATCGACCCCGTGCGGCCAGGGTGAGGGCGGCTGGCCGGGCAGTGGCGCGGCGGCTGCCAGCGCGTCCAGCAGCCTGGCGAGGCCATCGTCGGGCGCCGCGCCGGCGACCAACTGGCGGCGCACGTAGTCGGCCTGGCCGGACAAGGCCAGCAGCCACAGGTGCAGTTCCCGCGCGGCGGGTTCGTCCCGGTGCGCGGCCGCGGCATGCGCACCGAAGGCCAGCGCCTGGCGGAAATTGCCGCGCTGCAGCTGCATCTGCAGCTGCAGCAGCTCGGTGTCGGGCGCATGGCTCATGCCGGCGGCCGTCTCGAGGGGGATGAGCGCCGCATCGGGCATGCCGCGCGACAGCGCGCTGCGCGCCTCGTCCAGTTGACGTTGGCGCGCAGCTTCCTGGGCAGGCGGGAGCCCTTCCTCATGCGCCGCCGCCGGGCCGGCCGCGGCCAGCGCCGCCAGCAGCATCAGCAGCATCAGCCCGGACAGCCCGCTCGCACGCCTCACGGCGCGACGGTGACGCGCGGCTTGCCGAGGTCGGCGGCGCTGCCGTTGTAAGCCGCGGCGGGTGCCTTGTAGGCGGCCAGGTAGGCGATGAGGGCATCGATGTCCTGCCCGCCACCCACCAGGTTCGTGCCACCTACCAGCACGCCGAAGCCGTCACCGCCTGTGGCCATGAAGTTGTTGACTGTGACGCGGTAGGTCTTGGTCGGCTTCTGCACTACGCCGTTGATGACCAGTTGCTCCGTTGGGCCAGTGGCGATCGCCGGGACGACCGTCAGATCCTTGGGCGTGAAGCTGACGTTCCTGATGCGCGTGCCACAGCTGCCGCTGGACGACCAGCTGTAGTTGAGCCCGTTGCTGACCTGCATGATGCGGTTCGCGGTCTGGCCGCTGCAGCCGCTGAACTGCTGTTCCAGCACGTCCTTGATCTGCTGCTGCGTCAGCGTGATCGTCTGCAGGATGTTGCCGAAGGGCTGCACCGTGAAGGCATCGCCGTAGGTCAGGCTGTAGGGGTAGCTGGCGCTGGAGGGCTTCACGAAGCCGGGGCTGCGCACGCCGCCGGCGTTCATGAAGGCGATCTGCGCAGCGCCGAGGTTGGCCGGCTGGGTGGCCGCGAGCTGGGCGTCGGCGATCAGGTCGCCGGCCGGCATCTCGCCCGCTGCGTTGGCGGCGTTGGCCAGGTCGCCGGTGATGCTGGCGACGATGGCGTTCGCCAGGGGCGACACGGCCGCCTTGTAGGCGCCGACGACGTTGGCCACGGCGGGGTTGGACGCGACATGGTTCTGCGCGGCGATGACGATCGGGTCGGTGGCAGCCACGACGGCGGCGGCCACACGCTTGTCGCGGGCGACCAGCACGTTGTTCGGGCTCACGTCGATGACGTCGCGGGTGGCCGGGTCGATTTTCAGGTCGATCTCGGTCACCATGCGGCCGAAGGCGCTGGCACTGGTCACGGGCACCAGGCGGCCCGCCTTGTTGGGCATGCCGGCGACGCGCTGGGTCGTCGTGGCGCCGTTGCTGGTCACGTCCAGCGTGTTCCTGGAGCAGTTGTAGGCGGCGTGCGTGTGAGCGCTGACGACCAGGTCTACCGCGTTGTCCAGGCGCTTGACGATGGCCCGGATGTCGGAATCCGTGCCGTCGGCGTTGCGCAAGTCGCCGGTGCAGCCGTTGATGTCGCTGGTGGTGGGCTGGGTGCCGCCGCCGGTGATGAAGTTCTGGAAGCCGCCCTGGTGGACCAGCACGACGATGGATTCAATGCCCTGGGCGCGCAGGCGCGGCACGAGGGCGTTGACGGTGTCGGCTTCGTCGCGGAAGTCCAGGCCGGCCACGCCGGTGGGTGTGACGACGCCGGGCGTGCCCTTGAGCGTCATGCCGATGAATGCGACCTTGACGCTGCCGAAGTTCTTGATGCCGTAGGCCGGCAGCAGCGAGCGGCCGGTGGCGGTCTCGATGACGTTGGCCGACAGCCACTGGAACCGGGCGCCGTCGAAGGTGCCCGGGGCCGACGAGCCAAAGCCGCGGCAGCTGTTGGCGTCGGGTGCGCCGCTGGCGGTCAGCTTGCAGCCGCCGTTTTGCAGACGGCGCAGTTCGTCCTTGCCCTTGTCGAATTCATGGTTGCCAACCGAGGAGAAGTCCAGGCCGATCTTGTTCAGCGTCTCGACGGCGGGCTCGTCGTAGAACAGCGCCGAGATCAGCGGGGAGGCGCCCACCAGGTCGCCACCGCCGACCACAACGGTGTTGGGGTTCTTGGCGCGCATGCCGGCCACGTAGGCGGCCAGGAATTCGGCGCCGCCCACGTCCGGGCGGTTGCCGGCGCTGGCAAAGGTGCCGACCGTGTTGGGGCCGAAGGTGCCGGGCGACTCGAGGTTGCCGTGGTAGTCGTTGAAGGCCACGATCTTCACGGTGATCGGGGCTGGCGTGGCGGCCTGGGCGGCGGCCGCGATGAGGGTGGCCGTCAGTGCGGAGGCCAGGGGGAGGAGCTTGAAGCGCATGGAGGTCTTTCGGTGCAGGTGTCAGACGGAAGCGCTGCGGCGGCGCAGGGCGCCGATGAGCAGGCCCAGGCCGATGAGCAGGGTCGCGTAGGTGGCGGGCTCGGGCACGGGGCTGACGGTGAGCTTCAGGCCGCCGATGGTGGCGTTGAGCGGGCCGAAGGCATCGGTCGTCGAGGCGAACATCAGGCCGCTGATGACGTGTGTGCCGGCGCCCAGCTTGAACTGGCCGCGGCTGAAGCTGCTGTCGGCCAGGGCGGCGTCGTAGTCGAACGTGATGGCACCGGCGGTGTCGCCGTTGACGGCCACGCTGGTGCTGCCCAGCAGCGCGGCGCCGTCGTAAACGCGGAAGCGGTCGCCTGAGAAGCCGGCATCGACGACCGTTAGCGTGCCGATTTGGCCGGTCGCGATGGTCACGCTGAAGCTCAGCGCCGCGCCGTTGTCGTCCGTCCAGCCGAAGCCGTAGGGCGGCAGGTTGGCGTCGACGGTGAAGCCGGCCCAGTTGCCGTCGGTGGGCAGCGTGGCGGCCTGGGCGGCTGGCGAGAGCGCGGCCAGCGTGAGAGCGGCGGCGAGCAGGGTCGAGCGCATGGGAGTCCTCGGGGTTTGGGGGGAATGAGTGCATCGTCGGCCGCGGCGGTGTCCTGCCGTTGACGTGCGCCGGCCCGTATCCGCGCCTTTGGGACCAGCCCGCATGACCATGCCGTGACCCCTTGGCTCGCTACACTGCCCGCCGCCATGACGACCGCCTCGCTCGAAGCCCTGATCGCCCGCGCCGAGGGCCTGCTGGCCCGGCTCGAAGCCGTGCTGCCGCACGCCGCCACGCCGCCCGACTGGGCGGCCTCCACCGCCTTGCGCGCCCGCCGCCGCCATGGCGCGCTGGTGCTGGAGCCGGTGCGTGCCGTCAGCCGCATCCGCCTGGCTGACCTGAAGGAGGTCGAACCGCAGAAGGAGCGGCTGCTGCGCAACACGGCCCAGTTCGTCGCTGGCCGGCCGGCCAACAACGTGCTGCTGACAGGCGCCAAGGGCACCGGCAAGAGTTCGCTCATCAAGGCCGTGCTGAACGAGTTCTCCGGCCAGGGCCTGCGCCTCATCGAGGTCGACAAGGCCGACCTGGTGGACCTGCCGGACCTGGTCGAGCAGGTCGCCGACCGGCCGGAGCGCTTCGTGGTTTTCTGCGACGACCTGAGCTTTGACGAAGGCGAGGCCAGCTACAAGGCGCTCAAGAGCGTGCTCGACGGCTCCGTGGCCGCGGCCGGTGACAACGTGCTGATCTACGCCACCAGCAACCGCCGCCACCTGCTGCCCGAGAAGATGGTCGACAACCTGGCCGGCACCCACGGCGAGCACGGCGAGATCCACCCCGGCGAGGCGGTGGAGGAGAAGATCTCGCTGTCCGAGCGCTTCGGGCTGTGGATCAGCTTCTACCCCTTCAGCCAGAACGAGTACCTGGCCATCGTGGCCCAGTGGTTGCGCCACTTCGGCCTGGACGAGGCGGCCATCGATGGCGCACGCCAGCAGGCGCTGATCTGGGCGCTGGAGCGCGGCTCGCGCTCGGTCCGCGTGGCCTTCCAGTTCGCGCGCGACATGGCGGGTCGTCAAGCATGACCGAGCGGGACATCACCGAAGTCGCAGTCGGCGTGCTGGTGGCGCCGGATGGCCAGTTTCTGCTGACCTCGCGCCCCGAAGGCAAGGTCTACGCCGGCTACTGGGAGTTCCCGGGCGGCAAGGTCGAGCCCGGCGAGAGCGTCGAGCAGGCGTTGGCGCGCGAGCTGCGCGAGGAACTGGGCATTGAGATTGGCACTGCCCACCCTTGGCAGACGCTGGTCATGGACTACCCCCATGCCCGCGTGCGGCTCAATTTCTGCAAGGTGTTCGACTGGCAGGGTGAGTTCCAGATGCTGGAAGGCCAGCAGATGGCCTGGGCCGACCTGCCCGTGCAGGTCAAGCCCGTGTTGCCCGGCACCATCCCCGTGCTGAAGTGGTTTGCCCAGGAGCGCCAGCATGTCGGCGCGACTCACCTAGACTGAAGGCATGAGCTGGCTCGACGAAGTGAAGTGGGACGACAAGGGCCTGGTGCCCGTGATCGCCCAGGAGCAGGGCACGGGCGACGTGCTGATGTTCGCGTGGATGAACCGCGAGGCGCTGGCACTGACGGCCGAGCGTGGCCAGGCCGTGTACTGGAGCCGCTCGCGCAACAAGCTGTGGCACAAGGGCGAGGAGAGTGGGCACTTCCAGCAGGTGCATGCCATCCGGATGGACTGCGACAACGACGTGGTGCTGCTGACGATCACGCAGCTCGGGCACGATCCCGGCATCGCCTGCCACACGGGCCGCCACAGCTGCTTCTTCCAGAAGCTGGAGAACGGCGTGTGGACCGCTACCGAGCCCGTGCTGAAGGACCCGAGCAAGATTTATGAGTGACGACATCCTGTTCCGCATCGGCGCGGTCATCGCCTCCCGCAAGGGCGCCGATCCCACGACCAGCTACGTCGCCAAGCTCTTCGACAAGGGGCTGGACTCCATCCTGAAGAAGGTCGGCGAGGAAGCCACGGAGACCGTCATGGCAGCCAAGGACGGCGATCCGCAGAAGGTGGTCTACGAGGTGGCCGACCTGTGGTTCCACAGCCTGGTGGCTTTGGCCCACTTCGACCTCAAGCCCGAGGACGTGCTGGCCGAACTGGCCCGCCGTGAAGGCCTGTCGGGCCTGACCGAATTTGCCCAACGAGGACAATCCAAGCCATGAGCCACTCGGACCCCAACTGCCTGTTTTGCAAGATCGTTGCCGGCCAGATCCCGAGCAAGAAGGCCTACGAGGATGAAGACATCCTGGCCTTCCACGACATCCATCCCTGGGCGCCGGTCCATGTGCTCATCATCCCCAAGCGGCACATCGCCTCCATGGCCGACGTGACTGAGGCTGAAGGCGCGCTGCTGGGCAGGATGACGGCCCTCGGCCCGCGGCTGATGAAGGAACTGGGCGTTACCAACGGTTTCCGCCACGTCATCAACACCGGGCCTGACGGTGGGCAGGAGGTGTATCACCTGCATCTGCACGTCATGGGCGGCCCCCGGCCTTGGCTCAAAGGCTGAACCGGCACCGTCACCTAGAATTTGAGCCAGTCCTCAAGGAGTAAGCATCATGGGTTCATTCAGTATTTGGCACTGGCTGATCGTCCTCGTCGTCGTCATCGCCATCTTCGGTACGAAGAAGCTGCGCAACGTCGGCACGGACCTCGGCGCCGCCGTCAAGGGTTTCAAGGACGGCATCAAGGACGGTGGAGCCGCCGAGGATCCTGCCGCTGCGCCGCAGCAGGTCACCGCCAACAAGGCCAAGGACCCGAACACGGTGGACGTCGAAGCCAAGACCAAGTCCTAAGTGCTCGATTTCGGCTTTGACAAGATCGCACTGATCGGTGCCGTGGCGTTGATCGTCATCGGCCCCGAGAAGCTGCCGCGTGTTGCGCGCACCGTCGGCACCTTGCTTGGTAAGGCGCAGCGCTACGTGGCCGACGTGAAGGCCGAGGTCAACCGTTCCATCGAGCTGGAGGAGCTTCAGAAGATGAAGTCCCAGTTCCAGACGGCGGTGCACGACGTCGAGCAGAGCGTTCGCCAGGAAGTGAATTCGGCCACGCAGGCTTTCGACCAGACCTGGCGCGACGTGAGCGGTGATTCGTCACACGACGTGTCGACCATCGCCCCGCCGCCGCAATACCGCCACCCGAAGAAGAACTGGCGCCTCAAGCGTGGCGCCACGCCCCTCTGGTACAAGCAGCGGACCGGCGTGAAGCGCCATTCCCAGTCCGGCGCGGCCCGTGTGGCGCGTTTCCGGCCACCCCAGCGCTGAGCCCATGAGCTCCTTCCAGAAACCCGACCACGACGAACTGGCCGGCACCGAGCAGCCCTTCGTCACCCACCTGATGGAGTTGCGCGACCGGCTGCTGCGCGCCGTCATCGCCATCGCCGTCTGCTTCGGCGTGCTGACGCTCTATCCCGGGCCAGGCCAGCTCTACGACCTGCTGGCCGCACCGCTCATCGCTCACCTGCCCGCCGGCACCAAGCTGATCGCGACCAACGTCATCGCACCGTTCTTCGTGCCGCTGAAGATCACGCTGCTGGCCGGCTTCATGCTGGCGCTGCCGGTGGTGCTCTACCAGGCCTGGGCTTTCGTAGCGCCGGGGCTGTATTCGCACGAAAAGCGCCTGGTGCTGCCGCTGGTCGTGTCCAGCACGCTGCTGTTCTTCTCTGGCGTGGCCTTCTGCTACTTCTTCGTCTTCGGCCAGGTCTTCAAGTTCATCCAGAGCTTCGCGCCCAAGAGCATCACGGCGGCGCCTGACATCGAGGCCTACCTCGGCTTCGTAATGAACATGTTCATCGCCTTTGGCGCAGCCTTCGAGGTGCCCGTCATCGTCGTTGTGCTGGCGCGCATGGGCATCGTGCCGGTGGAGAAGCTGCGCGAATGGCGCGGCTACTTCATCGTCGTCGCCTTCATCGTCGCGGCCGTCATCACACCGCCCGATATCGTCTCGCAGCTGGCGCTGGCCATCCCGATGTGCCTGCTGTACGAGCTGGGCCTGTTCGCGGCCACCTACTTCGTCCGCCACACCAAGGCACCGGAAGACCAGCCCGAGCGCTGATCAGTCCTCTTCGGTGGCTTGCTTCGGCCGCGGCCGCTGCCCCACGGCGAGCTGGAAGCTCAAGGCCTTGCCGTCACGCTGGACGCCAACCTCGACCTTGCTCTGAGGCTTGAGGGCCGCGACGCTGGTCAACAACTCAGTCGGCGACGTGATGGCATGCGTGCCGATGCGGGTCAGGACGTCGCCCGGCTTGATGCCGGCCTTGGCCGCTGGCGCGTCCATGACGACGCCGCCGATCAGCACGCCCCTGGCGTCGCCGAGCTTGAGCGCGTCGGCCAGATCGGGTGTCAGCTCGCGCGTCTGGACGCCGATCCAGCCCCGGGCGACGACACCGTCCTTCAGGATGGCCGAAGCCACCTGGCGGGCCACGTCCACGGGAATGGCGAAGCCAATGCCCAAGCTGCCGCCACTGCGCGAGAAGATGGCGGTATTGATGCCCACCAGGCGGCCATCGGCGTCCACCAGGGCGCCGCCCGAATTGCCAGGGTTGATGGCCGCATCGGTCTGGATGAAGTTCTCGAACGTGTTGATGCCCAGTTGGTTGCGACCGAGCGCCGACACGATGCCGGATGTGACTGTCTGGCCCACGTCGAAGGGGTTGCCGATGGCCAGCACGGCATCGCCGACCTGCAGAGTGGTCGCGTCGCCCAGCGCGACCACGGGCAGGCCGGGCAGGTCTATCTTCAGCACCGCGATGTCGGTCTCGGGGTCGGTGCCGACCAGCCGGGCCTGTACCTGCCGCCCGTCGCTGAGCTGCACCTCGATGTCCGATGCGCCGTCGACGACATGGTTGTTGGTCAGCAGCACGCCATCGGCTGAGATGATGACGCCCGAGCCCAGCCCTCGTTGCGGGCCGCCGCGAGGTTGGCGTGGTGAGAACGGGAAGCCGAAAAGCAGGTCACGTGCCCGGCCTGCCGCGCGCGGCGGCGCCTTGCTGGCAGTGATGCTGACCACGGCCGGCGCGGCGGCGCGCGCTGCCTGCGAGAAGCCGGCCCGCAGCACCGAGGCAGCGGGTGAGGCCGGCTGGGCAAGCTGGCGCAGTGCCGGCAGCGAGGCGGGCTGCCCATCGAGCCAGCGCGCGGTCTGCAGCCATTGCGGCTTCAGGGTGGCAACGACGAACAGCACCGCCAGCGCCACCGTGACCGCCTGCGCGAAAATCAGCCAGAGCCGCTTCAACACCCTCATCCTTCACAAGCCATGACCGATCGCGCCGCGCTGGAACTCCGACTGAACCAGTTGCTGGAGCCCGGCCGCTTCAAGGATTATGGGCCGAACGGTCTGCAGGTCGAGGGCCGCGCCGAGGTGGGCCACTTGGTCTGCGGGGTCACTGCCAGCCTCGCGCTGATCGACGCCGCCATCGCGGCCCGGGCCGATGCCATCCTGGTCCACCACGGCCTCTTCTGGCGCGGCCAGGACGGACGCGTGACGGGTTGGATGAAGCAGCGCCTGGCACGGCTGATCCAGCACGACATCAACCTCTTCGCCTACCACCTGCCGCTGGACGCCCACCCGCTGCTGGGCAACAACGCGCAGCTGGGCGCTCGCCTGGGCTGGGCCGCGGACGGTCGCTTCGGGGACCAGGACCTCGGCTTCACCGCGGCAGTGGGAGTGACCACGCTGGACAGCGTCGCTGCGCAATTGCGCGAGCTGACGGGCCGCGATGTGACGATCGTGCCCGGTGATGGCCGCCCGCTGCGCCGCTTGGCCTGGTGCAGCGGCGGTGCGCAAGGCTATTTCGAACAGGCCATCGCGGCAGGCGCGGATGTCTTCATCACCGGCGAGATCTCCGAGCCGCAGGCCCACTATGCCCGCGAGACCGGTGTGGCCTTCGTCGCGGCCGGCCACCACGCCACCGAACGCTACGGCGTGCAGGGCGTGGGCGCCCAGGTCGCGCAGGACCTGGGGCTGAGCTGGCAGTTCATCGACGTGGACAACCCGGCCTGAGCCAACTCAAGCCGGGTGCATCAGCGCGTAGTCGATGGCTGCGCGCACGGCGGTCACCTGCGCCTTGAGGCATTGCTGCGGCGTCGTGCGCGGGCTATCAGGGTAGACCTCGGTGGTGGTGCTGAAGCGAGCCCCTGTGATGGCAGCGCACAGGGCGCGCTCGCTGACCGCAAAGCTGATGACGCCCGGCGACTGCAACGGCGTGCCGATGATCTGGCCGTTGGCATCGGCCGGTGCGATGTGCGTGACCTGGGCCACTGCATCGATGACGGCGCGCTGGAACCCGGGCTGCGGGTGGTCGATGTCGTCGACGAGGTAGAAGCCGTCGGGCACGGTGTCAGGCACGAAGGCCTCGCCATCACGGGCGGCCAGTGCGGGGCGGAACTCCGACTCGTCCGAGTCCGTCGTCTCGTGCAGGTCGATGTGCATCAGCACCCGTCCGCGCAGCGGCGCGAGCAGTGCCACCAGCGCGGCGGATTCGCCCACCGGGCTGCCTTCGCGGAAGTTGCGGTTAGGGTCGAGCGCGTCCCGGTTCCAGCGCTGCACACGTTCGTAGGCCCAGGGGCTGACGCAGGGCACGACAAGCAGGTTGGCGCGGCCGGCCTGTTCCAGGCCGTGCTCGCGCACGAACTGCAGCGCGCCCAGCACGCCGCTGGTCTCGTAGCCGTGCACGCCGCCGGTCACGACCAGCGTGGGCAGGTCGTCGCGCCAGCCGCGGCTGCGGATCACCCGCAGCGGGAAGCGCTCGCCGTCGCAGTCCAGCGCGCCGTAGTCGTCGACGTCGAAGGCCTGCCGCAGTGGCTCGATGGCGCTGAGCACGTCGTCGGCATGGCTGCGCTGGCGCAGGACCTGGGCTCGCCACGCGGCCACGTCGGCCGCGCTCCATGGCTGGCCCGGCGTGCCGATGGGATGAAAGCGTTGGTGGGTCATGGGTTGTCTTGATTTCTAGAAGGGCAGCCTGCGGCGGAGGCGGCGGAGGCGGCGGCAGCGCGAGCAGTCTGCCAGCGCGACTGCGGGTGTGATGAAAGAATGCCGCATGATCCCGGAACACTCCCTGGCGCGCCCCCTCGTCATCAGCATGGGCGATGCCTGCGGCATCGGCCCCGAAATCATCGCCAGCCTGTGGCGCAACGAGGCGCCGCGTGACGCGGTCGTCGTGGGCGACGTGGCCGTCCTGTGCCGCGCCGTGGCGACGACGGGCGGCGGCCTGGCGGTGGCACAGCTGGACGGTCCCGAGGAACTGCCGCGCGTGCCGCCGCGCTGCCTGCCGGTCTGGCAGCCCGATGGCCTGTCGGCGGACCTGGCCGACGCGCCGCTGGGCCGGGTGGACGCACGCGCCGGCGCGGCAGCAGCACGCTGCATCGAGGCGGGGGTCGCGCTGATCCAGGCGGGCCGGGCACGGGGCATCGTCACCGCGCCCATCCACAAGGAGGCGCTGCACGCCGCGGGCTCGCCATTTCCCGGCCACACCGAGATGTTGCAGGCGCTGGCCGGTGGCGTACCCGTGCGCATGATGCTGGCCAACGAGGAGCTGCGCACGGTGCTGGTCACCATCCACTGCTCGCTGCGCGATGCGATTGACCGCGTCACGCGCGAGGCCGTGCTGGAAACCTTGCGCATCACGGGCCGTGCGCTGCGGCGCATGGGGATCGTGGCGCCACGCATCGCAGTGGCGGGGCTGAACCCGCATGCGGGCGAGGGCGGGTTGTTCGGCGACGAGGAGATCCACCACATCGCCCCAGCCATCGCCGACGCCCGCGCGGAGGGCTGGGATGCGACCGGGCCCTTCGCGCCTGACACGATCTTTATGCGCGCCCGCCGCGGCGAGTTCGACGTCGTCGTTGCGATGACGCACGACCATGGGCTGATCCCGGTCAAGTACCTGGGTGTGGAGCAGGGCGTCAACGTGACGCTGGGCTTGCCCTTCGTGCGCACCAGCCCGGATCACGGCACGGCCTTCGACATCTCGGGCCGCGGCATTGCCGACCCGGCCAGCTTGAGCGCAGCGCTGGCGATGGCACGGCGGCTCAGCGCCGGGGTAGCTTAGCGGCCGCCCAGCGCCGCCAGCTGCGCGCGCGCCCTGGCGGTCGCTCGCTCCAACAGCAGGGCAGGCTCGAAGGCGCGCATGCGGCCGGCTTCGCACAGCTTCTTGAGCATGCGCGCCGTCATCGTCACCGTCTCCTGGTGGCGGTTGCCGTGCGTGAAGATGAAGAAGCTGCGGCCCGCGCTCACATGCGCCAGCCGCACCTTCTGCCATTCGTCGCCGGTGTGCATCTGGTACGCGAAGCCCAGCTGCATGTTGTCCACCAGCAGCGCACCGCTGCTGGGCTCGGGCGCGCTCTCGGCGGCCGGCAGGCCGTCGATGGAGATGTCGACGGCTTCCAGTGGCGCCGCAGCCGCGTCGTTGCCCGACAGGTCCAGGTCCAGCTCGCCGTTCCAATCGACGCCGGACTCCTCCACCAGGCCCAGGCTCTTGGCCTCGGCCGGCGTCAGGCGCTGGCTGGCGTCCAGGTCGCCGGGCAGGGTCTCGCCGGCCATGGGCTTGGCGAGGTCGGTCTCCGCCGGCGGCGGCACGCCGAAGATCTGGTCCAGCTGCTTGACGAGCAGGTTGGTGTCCAGCGCGCTGGGGGCCTGGCCCTTCAGCGACTCGGCATGTGCCGGCAGCAGCACGCCGAAGAAGTCCTTGCGCGGCACGTCCGGCCAGCGGATCAGGTCCATGCCCTCGTTGAGGGTGCGCATCAGGTTGGGCAGCTCGCGCAGGAAGTCAGCGCGCGCGGCGGTGCCGCCCTTGGGCTGCACGCTCATGACCAGGCTGCGGCCCAGCGTGCGCAGGCGCAGCGCCCGCTCGGGGGCGCCTTCGCGCGAGGCCAGCACGATGGCCTGGCTCCAGACATGGGCCAGGAAGTTGCGCAGGAAGTCCTGCATCGGCACCTTGGCCAGCTGCTGTTGCAGTTGCAGCGCATAGCGCTGCTGCAGGCGCAGGTCGGTCTCGCGGCGCTCGACGACGGCGGCGGCGTCGCCGGCAGCCTTCAGCGTGCTGCGGCTCTGCTCGGCAATGAAGGTTTCAAGGTTGTCCAGCTTGGCCGTGTAGACGTCCATGCGGTCGAAGTCGCCCTGGGCGACGTCTTGCACCAGGTCGCGCACATGGGCCAAAAAGGAACGACCGGGGTCGTCGCCGAAGTCGTCGAAAGCGCAGGCCAGCGAGGCCATGCGGTTGACGAACTGGCGCACAGGATGGCGGCGCGATGAGAAGAAGGTCTCGTCACCCAGCGCCACGCGCAGCACCGGCAGCTGCAGCCGCGCGAGCAGACGCGCCATCTGCGGCGGCACCTTGGGGTCGGACAGGATCTGGTCGAACAGGCTGCCGACCACGTCGATGACCATGTGGTCCAGCCGGCCGGTCGAGGCCTGGCGCAGTTCATCTCGGTGCAGGTGGATCAGATTGGCCGGCAGCGGCATCTGACCCCAGGCGCTGGGCTCGCCGTTGAGCGTGTCCAGCCCCACGCGGCCGGACTGGCCTTGGCTTTCATAACTGGGTTCGTAGGCTGCCGGGGCCTGGGCGAGGCGGCGCAGCAGACTCATCATCTGCGGGTCCACCTGGCCGATACCGCCACCGGCGGCGCCGCCGCGGCCGCCATACCCGCCGCCGCCCTGGCCGCCATATCCGCCGCCACCTTGGCCGCCGCCGCTGCCAAAGCCCGCCCCCCGGCCCAAGCCGCCATGGCTCGAACCGCCGTAGCCGCTGCCGTAGCCGCCACTGCGCGTGGACATGCCGCCGTGGCCGGAGTCGAGATCACCCTGCTGGGTGCTCAAGGCCCCATGGCGGGATGCGGCGCCGTCCGGCGTCGCCCGCACGCGCAAATCCTGCGGGCGCAGGCCGCGTGAGCGCAGCAGCTCGGCGATGTCGGCATAGCAGCCGCGCATTTCCTGCGCCAGCGAGCGGGTTAGCTCATCCGTGAGCGTCTGGCGGGTCAGTGGGTCGTCAGTGATGGACTGCACCGCATCCAGCAGCGCCTGCCCTATCAGTTCCGGGCGCAACGGATTGCGCTCGCCGACTTGGATGCCGGAGACATATGACTCAACCTCGCGCAGCTCCCATTCGCTGTGATGCCCGATGGCCAGGCCGATTCGGTCCGCCGCCACCAGGTTGTTGACCTGGTCGTCGTCCATCAGCGACAGCTCGCCCCAGTCCTTCTTGGCGGCCGGAGTCGCTGCGGGCTTGGTGTCGGACTGTTCCGCCATAACCTGCTTGCGCAGGCTTTGCAGGAATCGCTGCGAGAACACGCCTTGTTGCTGGCGAAACACGAACTGCGCTGCGAGCAGTGCGTCGCGTTTCTTGATCTGCCCGGCGGACAGCGCTGACAGGCCCAGGCCTTCCGCGCAGCGCTCGGCCGCCTGCTCGCCCGCCAGTCGAATGCGGGTCAAGGAGGCTTCCAGGTGCGGATTGAGGCGTATCTCGGGCGCGTTCATCAACAAATTGGCACAAGCGGCCCCGAAAGTATCGCGCCTGCAACAAGCTGGGGTTTTCGATGGGTTGCCAAATCCGTGGCAAAAAAAAGCCCGGTAACCATTGCTTACCGGGCGATGGTGCGGGAGCGGGTCAGCGTTTCAGCGAATCGCGGATCTCGCGCAGCAGCTGGATGTCTTCCGGCGTGGGCGCCGGTGCAGCCGGCGCGGCCGCCTCGGGCTCGCGCTTGAGGCGGTTGATCTGCTTGATCATCAGGAAGATCACGAAGGCCAGGATGATGAAGTTCAGCGAGACGGTGATGAAGCTGCCGTAGGCCAGCACGGCGCCTTCCTTCTTGGCTTCGGCCAGCGTCGCGGCCGTCTGGCCGGCCAGCGGGACGAAGTAGTTGCTGAAGTCCAGGCCGCCGAAGATCTTGCTGACCACCGGCATGATGACGTCGCCGACCAAGGAGTCGACGATCTTTCCGAAGGCGCCGCCGATGATCACACCGACTGCCAGGTCGACGACGTTGCCTTTGACGGCGAACTCCCTGAACTCGGAAAAGAAACTCATGCGGGGCTCCTACAGATGCGTTTGGAATGGGGTGGCGCGATGTTGAGGCCAAGTCTAAGGGGCCAGAAGCCGGGAAAACCTGCGGTCGGCTTGCGTCGCCCGGCGTCGGGCGCGAGTGAGCGTCCGCTAGAATCCTCGGCTGCCCCGATCAGAAGTCTCTTTAGAGGACCCTCATGAGTGACCAGCAAGTGGACCAAGGCAAGCGCACCTGGTTGATCGCAACCGGTTGTGCCGGCGCCGTTGGTGGCGTTGCGACTGCCGTGCCCTTCGTCAGCACTTTTGCGCCCAGCGAGCGCGCCAAGGCCGCTGGCGCCCCCGTCGAGGTCGACATCTCCGGCATCAAGCCTGGCGAGAAGCTGACCGTCGAATGGCGCGGTAAGCCGGTCTGGATCGTGCGTCGCACGCCCGAGCAGATCGAGGCCCTCAAGAAGAACGACAGTCAGCTGGCCGACCCGAATTCGGAACGCAAGGCTTTCCCGATTCCCGACTACGCCAAGAACGAGAACCGCTCGATCAAGCCCGAGTACCTCGTTGTCGTGGGTATCTGCTCGCACCTGGGCTGCTCGCCGAGCGACAAGTTCGCGCCCGGCGCGCAGCCGTCGCTGCCCGACGACTGGAACGGCGGCTTCCTGTGCCCCTGCCACGGTTCGACCTTCGACATGGCCGGCCGCGTGTTCAAGAACAAGCCCGCGCCCGACAACCTCGAAGTGCCGCCGTATATATATCTGTCGGACAGCCGGCTGATCATCGGTGAAGACAAGAAGGCCTAACGGAGCACGGGACGAGACATGGCTGAATTCAAAGAAGCACCCGCAGGCGCCTCGGCAGGCGTGAAGACCATGACCTGGCTGGAGAACCGGTTCCCGACCGCGTTCGACGCCTACAAGGTCCACATGTCGGAGTACTACGCGCCGAAGAACTTCAACTGGTGGTACATCTTCGGCTCGCTGGCGCTGCTGGTGCTGGTGATCCAGATCGTCACCGGCATCTTCCTGGTGATGCACTACAAGCCGGACGCGGGCCTGGCCTTCGCATCGGTCGAGTACATCATGCGTGATGTGCCCTGGGGTTGGCTGATCCGCTACATGCACAGCACCGGCGCCTCGGCCTTCTTTGTGGTCGTCTACCTGCACATGTTCCGTGGCCTGATCTACGGCAGCTACCGCAAGCCGCGCGAGCTGGTCTGGATCTTCGGCTGCGCGATCTTCCTGTGCCTGATGGCTGAAGCCTTCATGGGTTACCTGCTGCCCTGGGGCCAGATGTCCTACTGGGGTGCCCAGGTCATCGTGAACCTGTTCGCGGCCGTACCCTTCGTCGGCCCGGACTTGGCGCTGATGATCCGCGGCGACTACGTCGTCGGTGACGCGACGTTGAACCGCTTCTTCAGCTTCCACGTCATCGCCGTGCCGCTGGTGCTGCTGGGCCTGGTCGTCGCCCACCTGTTGGCGCTGCACGACGTCGGTTCCAACAACCCCGACGGCGTCGAGATCAAGAAGCACAAGGATCCGAAGACTGGCATCCCGCTGGACGGCATTGCCTTCCACCCGTTCTACACGGTGCACGACATCTACGGCGTCTGCCTGTTCCTGATGGCCTTCACGTCCATCATCTTCTTCGCACCGGAACTGGGTGGCTACTTCCTGGAGTACAACAACTTCATTCCGGCCGACCCGTTGAAGACACCGGCGCACATCGCCCCGGTCTGGTACTTCACGCCGTTCTACTCGATGCTGCGCGCGACGACTGACCCCATGGTCAGCGTGTTGTGCGGCGTCGTCGGCATCGCGGCCATCGTGAGCTTCCTGAAGGGCAAGTTCGGCGGCGCTGCCAAGGTGGCGCTGCTGGTTGCCGCCGCCGCGGCGATCTTCCTGCTCAAGGTCTTCGACGCCAAGTTCTGGGGCGTGGTCGTCATGGGTGGTGCGGTCATCATCCTGTTCTTCCTGCCCTGGCTGGACCACAGCCCGGTGAAGTCCATCCGCTACCGCCCCGACTGGCACAAGTATGTGTACGCCGTCTTCGTGGTGTTCTTCCTGGTGCTGGGCTACCTGGGCATCCAGCCGCCGAGCGACATGGGCACGCTGGTCGCGCAGGCCGGCACGCTGTTCTACTTCGGCTTCTTCCTGCTGATGCCTTGGTGGAGCCGCCTCGGCACGCCCAAGCCGGTGCCCGACCGTGTGACCTTCCACGCCCACTGAGCCGCGGAGCAACAACACCAATGAAAAAGCTGATCGCTCTCCTGCTGGCCACGCTGGGCCTGATCGGTGCCGCCCAAGCCAACACCGGTGGCATCGAGTGGGACAAGTTCCCCAAGGAAAAGATGTCGGACATGGCGGCGCTGCAAAACGGCGCCAAGCTGTTCGTTAACTACTGCCTGAACTGCCATTCGGCCGCCTACATGCGCTACAACCGCATGCGCGACATCGGCCTGTCCGAAATCGAGATCAAGAACAACCTGCTGTTCGCGGCCGACAAGGTCGGCGAGACCATGAAGGTCAGCCTCGATGCCAAGGACGCCAAGGCCTGGTTCGGTGCCAATCCGCCTGACCTGACCGTCATCGCCCGCTCGCGGGCCGATGGCGCCAAGGGTTCGGGTGCGGACTATCTGTACACCTACATGCGGAACTTCTACCGCGACGAGACCAAGGCGACGGGCTGGAACAACCTGGCCTTCCCCAGCGTCGCGATGCCGCATGTGATGTGGGAGCTGCAGGGCCAGCGTGCCGCCAAGTTTGAGGAAGTCGCCGACCCGCACGACCACGAGAAGAAGACCCATGTCTTCGCCGGCTACGAGCAGCTGACGCCTGGTGCGCTGACCGCGCGTCAGTACGACGACGCCGTGGCCGACCTGGTCGCCTACTTGCAGTGGATGGGCGAGCCCGCACAGGGCCAGCGCTTCCAGCTGGGCGTGATCGTGCTGATCTTTCTCGGCTTCCTGACCGTGTTTGCGTGGCGACTGAACGCCTCGTACTGGAAGGACGTGAAGTAAGCCCGTCCATCCCGGTGCCGCTCTCGGGCGGTGCCGAACCACGCAGTGGGGCGCGCTACGGCCACCCACTGCGTTTGCTTTTTGAGCGCGGCCCTAGCCGGTGCGCTTTTTTGATTGACTGACCCCTCGGGAGCCCAAGCCATGATGGTCCTTTACTCCGGTACCACCGACCCCTACTCGCACCGCTGCCGCTTCGTGCTGTTCGAGAAAGGCATGGACTTCGAAATCCGTGACGTTGACCTGTTCGCCAAGCCCGAAGACATCGCGCTGATGAACCCGTACAACGAGGTGCCCATCCTCGTCGAGCGCGACCTCATCCTGTATGAGTCGCACATCATCAACGAGTACATCGACGAGCGCTTCCCGCACCCGCAGCTGAT